>DATJIR010000176.1:0-5715 GCA_035493135.1 Verrucomicrobiia bacterium
ACCAACGGGCGGATCCACGCGATGGACGCCGCCGGCTCGGTGGTGGACTCCGTCGTCGTCCGCGACGGGCGCGTGGCCTTCGCCGGGCGGCGCGCCGACGTCAACCCGGCCGTCGGCGAGCCCACCGTCGACCTGGGCGGCCGCACCGTGCTGCCCGGCCTGGTCGACGCGCACGGCCATCTCATGCTGCTCGCCCGGGCGCGGCTCGAGCTCGACCTGGCGCGCGCCCGATCCGAGGACGAGATCGCGCGGATGGTGGCCGCGGCCGCCGCGCGGCTCCGCCCGGGCGAGTGGATCGCCGGGCGCGGCTGGGACCAGACCCGCTGGCCGGGCCAGGCCTTCCCGACGCGCGCCTCGCTGGACCGCGCCGCGCCCGGCCACCCGGTGGCGCTGGTGCGGGTGGACGGCCACGCGACCTGGGCCAGCGGGGCCGCGCTCGAGCGCGCCGGCATCACGCGCGCCTCCGGCGACCCGTCGGGCGGGCGCATCGTGAAGGACGAGCGCGGCGAGCCGACCGGGCTCCTGATCGATCTCGCGCAGGACCTGATCCGCGGACTCGTGCCGCCGCCCTCGGACGAGCGCTTCGACGAGGCGGTGGAGACGGTGGTCGCGGAGTGCCTGGCCAAGGGGCTCACCGGCGCGCACGAGCCCGGCCTCGACCTGGCCGCGGTCGCCTCGTACACGCGACTGATCGGCCGCGGGCGGTTCCCGTTCCGCGTGTTCGCCGCGCTCAGCGGCAAGAAGGCGTGGGGGCAGTATCGCGAGCGCGGCCGGCCCGAGTCGGTGGGCGACGGGTATCTCACGGTGGGCGCGATCAAGCTCTGGCTCGACGGCGCGCTCGGCTCGCGCGGGGCCGCGCTCCACGCGCCCTACTGCGACGATCCGGGCAACACCGGCCTCGTGCTCGTGCCGCCGGACGAGGTCCTGCGCCTCACCCGCGAGGCGGCCTCACTCGGCTTCCACGTGTGGGTCCATGCGATCGGCGACCGCGCCAACACGCTGGTCCTCGACGTGTTCGAGCGGGTGCTGGCCGCCGCGGGGCCGCGGCCCCGGCTGCGGGTCGAGCACGCCCAGATCCTGGCCCCGGCCGACATCCCGCGCTTCGCCCGGCTGGGCGTGGTGCCGAGCATGCAGCCGACGCACTGCACCTCCGACATGCGGTGGGCCGGCGAGCGCCTGGGCCCCGAGCGGCTCGCGGGCGCCTACGCCTGGCGCTCGGTGCTCGACTCGGGGTCCTACCTGGCCGGGGGCTCGGACTTCCCGGTGGAGGACGCCAATCCGTTCCACGGCATCCACGCCGCGGTCACGCGGGCGCCGCGCGAGGGCGGAGACCCGGGCTGGCAGCCCGCGCAGCGCATGACCCGCGACGAGGCGGTGCGCGCGTTCACCATCTGGAACGCGCGGTCGATCGGGCGCGAGGCCGAGTTGGGATCGCTCGAGCCCGGCAAGCGCGCCGACCTGATCGCGCTCTCCGAGGACGTGTTCACCTGTCCCGCCGAGCGGATCGCCTCGATCGCGCCGGTGCTCTCCCTCGTGGGCGGCGCGGTGGTGCACGCCGATCAGGACGTGGCGGCGAGCTTCCCGAGCAGCCGCACGAGGTCCGGCAGGTCGACGTCGGACACGAGGGAGTAGCCGAGCTCGCCCTCGCGCCACAGGATCGCGTTGAACCCTCGAGACGTCGTGACCTGCGCGTTCACGGGCCCGATGCGGTCGAGCCCCCGGCTCGGCCACGGCAGCCCGTCGGCCCGGAAGACCAGGAGGGTCACCACGTGCAGGCGGCGGTGGAACACGAACACCGCGGCCTTCCGGTCGAGGTAATAGCCGACCGCGCCTCCCCGGAGGGGGAAGTCGTCGTCGCCCAGGAAGCGGACCACCGGCGCGAAGTCGAGCCGTCCCTCGAACCACGGCTTGACCTGGTGCATGCCGCCGCTCTCGATGTCGAGGGGGTGCTGGCTCGACAGCAGGCGCAGGTGATCGTTGACCGCCTCGGTCACCATCGGCGCGCCGGGGCCATTCGATCGCGCGTAGTAGAGCGGGAGCGCGGCCAGCAGCAGCACGCCCAGCGCGAGCGCGGGCACGAGGGCTCGGCGCCAGCCCGCCCACCACCGGGGCGTTGGCTCCGCGGCGGGGCCGTCCGGCCACGCCGCGGCGAGCCGGCGCTTCAGCGCCCGCGGGGCCGCGTGCTGGGGCAGGCGCCCCTCGAGGGCGTCGCTCAGGAGCGCCTCGGCCGCCGCCTCGTGGGCGCAGGCCTCGCACGAGGCCAGGTGGCCCTCGAGCACGCCGCGCCGGTCGGCGGGCAGGCGTCCGCGCTGAGCGTCCAGCAGGAGCTCGCGCGCCTCGTCGCAGGTCATCGCGAGTAGTCCCGGAGCTTCTCGCGCAGGGCCGCGCGCGCCCGCGACAGCCGGGACTTCACGGTCCCGACCGCGCACCCGACGACCTGCGCCACCTCGACCTCGGTCAGCCCCTCGAGGTCCAGCAGGATCACGGTGCGGGCCTCCTCGGACAGGCTCGCGAGGGCCCGCTCGATCTCCTCGCCGACCACCTTGCGCAGCCGGTCGAGCTCGAGGTCGCCGAGGAGCCACTGTGCGGGCTCCGCGCCCGGCGCGACCGCGACCACCGTGTCGAGCCCGCCCACGGTGGGGTTGTGGCGCTCGTGACGGTACTGGCTGAGGAAGGTGTTGCGCAGGATGCGGAAGAGCCACGCCTTGAGATTGGTCCCCGGGGTGAACTGGTGCACGGCCGAGAGCGCCCGGGCGTAGGTCTCCTGCACGAGATCCTCCGCGTCGGTCGGGCTCCGGGTGAGGTAGCGGGCGAGGTTGTAGAGCGTGTCCGCGTACGCCAGGGCCTCGCGCCCGAGCGCCGCGACGTCGGCCCTCCGCTCGTCTGCCATGCCGAGATCATAGGCCCCGTTCACGTCACTCCGCCATCGCTGTCCGTCCCACCCACCGCAACGCCCGGGGCCCCGATTCGTTCCGGGGAACGAATCGCCCGGGGCCGCGTTGGCAGCGGCGAGGAGGGATCGATCATGAGAGCACTGCTTGTGATGGCGGCGCTGCTGCTGGCGGGGCCGGCCGCGGCGCCGGCCCAAACCGAAAGCGCGCGGGTCGAGATCCGCGACCAGGGATTCAACGCGCCGTCCGTGACCGTCAAGGCCGGGACCACCGTCACCTGGGTCAACCACGACGACGATACCCACACCGTGACGTCGACCGTCGACACGTTCCGGTCTCCCGGGCTGGACCCGAACGAGACGTTCTCCTACACCTTCACGAAGCCCGGGACCTACGAGTACTTCTGCACGCTGCATCCCCTGATGACCGGCAAGGTGGTCGTGACGCCGGAGAGGAGTGGCTCATGAGCGACGAGCGCGGGCTGGATCGACGCGGCTTCCTGCAGTGCATGGCGTGGACGGGCACCGGGCTCGTCTGGTCGGTCGTGGGCGGCGTGCCGGGCTCCCGCGCCCTCGGGCCGGGCCGCGCCCAGGCCGAGGGGGCGGGGGAGGCCTGGAGCTTCGTCCAGATCAGCGACACCCACATCGGGTTCAAGGGCGCGGCGAACCCGGACGCGATGGGCACCTTCGAGGCCGCCCTCGCGCGCATCAAGACGCTCGACCCCAAGCCGGCCTTCGTGATCCACACCGGCGACATCACCCACGCGCAGAAGGCGGGCGCGTTCGACACGGTGAGCGAGGCGCTCAAGGGCGTGGGCGTCGAGCGCACGTTCTACGTGCCCGGGGAGAACGACGTGTTCGCGGACGGCGGCACCGAGTACCTGAACCGCTTCGCGGCGGGCGGCTCGGGGCGCGGCTGGCAGAGCTTCGACTACCGCGGGGTGCACTTCGTGGGGCTCGTGAACGTGCTCAACTTCAAGGCGGGCAAGCTCGGCAGCCTGGGCCACGAGCAGCTCGAGTGGCTCGAGCGCGACGTGGCCCCGCTCGCGGCCAGCACGCCGGTCGTGGTCTTCGCCCACGTGCCGCTCTGGGCGGTGTACCCGCAGTGGGGCTGGGTCACCGACGACGGGGCACAGGCGCTCGCCTACCTCAAGCGGTTCGGCTCGGTGACCGTGCTCAACGGCCACATCCACCAGATCATGCAGAAGGTGGAGGGCAACGTCACGTTCCACACCGCGCGGTCGACCGCGTTCCCGCAGCCGGCGCCCGGGGTGGGGACCGGGCCGGGTCCGGTCAAGGTGCCGGTGGAGGAGCTGCGGGGGATGCTGGGCGTGCGCGAGGTCCGCTACGCGCCCGGCCGCGACCGCCTGGCGGTGGTCGATACCTCGCTCGCCTGAGCCGGCGCGGTGGACCCTAGAAGCGCAGGAGCACGAGGAAGCTCGAGGTCGCGAGCAGGTTGCTGGCGGCGTGGGCCAGCATGCCGGGGAGCAGGCTGCGGGTGCGCTCGTAGCCGAGCGCCCACACCATGCCGCTCCAGGTGACCGCCGCGAAGCCCTGGAGGCCGTAGCCGTGGGCGCCGGCGAAGATGGCCGCGCTCACGAGCGCGGCGAGCCACGCGGGCAGGCGGAGGCGCAGGGTAGGGTAGAGGAGGCCGCGGAAGGCCAGCTCCTCGAAGATGGGGGCCCACACCACGCCGTCGAGGGTGCCGGCCGCGACCGCGGCGGGGGAGCCCCACAGGAACTCTTCCAGGAAGCCGTCGGCCCAGTGCGAGCTGACGCCCAGCGCGCTCAGGCCCGCGTAGAGCAGGCTCTCGCCCACCATCGAGACCGCGAGGAGCACGAGACCCCATCCGAGGAGGCGCGCGAGGCGGCCGGCCCGCGGTCGAAGGCCGAAGGTCTCGCGCAGCGTCCGGCCCCTCGCGTGCAGATAGCGCCGCGCCCACCAGAGCGTCGGCAGGCCGCCGACCAGCCCCATGACCGCGGTGACCGGGGGCATGCGAGGCAGCAGCAGCACGACCGCGGCCGGGATCAGCAGGTAGGCGAAGGCCGCTCGGAAGAAGAGGCCGGCGCCGTCCAGGCCCCGCCAGGGCGGGGGCAGCGGCGCATCGGCCACTCGCGGATCGCGCCGGGAGCGTCGCAAGCGCCACGCCACCACCACGCTCAGCACCAGCAGCGCGGCGCCGGTGCCGGTCAGCGCGCGCACCCGGGTGAGTAGCGCGCGGCCGCGCGCGTCGATCGCGGCCTCGGCCTGCGCCTGCAGGGCCTGGTCGTCCACCCGGGTCGCGATGCGGCGCACCAGGGTGTCGATGAACCAGTCGCCCGGCAGGTCGCGCCGGATCTCCTCGACGAGCGCGGCGGCCTCCTCGGCCGAGGGCGCGTCGAGGTAGGCCGCCTCGAGCCAGCGGCTGTACTTGGCGCCGGCGCTCTCGGTGCCGTCGAGCGCCTCGATGAGGTCGCCGGCCCGCTCGAGCAGCCCGGACTCGCCCAGCAGCACCGCCAGGTCCAGGTCCGAGCGGGCGGAGCGCTGGTCGTCGACGAACTCGTCGTAGCGGGCGATGGCGTCGTCGAAGCTCTCGGGGTCCGAGCCGGTCAGCTCGTAGAGGCGGCGCTCCCAGCGCGGGGCGTGCTCGAAGGCCTGGCGGAGATCCATCTCGCGCGAGACCAGGCGCTCGAGCGACTCCTCGGCGTGCTCCAGGTTGCCGAGGGGCGACCCCCAGCTGAGGTAGAAGAACGCGACCAGCGCCGCGGAGAGCACGGCATAGATCGCGGTGGCCGCGGGGGAGAAGTGGCGCATCGGGGCGGGCGAGTCGGCCGGCGCGACCGGAG
>DATJIR010000177.1:0-9119 GCA_035493135.1 Verrucomicrobiia bacterium
GACACCAGGCCGCCGGCCAGGATGAGCAGCGGCAGCGGTGGGCGCACGGTCTGGACGAGGAACACCGCGGTGTAGGCGCCGAGGGCGAAGAAGGCGGGAGTGCCGAAGTTCACGTAGCCCGCGTAGCCGCCCAGGATGTTCCACGCCGTCGCGATGACCACGTACTGGAGGATCACGTAGCCCGCGAAGTAGATGTAGGGGTTGACCTTGGCCGACGCGAGGAGCACGCCGGCGCCGACCATCGCGACGGCCACCACCAGGACGATCCCGGTGCGACGCATCGCTACCCCACCCCCAACGACTCGGCGGCCTTCTTCATCAGCCCGCCTCTAGCGCCCGAACAGGCCGGCGGGGCGCACCGCGAGCGCGATCAGCAAGATCCCGAAGGACACCGCGAGCGACCACGAGGGGCCGAAGAAGGTGCCCATCAGGCTCTCGACCACCCCCAGGATGACCGCGGCGACCAGAGTGCCGCCGATGCTGCCCATGCCGCCCAGGACCGTGATGGCGAACATCCGGCCGATGTAGTCGCGGTCACTCGACGGCACCACCGGGCCGATCATGATCAGGAGCGCGCCGGCCAGGCTCGCCGCCGCGATGCCGATGCCGAAGGCGATGGTCTTGATGCGGACCGGGTTCGCCCCCATCAGCCGCAGGGCCCCGCTGTCCTGCGACACCGCCATGATGGCGCGCCCGTAGAAGGTGCGGCCGAGGAAGAGGTAGAGCGCCCCGGTCATGACGAGCCCCACCACGCACGGCACGAGGAGGCGGTAGGCGATGCCGACGCTGCCCAGCTCGATCGACTTGCCGATGTAGGAGGCCTCCACCAGCCGGTAGTCCACCCCGTACTTGAGGCTGAGGCTCACCTCGATGATGAAGAGGAGCCCGAAGAAAAAGACGAGGCCGCGGAGCGACTCCTCCCCTCGCCGCTCGAAGCTGCTGTAGTAGACACGGTAGACCGCGGCCCCCAGCAGGTAGAAGAGCGGGGTGAAGAGGAGCCCGGCCAGGATGGGATCGAGCCCGAACGTGCCGTTCAGCACGTAGGCGGAGTAGGAGCCCAGGATGAGGAAGGGGGGCTGCGCGATGTTGGCGACGTCGAGCAGCCCGAAGATGAGCGAGATGCCGAGGCTCACCGCGGCATAGAAGCCCCCGAGCAGCAGTCCGGCGACGAGCGCGTTCGCCAGCAGGTCCCAGGAGAACAGGGAGCGACTCGCGCTAGTTCTTCGCCGCCGAGTACGGGTAGATGATGTTCCCGGACTTGAACTCGTCGGGATAGAGCACGACCTTCTTGCCCGGTCCGCGGAACTGATCGATCCCGGTGCCCTGGATCTTCTGGAACTGGACCATCAGGGTGCGCCCCTTGGCCCACTCCCCGTTCTTGCCGAACTTCACCTTGCCCACGATGGTGCTGAACTCGGTGGCCCGGATGTAGTCGGCCAGCTTCTGCTGGTCGAGCCCCTTGGTGGCCTCGATGGCCTGGGCCAGCACCTGGCCGGTCGCGTACGAGTAGGGCGGCAGGTAGTAGCCCAGGGGATCGACCCCCGCCTTCTCGGCGCGGGCCTGGTATTCCTTCAAGAACTCCTTGATGCCGGGCATCGAGAGGAACGTCGGCTCCGGGGCCCAGAAGTCGTAGTTCACGACGCCGTTGAGCATCGGCCCCATGCTGGTCATGATGCTCGTGAACATCAGACCCACCATGCCGCCGCCGAAGAGCTTGGGCTGGAGGCCCACCTCGTGGGCGGCGCGCAGCATGCCGACCGAGTCCGGCGGGTACGAGGCCACGAACACCACGTCGGGATTGGTGGCCTTGATCGCGCGGACGATGGGGGTGTAGTCGGTGGTGCTGGGCGGATAGGTCTTGTCGTAGACGGTCTTGAAGCCGAACTTCTTGATCAGCTCGCGCGCCCCCACCAGCGCGTTCTGCGGGTACTCGGCGTCCGCCCCCACGATCGCCACCGTCTGGGGCTTCGGGTTCTGCCGGGCGGCCAGGTCGAAGAATCCGAGCGCGGTGCTGGTCTCCGGCTCGGGACCGTTGGGCGAGATCTGGAAGTAGTTCGGGTACTTGTACTTCTCGTTGTTGGCCAGCCCGAAGATCCCCATGATCATGAGCTTGCGCTCCATGGCGATCGGCATGAGCGGCGCGATGAGGTTGGTGCCGTAGCCGGAGGTGACGAGGTCCACCTTGTCCACGTCGAGCAGCTTCGAGTAGATGCCGGGCACGGTGGCGGGGTTGGTCTGGTCGTCGTAGAACACCAGCTCCACCGGGCGCCCGAGGAGACCGCCCTTCTTGTTGACGTCGTCCTTCCAGATCTGCAGGGCGAGCAGGGCCGGCTTGCCGTTGGCGGAGAGCCCGCCGGTCAGCGCCATGCCGAAGCCGATCTTGATGGGGTCGGCGGCCCGCGCGACGAACGCTCCCGCGCCGGCCAGCACGACGGCGCCGATGACGAGCGAGATGACGACCCCGATCAGGACCCGCGGTCTCCAGGGCTGCTTCATCGCATCCTCCTTACTCTTGGCCTCTCTTGTCGCGCGTCCCCGTTGGAGCGCGCCGGTCATTGGGCGGGCCAAGACTGCGCCCGGGGCCGCGCCCTTGTCAAGGCGTGGGAGCGGCCCGGGAGGCGATCGTCTATATTCCCGGGGGAGGAGGAGCCCCCATGGCCAGACTGCCCGACCCGCTCGACACGCTCACCCCCGCGGCCAAGCAGGTCTACGACAAGATCACCGCCAAGCGTGGGGCGGTGCGCGGCCCCTTCGCCTCGCTCATGCACCACCCCGCCCTGGCCGAGCGGGTGGGCGACCTGGGCGAGTACCTCCGCTTCGGCGGCACGCTGCCCGGCGACATCCGCGAGCTGGCGATCCTGATCACCGCGCGCTCGGTGGGCCAGGGCTACGAGTGGATCGCCCACGCGAAGGTGGCCCGGAAGGAAGGGCTCGCCGACGACGTGATCGAGCGGGTGCGGACGCGGGGCGACCTCGCCGCGCTGCCCGCACGCTACGCCCGTCCGGCCCGGGTGGTGCAGCACGTCCTGGCCTACGAGTCGATCCCGGCAGATCTCCAGGCCGCGGTGCAGGGCGAGCTGGGGATCACCGGGCTCATGGAGCTGGTGACTCTGGCCGGCCAGTACCGCATGATCGCGGGGGTGCTCTTCGCGTTCGACACCCCGATCCCGGAGGGCGAGCGCGCCCCGTTCTAGGCGGGCGGCCTAGACGAACGTCATCACCTCGACCGGGCTCTCCCCGCGGCGGAAGCGCTCGATGTCGAGCGGGGCCACGTCGACGGTGTGGGCCCGCCCGTCGACGACCAGCTCGGCCATGAGCTGGCCCGCGATGGGGCCGTGCATGAAGCCGTGGCCGCTGAAGCCCGCGATCACGAAGAGGCCGTCGGCGCCGGGCAGCGCGCTCAGGATGCCCATCTGGTCGGGCGTCATCTCGTAGAGCCCGACCCAGGCCCGCATGACCTCCGCGTCTGCCAGCGCCGGCACCCGGCGCACCGCGCGCTCGGCCACTCCCGGCACCAGGGCCCAGTCCGGCGTGGTGTCGAACGTGCTCGCCTCGCCCTTGCGGCCGTAACCGACCATGACGCCCGCCCCCTCGCGACGGATCGAGAAGCCGGCGTGATGATCGATGATGAACGGGGTCTCGAGCGGGATCCGCTCGGCGGGCAGCGGCGCGGTGATGAACTTGCACCGCCGGCGCGGGAAGATCGGGATCTCGACGCCGGCGAGGCGGCCGACCTGGCCGGACCAGCAGCCCGCCGCGATGATCACCACCGGCCCCTCCCAGTCGCCGCGCGGCGTCCGCACCGTCGTGATCCGCGGGCCGACGCGCTCGATCCCCACCACCGGGTGCTCGGTCCGGATCCCCGCCCCCAGGTCCCGGGCCCGCGCCGCGATCGCGGTGGTGACGAGGTAGGGATCGGCGAAGCCGTCGCGAGGCGAGTAGGTCGCGGAGACCAGGTCGTCGGCGCGGAGGTACGGCCACCGCGCGCGCACCTCGTCGGGGCCCAGCACCCGCGTGTCGACGCCCATCGCGCGCTGGGTCGCCGCGCTCTCGGCGTAGAGCCGGCGTTCCTCCTCGGTCTGCTGGAGGATCAGGTAGCCGTGCTGGCGGAACTGGGGGTCCACCCCGAACTCGGCCGCGAAGTTCTCGTAGACCACGATGGATTGCTGGGTCAGCTCGATACCGATCCGGTTGGCGTACTGGTGGCGGATGCCGCCCGACGCCAGCGCGGTGGAGCCGGAGCAGACCCCGTCGCGCTCGAGCACCACCACCCGTCCGTGCTTCCGCCGCGCGAGGTGATACGCGGTGGCGGCGCCCATGATGCCGGCTCCGATGATGATCGCGTCCGCCGTCTCGGCCATGGCTCGGCGGATCATAGCACCGCGACGCGCGGGCCGCCCGTCACCCGGTGCGGGTCTTGAGAAACGAGCTCTTGCGCGCGATCTTGTCGCCTACGAAGGTGAAGAGGTCGCAGCCGTCCACTTCCACCCGCCGTCCCTCGGCGCTCGTCCCGGTGAAGCGCCACTCCGACAGCCCGCGGTCGCCCGCCACCACGTGGCGCGTCGCCTCGAACCGCACGTCGGGGAAGGCCTCGAACACGCGGGCGAACGCTCGGCGCACCTGCTCCCGCCCCACGCTGCGCGTGCCGCAGGCCTCCGGCCCGCTCGCGCTCTCGAACACGCACTCCTCCGCCATGAAGCCCATCAGGCACCCGACGTCGTGGCGGTTCCAGCCCCGGCTGAAGAACGCTTCCAGATCACGCGTGGTCATCATGCGCAGCAGCATCGCGCGCGGCCGCGCGATCGGTCAATTCCCCATACAACCGGTAGCCCGCCACGCGCGGCCCCATGTATGGCGGCGGCGCGCGCGCGCCCCCCATACATCCGCGCGAGGGGCGCGCGCCCCCCCATATGTTGCGAGCCGATTGTGCTAGAGTCGTCACTCGCATCCCCGAGCGAGGACTCCATGACCATTCGCGTAGCCGGTATCGAGGTCAGCCACTGGCACTCCCTCTTCGACGCGGCGTACCTGCGCCACCTGGTCGCGATGCCCGACGTGGCCCTGGTCGCGGTGCAGGACGGCGACGCGGGCCTCGCCCGCAAGCGTGCCGCGGAGGTGGGCAACCCCGCCGTCTTCACCGACTACCACCAGATGCTGAAGGAGACGAAGCCCGACTTCGTCGTGGCGCTGGGCCGGCACCGGCAGATGGCGCGGATTGCCCACGACCTGCTCGACCAGGGCTATCCGTTCCTGATGGAGAAGCCCATGGGCGTCAGCGCGGACGAGGTGCAGTCCATCGCGGACAAGGCGGCGCGCCTCAAGGCCTACGCCGCGGTGCCCCTCTCGCAGCGCTACCAGCCCTTCGCGATCCGGGCCCGCGAGCTGCTCGCGGCGGGCCGGTTCGGGCCGCTCTCCCACATCTACGTGCGGATCAACCGGCCAGGGCCCGCGCGCTATCCCGGGTGGGACTGCGCGTGGATGCTCGATCCGGCCGAGGCCGGCGGGGGCTGCCTGCGCAATCTGGGTCCGCACGGCCTCGACATCTTCCTGCACCTGACCGGCGAGGACGCCCGCGTGACCGGTGCTCAAATCAGCAGACGGGCGCATGACCTTCTGGTCGAGGACTACGCCTCGGTGCTGCTGCGCTCCACCAGCGGAGTCCTGGGCACCGTCGAGGTCGGTAATGGCTTCCCACGCGTGGGCACCGACGGCGAGTGGAAGATCGCCGGCCGGGACGCGATCCTGACCGTGAAGGACAACGTGATGAAGCTCGCCACCGCGGAGGGCGACGAGGTCACGCCGGGCACCGAGATCGAGGCCCCCTACTTCACGACCGTCCGCGACGCCCTCGATCACTGGCAGCGGGGCGCGCCCCCGCCGGTCTCGGTGGCCGACTGCGCCCGCGCGGTCCGTCTGATCGACCAGGCCTACGCGCTCGCGGGTAGCCCCGCCTGACCGATCCCCCGACCCCGGGGAACCCCTCCCCGCATCCCTCGGTTGTCACTTTCGGGGGTCGGCCCGCATCTCAAGGGCGTCGACCGGAGAGCGAGAGGGGATGACAATCGTGGACACGACGAAGCATGTGGCGCGGCGCCTGGTGATCGGCGCGCTGCTGGCGGCGGCCGCCGGGGGCCTCCTGACCGCGTGCGGCTCGATGCCGCCGGGGCCAACCTACACCGAGGACGAGCTGAAGGTGATCTGCGAGCGCCGCGGAGGATGGTGGCGCGGCAACCTGATCCCGGGCTACTGCGAGTACCAGACGGCCGCGAACCAGGCGCCCTGACGCCGGGGGCGCCGACACCGCGTCATTTCTTCCCGCCTAGCGCCGGCGGGCGCGACGGACCGCGCCCGCCGGCGGCTTGCCGAACGCGCGCAAGATCTCCCGAGCCATCAGCCCTCCCCGCAGCCGCAGTGCCCGCTTCGCGGTCACCGCGCGAGCGGCGGCGGGCCAGCCGAAGTAGCCGAGCCCACCGGGCGCGATCTCCTCGAACGTCCGCGCGCCTTTCCGGAGCGCGGCCCCGTAGTCGATCCACGCCGGCGGCAGCCGACGGATCAGGCCTCGGCGGGCCAGCTCCGGACGCCGGGCGAGCACCAGGGCGGTCTCGAGCTCGCCCGCGTGCCACTCGAAGGCCGGACGCGGGCTGCGCGAGAGCCGCAGCACGCGGGGGCTCAGCATGGCGGCGCGGCTCGGCGCCTCGGGGCTGAAGCCAGCGAACTGGATCAGGAGCCGGCGGGCGCCCGCTCCGCGACGACGGCGGAGCGCGCGCTTGGCCTCGCCCATCGCCCGGACGTGCGCCGGGTCGGCCTGGTAGCTCGCGAGCACGAAGCGGCGGAAGCCGTGGCGGGCGAGGCTCGCCACCACGTCCACGATCACGCGCCGCAGCGTGCCGCCGGCCAGGGAGACGGTGCCGGGCCAGGCGGCGGCGAGCGGGCTCGCGCCGTACGGGAGCGCGGGGGCCAGGATCACCCGGTAGCCGGCGCGCTCCAGGTGGGGCGTCACGCTCCGGGCCAGCGCCTCGGCGCCGAGCCAATCGACCAGGAGCGGCAGGTGGGGACCGTGCTGCTCGACGGCGCCCAGGGGCAGCACGATCACCGCACGCGCGTCACGGGCCAGCCGGCGCACCTCCGGCCAGGTGCGCTCGGCGAGCCGGATCATTCGGAGCCGGGGGCGGCCCCGGCGGCGAGCTCGCGGATCTGCTCCGGGGTGAAGCCCAGGAGCTCGCGCAGCACGGCCTCGGTGTCGGAGCCCGGCCGCGTGGACCAGCCGGCGACGCATCCCGGCGTGCGGGAGAGAGCGGGCACGATGCCCTGGGTGACGATCTCGCCCAGCGCCGGATGCGTGAGCCGCAGCAGGTCGCCCCGGCTCCAGCAGTGCGGCTCCCGCACCAGGTCCGCGACCGAGTTGACGACGCTCGCGGCTAGGCCCGCGCCGCGCAGCCGGGCCACCGCCACGTCGGCGGGGAGGCCCGCCGCGAGCTTGCCGAGCCCCTCCTGCGCGCCGGCGGCATCGGCGCCCGGCCGGCTCCCGAGGCGCTCGAGCGCATCGGCGACCTCGCGCGCCGAGCCCGCCGAGACGGCGACGAAGCGTCCGTCGGCGGCCTCGACGGTGAGACCCGCCGGGTAGAGCGGCCAGTCGCCGCCCGCGCGCTCGCGGCGGAGGCCGAGCGCGGTCCGTGCCGGGAGCAGGTCGCCGGTCAGCCTCAGCGCGGCCTCGAACATGGCGGTGTCGACCACCTGCCCCCGCCCGTCGACGTCGCGGCGCAGCAGCGCGGCCATCGTGCCGAGCACGTTGAAGAGCGCGGTGGTGTAGTCGCCCGACATCACGCCGTCGCGCAGCGGCGGCCGGTCCGGCCAGCCGTTCAGATAGGTGATCCCGCCGAAGGCCAGGCCCACCGGGTTGAAGGCCGCGCGGCCGGTGTAGGGCCCGGTCTGGCCGAACCCGGAGGAGCGCAGCAGCACCAGGCGCGGGTTCGCCTCCAGCAGCACCTCGGGGCCGAGCTTCCAGCGCTCGAGCGTGCCGGGGCGGAAGTTCTCGACGATCACGTCGCACACGCGCGCCAGATCGAGGAAGAGCTCGCGCCCCCGCGGGCTGCGCACGTCCAGGGCCAGGCTGCGCTTGTTGCGGTTGGTGACCACCGTGCCCGGGCTCGTGCGCGCCCAGGTGTCGGAGGCGCCGCCCGCCGGCGGCAGCTCGATCATGATCACGTCGGCGCCGAAGTCGCCGAGGATCCCGGCCGCGGCGGGGCCGGCGAGCCACTGGGAGAGGTCGAGGACGCGGACGCCGGCGAGCGGGCCGGGGGTCGCGCCGCCGGCCATGGGCGCGCCGGCACGATCCGGGGAAGCGGACGCCGGCGCCGGGGCGGCCGCCATCGCCACGCGCACCGCGTCCGTGTGCTCCCCCAGCCGCGGCGCCCGCGCGGGGTCCGCCGCGGGCGTGCGCGTCAGCTTCGGCACCGCCGCCGGCGCGACGAACGCCTGCCCGCCGGTGGAGGTCAGCCGCAGCAGCGCCTGGCGCACCTTCACGTGCTCGTCGGCGAGGATCTCGTCCACCGAGCGCACCGCGGTGCCGGCCACGCCGACCGCGGCGAAACGCGCTTCCACCTCGAGCTGGTCGTGACGCGCGATCCAGTCGCCCACCAGGGCGTCCGCCGCCGCCCGGTTCTGGAGGCGCGCGGCGCTGGTGGAAAACCGCGGGTCCTTCGGCGCGTCCGGCATCTCGATCGCCTCGCAGAGGCGCGCGAACGGCTGATCGCCCGCGCCCGAGACCGCGACCCACCCGCCATCGCGCGTGCGGTACACGTTGGCCGGTACCACCACCGGCGACTCGGTGCCGAGGCGCTTCGCCACCTCGCCCGAGCTCGCGTGGCGGACCACGACCTCTTCCTGCAGCCGCAGGCCCATCTGGTAGAGGCCGATGTCGACGACCTGCCCCCCACCGCCGTGACGGGCGTGGAAGACCGCCATCAGCAGCCCGCTCGCGCCCTGGACCGCGGTCCAGCCCTCGGCCAGCGGCACCGTCACCGGCATCGGCGCGCGGTCCGGGAAGCCGGTGGTGAACTGCACGCCCGAGAAGGCCTGGGCGATGCGGTCGTCGCCGCGCTCGGCCGCCAGCGGCCCGG
>DATJIR010000178.1:0-2749 GCA_035493135.1 Verrucomicrobiia bacterium
CTGGTGGAAGAACCAGAGCGAGGCGTGCAGGTGCTTCGGGAGCAGGCCGAACGACCCGCCCGCGAGCACGCCGGTGACCGCGGGAATCACCCCGAGCACGTTCTTCGGGCGCATGAAGACCTCGAGAAAGGCCCGGTCGTAGTACGACTCGATGAAGCGCTCGAAGGGCTTCGTGCCCCGGCGGACCGCCCGCTCGTAACCGCGGAAGCGCCGGGCCTCGAAGCGGCCGGCGCGGAACGCCCGCAGGATCGCCCCCGCGGCGAGCTCGCCGGTCTGCATGGCGAGGAATACGCCCGGCGAGAAGATTGGGTCCACGAAGGCCACCGCGTCCCCCACGCAGAGGAACCGGTCGCCGGTGATGGGCTCGATGGTGTAGGCGAAGTTCGAGGTGGTGTAGAGCTCGGTCACCCGCTCGGATCCCCGCAGGTTCTCCGCGATCTTCTCGCAGCGCTCCACCATCTCGTCGAACAGGGCCTGCAGCGTGCCGCGCCGCGCCTTCACCACCCGCTGGTGGAGCACGCAGCCCACGCTGGTCTCGTCGCGGGCCAGCGGGATGTACCAGAACCAGCCCTCGGGGAAGATGTAGAGGCGGACGTTGCCCTCCGACCGGCCCGGGAAGCGCCGCGCCCCGCGGAAGTAGGCGAAGATCGCCACCTTGCCGAGCCCGGGCCGCGGCTTCCGCTGGCCCTGCCGCGCGGCCAGGAAGGCGTCCCGCCCGCTCGCGTCCACCACGAACGCGGCCCGGAGCTCGCGCTCGCCGTCGCGGTCGCTGAGGCGCGCGGTCACCCCGTCGGCGTCGAAGACGACCTTCTCCACGGTGGCCGGCTGGTGCAGGGTCACTCCGGGCTGGGACACCGCGTGCTCGAGAAGGATCTGATCGAACTCGGCGCGGTGCACGTCGAGGGTGAACGAGGGCCAGGGCCGGCCGGGCCGGAAGTCGAAGGTGGTCTCGATCCCGAGCTCCTGGTCGTGGAAGGTCGCCCCGTACTTCACCTGGAAGCCGTGGCCGAGAACCCGGTCGAGGACGCCGAGCCGCTTGCAGATGTCCATGCAGGTCGGGATGAGCGACTCACCGACCTTGAACCGCGGGAAGGCCTCGCGCTCGACCAGGGCGACACGCAGGCCGCCGCGGGCGAGGAAGGTGGCCGCCGTGGTTCCACCGGGCCCGGCGCCGATCACCAGCACGTCGGCGTCACGCGAGGAGCTCGTCACCCCCGGCATGTTACCCGATGAGGCGACCGCCGGGCGAGTCTCCGGCGTCCCCGGATTTGCCGCCCTCCCCGCCCCGTGCTAGCCTGCGCCCGCCCGGCGCCCAAGCCCGGGGAGAAGGGACGACCATCATGGCCGAGCTCCGCATCGAGTCCGATCCCCACGCCCCCGAGAGCCTCAAGCTGGCGGTCACCGATCACCTCGACATGTACAACGTGGGCGTGACCGGGTTCACCGAGTACTCCCCGGTCAACCTCTTCCTGCGGGACGGCGGCGAGGAGGTCCAGGGCGCTCTCCTGGCTTCGATCTGGGGCGGCGTGATGTACATCCGGATCCTCTGGGTGGCGCGCGCCCTGCGGGGCCAGGGCCACGGGCAACGGCTGCTGGCCGCGGCGGAGCAGCGCGCGGTCGAGCGGAGCTGCCGCCACGTCTTCCTCGACACCTTCAGCTTCCAGGCTCCCGGCTTCTACCTCAAGCAGGGCTACGAGATCTACGCCCGCGCCGACGACTGGCCGGTGGGGCACGCCCACTACTTCCTCCGGAAAGGTCTGCCCGGCCCGCCATGATCAAGCTCGTGTTCTGCCTCCGCCGGCTCCCGCACCTCTCCCGCCAGGAGTTCCAGCGCTACTGGCTCGAGTCGCACGGGCCGCTCGTGCGCCGGCTCGCGCCCGTCCTCGGGGTGAAGCGCTACGTGCAGGTGCACACCGTGACGTCCGCCTTCAGCGAGGCGATGAGCCGTCACCGCGGCGCGCCGGAGGACTTCGACGGCGTCGCCGAGCTGTGGTGGGAGTCGGTCGACGACTTCGCCCGCGCGGGCACCACCAAGGAGGGCCGCGACGCGGGGCGCCAGCTGCTCGAGGACGAGAAGCGCTTCATCGATCTCTCGCGTTCTCCGATCTGGTTCGGCGAGGAGCACGTCCTGGTCGATCTTACGCGGTAGCCTCCGGTAAAATCGGTGAGCGAACGGGCGACGCTACTCTGTTAAATATTCTCGCTCCTACGCTAACCGCTCGATAAGTCGCCTCCCGTCTTCTGGCACGCGCGTTGCTCTCCGGGGATGAGCCCTCGAGCATGCGGTTCGACAGAGGGCCTAAGGAGGTACTCAATGCGCACGAGAGTTCTTCTTCTCTTCTCTCTGGCCCTCCTGGCCGTCAGCTGGGCCGTAGCCCCGACTGGAGCCGAGGCGATCAGCTGCGTCAACGTGACCAACGTCACGCTCCTGCCCGCCGCGGGCTGCGACTTCGGCGGGCTCACCTTCTCCAATTTCTCCGTCAGCGGCAGCGCCGGATTCACCAACGCCACGGTGGGGCTCGGCACCGGCTCCACCGCCACCCCCACCAACGTGAACCTGATCTATCAGCTGTCCACGACTCCGGGGATCGGACCGGGCGACGTGCTCCTGAGCTACGCGGTGGCCGCCTCCCCCGGGATCAAGCTGACGGGCATCGACCTCACGAATGACGCCATCACCGGGCCCGTCATGATCGGCGAAGTCGCGTGCCGCGTGATGTTCTCCGCGTCGGGCACCTGCGCGCCGGCG
>DATJIR010000179.1:0-3180 GCA_035493135.1 Verrucomicrobiia bacterium
CGTCGCCGAGCACGAGGATCGTCGTCTTGCGGTCGAGCGACTCGAGCTCGGTCTTCGTGAAGCGGCTGAACGCGAATCCGAAGTCCGAGCGGCAGTGATAGTCGACGGGCGAGCCCTTGAGCGCCCACTCGATGGCCCGATCCACCGGATAGGTCTTGAAGGCATGCGTGACCTCGGCGATCTCGGAGACGAACACGTAGGAGCGGACGCGGGAGAAGCACTCCTGCAGGCTCCACACCAGCTGCAGCATGAAGCGCGAGGCGTTGCGCACCGAGTCCGACACGTCGCAGAGCGTGACCAGCTTCGGCTTCTCGCGGTGGCGCCGGCGGAAGCGGATCTCCATGGGCACGCCGCCGTACTGCAGGCTCTTGCGGATGGTCCGGCGCGAGTCGAGCCGCCCCTTCTCCTCCTGGCGCTGCCGGAGGGCGAGGGCGTCCTTGATCTTGCGGGCGAGCCGCGCGACCACCGCCTTCATCTGGGCCACCTCGTCCGCGGAGAGGGCGAAGAGCGGCTTGTCGGTGAGCACCTCGCGGGTGAGCTTCTCGCCCTGGCGGTAGGCGCGGCGCTCCAGCTCGCGTTCCACGTGCTGGCGGATCATGCGGCGGAAGGCCTCGAGGCGCAGGTCGAGGTAGTTGCGGATGCGCGCGACCATCCCCGGGTCGAGGCCCTTTGACTCCAGGAGCTGCATGATCCGGTCGAGGTCGCGCTCGATCGCCTCCCAGTCGAACTTGTCGTAGATGCGGCGGGAGAAATAGCCGACCTGGAGGAAGTACATCAGCCGCTCGAGGCCGGTGCCCTGGCCCTCCTGGCGGATGGCCATCTCCATGTCGCTGCCCTCACCCTGCATCATGAGCTCGGTCAGCTCGTCGAGCTCCATGCCCGCCTCGGCGGTGAGCCGCTCGAGCATCTCCCGGATCTTCGGGTCCTCCGGGCCGAGGGCCTTCTTGAGCCCCTCGCCCAGGGCCTGCAGGTCGAGGAAGTAGAGGTCGAAGATCCGGTTGAAGGTGACGAGGTCCCGGGACTCCTTGACCAGGGTGGTGGCGAGCGCGCTCTTGAAGGTCTCGCGGTCCTCGAGCCCGATCTCGGTCGAGGCCGCGAGGGCGTCGAGCGCCTCGCTGGGGGAGATGCGCATCTCGGCCCGCCGCAGGTCGCCGATGAACTCGAGGATTCGCTGATCCATCTAGCCCCTCACCTGGCGAAGTGGACCCAGGAGGACTTGAAGACGTCCTCGCCGCCGTCGCGGCTGATCGGGTAGAGACGGCCGTCCTCCAGCCGGATCAGGCCGTGGAAGGAGCCGTGTGCGATCAGGTGGGTCATCTTGAGCTTCCATCCGAGCGGACCGGCCGGGGCGTCCTCGTCGCGCTCCACCGCGCGCGTGACGTCGGCCACGTCGCCCACCAGGTGCAGCACCCGCACCGGTCCCTCGCTGCAGCGCAGGCCGAGGACCACCTTGTACGAGAGCCCCTGGCGGAAGGTCTCCACCGTCATCTCCCCGGGGTGCAGCAGGTGCGGCAACGCCTCCGGCATCGTCACGCGGTAGAAGTCGCGCGGCGACGGGTGGATGTAGTAGAAGTGCCAGCGTCCCGCCGCGGAGATCCAGAGCTTGGTGTACTCCCCCAGCGCGCCGGAGATGCAGCGTCCCCCTTCGATGAAGACGGGGCCGCCGGGGCCGAGCTCGGGCAGGCGAATGCGCGGGCTCGGAAACCAGAGCTCGCGGAACTCGGTGAGGCTGGACCAGCTCATGGGCGACTAGCCCAGGTCGGCCAGCACCTTGTCGAGGGCGCCCTTGACCCGCTCGAGATCCTTCTCGTGCTTCACGAGGAGGGTGAGGGTGGACTCCACCAGGTCGCGGTCGAGGGTGTCCGCGTTGAGGATGACGAGCGAGCGCGCCCAGTCGAGGCTCTCGGAGATGGACGGGGCCTTGCGCAGCTCGAGTCCGCGAATGCGCTGCACCGCGGTGACCACGGTCTGGGCCAGCCGCTCGGAGACCTCGGGGACTTTCAGGCGGATGATCGCGAGCTCTTCGTCGGCGGGGGGGAAGTCGATGAAGAGGTGCAGGCACCGCCGCTTGAGACCGTCGGACAGCTCCCGCGCGTTGTTGGAGGTGAGCACCACCAGCGGGATCTGGGTGGCCCGGATCGTGCCGAGCTCCGGCACCGAGACCTGGAAGTCGGAGAGCACCTCCAGGAGGAACGCCTCGAACTCCGGCTCCGCCTTGTCGATCTCGTCGACCAGCAGCACCACCGGATCCGCGGACTCGATCGCCTGCAGGAGCGGGCGCGGAGCCAGGAACCGGTGGGAGAAGAACGCGTCGTCCTGGCCCGAGATCCGCGCCACCGCGTCGGGCAGCGACGGGGCGTCCGCGATCAGCTCGCCGATGCGCTCGCGGAGCAGCTGAGTGTAGAGGAGCTGCTTGGCGTACTTCCACTCGTAGAGGGCCTTGCCCTCGTCGAGCCCCTCGTAGCACTGCAGGCGGATGAGATGCCGCGCCGTCACCTCGGCCAGCGTCTTGGCCAGCTCCGTCTTGCCCACCCCGGCCGGCCCCTCGATGAGCACCGGGCGGCCCATGCGCTCGGCGAGGAATACCACCGTGGAGATCCGGCGGTTGGCGATGTAGCGGGCGTTCTTGAACTGCTGCTGGACGTCCTCGACGGACTGAAACATGGTGGCTCCCTGGTTGTGAATTGGCGCACAGTGTAGCACAAACGAGCGGCCGGGTTGGCCGGCCTCCCGAACGGTGGGACACTCGCCTCATGGTCACGAGTGAGGCGCCCGCCGACGCGCGGGCCCGCGCCTACCACCGTCGCCAGCTCGCGCTGTCGCTCGGCGAGCTGCTCCTCACCGCGGCCTACCTGGTCGTCCTCGTGCAGACGCGCGCGGCGGGGCGTCTGGCCGAGCGGGTCGCGGCCTGGACCCCGCGCTGGTGGCTCGCCCTCGCGGTGGTGGCGCTGGTGCTGGCCGGCGGCCACCGGCTGCTGAGCCTGCCCCTGGCATGGCTGAGCGGCTTCTGGCTCCCACGGCGCTACGGCCTCCTGCACCAATCGCTCGGCCGCTGGCTCTGGGACGCCGCGAAGGCGACCCTGATCGGCGCCCCCCTGGGACTGCTGGCGGTGGAGATCGTGTACGGCCTGATGCGGTGGAGTCCGTGGTGGTGGCTGTGGAGCGCGGTGATCTTCCTGG
>DATJIR010000180.1:0-11536 GCA_035493135.1 Verrucomicrobiia bacterium
CCGAAGGCGTGGCCGGTCTCGGCGTCCGCGGTGTCCTTGAACAGGCCCGCGATGTCCGGGAAGCCTTCGATGTCCGCGACGCGTGCGAAGTACAGGTAGCGACGGTTGGCCTGCGACTCGCCCGCGAACGCCTCCTTGAGATTCTCCACGCTCTTCGAGCCCTTCAAAGCCTTGCCTGCCATGGGACGTCCTCCTTTACCGCGGTTGGTGGTGACGGCGGCCCGGGGTCTCCCCGGGCTACGGTGCCGGGCGCCGGCCGCGCGAGGCCCTCCGACCCCCGCGGCGCTGGCACTCGAGACAGCGGCCGTAGAACTCGATCCGGTGATGCGTGACGCTGAAGCCGCTCTGGGCGGCCACCCGGCCGCAGAGGGCCCGGGAATGGGGCTCGGTGGCCGGCCCCTGCACGTCGCTGATGGAGCCGCAGACGAGGCAGGTGAAGTGGTGGTGCTCGCTGAGGTTGCCGTCGAACCGGGCGTGGGGCCCGGGCAGCTCCTTGACCAGCCCCTGGGCGACTAGCAGTCGCAGGTTGCGGTAGACGGTGCCCAAGCTCACCCGGGGCCGTCGGCGCCGCACCATCCGGTGCACCCACTCCGCGGTGGGATGCGATTCGGTGGCGCGGACCACGTCGAGCACGAGGCGGCGCGGCCCGGTGAGGCGGAGCCCGCGCGCTCGCAGGGTCGCCTCCGCCCCATCCGCATCGACCTTTTTAGGAATGGTTCTCATTACGGTTCCGGAGCATACCGGGTCCCGGGGGCGGCTGTCAAGCGCCGCGCGGCGGCGAGGGCGCTCGCTATTGAAGGGCCTCCGCCCGTCGAGTAGACTTTCCATCTCAGGAGGATCGCTCGAATGTCCCAGCCGGTATGGCTCCGTATCGAGGGAGCCCGGCAGAACAACCTGAAGAACGTCTCCGTCGACATTCCCCACGACCGGCTCACCGTGATCACCGGGGTCTCGGGCTCGGGCAAGTCGTCCCTCGCGTTCGACACCCTGTTCGCGGAAGGCCAGTGGCGCTACATCGAGTCGCTCTCCACCTACGCCCGCATGTTCCTCGAGCGCCTGGACCGGCCCGACGTGGACCGCATCGAGCACATCCGCCCCGCCATCGCGCTCGAGCAGAAGAACCCGGTACGCACCGCGCGGTCCACCGTTGGTACCGCCACCGAGCTGCACGACTACCTCCGGCTCCTGTTCGCCAAGGTCGGCCGCGTCCACTGCCCGACCTGCGGGGCCCTGGCGCGGAGCGACTCGGCCGACCAGGTGGCCGACGGCCTGCTGCGCGATCATCCGGGCGCGCGGGCCATGATCTGCTTTCCCCTGCCCGCGGACGCCGCCCGCGATCCCCGCGTGCTCTTCGCCACCCTGCTCCAGCGCGGCTTCGCGCGGGTCAAGGCGGGCGACGAGGTGCTCGATCTGGCCGAGGCGCAGGGCCGCCCGGGCGGGCTGGCGGGCGGCCTCGATCCGGCGCGGCTGTCGGTGGTGCTGGACCGGGTGGTGATCGGGCCGGACAGCCGACGGCGCATCACCGACTCGCTCGAGACCGCGCTGGCCGAGGGCGAGGGCCGCGCCACGGTGGACCTGCTCGAGCGGGGCGTGGTGCCGGTCAGCCGCGACTTCCACTGCCCGGCGTGCGGCGTCGCGCTGAGCCGTCCCCAGCCGCTGCTGTTCTCTTTCAACCATCCGCTGGGCGCCTGCCCGGAGTGCAAGGGCTTCGGCAACGTGCTGCGCTACGACGAGGCCCGGGTGGTGCCCGATCAGACCTTGAGCCTCGCGGACGGCGCGGTCGAGCCATGGTCGCATCCCTCCGGCCGCTGGTACCAGAAGCAGCTGCTGAAGGCGGCCAAGAAGCGGGGCGTGGACACCAGCGTGCCGTACGCCACGCTGCCGGCGGAGGATCGCCGCTGGGTCTACGACGGGGGTGGCGGGCTCACCGGGATCCGCGGCTTCTTCGAGGAGGTCGAGTCCTACCGTTACAAGCTGCACGTCCGCGTCTTCCTCTCGCGCTACCGCAGCCAGTCGCCCTGCCCGCGCTGCGAGGGCCGACGGCTCCGCCCGGATGCCCTCGCGGTACGGGTGGCGGGCGCCAGCATCGCCGAGTTCGGCGACAAGACCGTCGAGGAGCTCGACGCGCTCTTCGCGACCCTGTCGCTCACCGAGTGGGAGGCCACGGTGGCGCGGGACGTGCTCAAGCTCCTGCGCGCCAAGCTCTCGTTCCTCCTCCGGGTCGGCCTCGGCTACCTCACCCTCGGGCGCCAGACCCGGACCCTGTCGGGCGGCGAGGCCCAGCGGATCAACCTCGCGAACCAGCTCGGCGCCCAGCTCACCGGTACGCTCTACGTGCTCGACGAGCCGTCCATCGGCCTGCACCCGCGGGACACCGCCCGACTCGCCGAGCTCTGCCGCGAGCTCGCCTCCGGCGGCAACACGGTGGTGATGGTCGAGCACGACCGCGCGCTCATCGAGGTCGCCGACTACCTCATCGAGATGGGGCCCGGCTCGGGGGAGCGGGGCGGGAGCGTGGTCTTCGCGGGCACCCAGGACGAGTTCCGCAAGGATCCGCGCTCGCTGACCGCGCGCTACCTGAGCGGCCGGGACACGATTCCCCTGCCCCTCAGCCGGCGGCCGGGGCGCCGGGCCCTGGTGCTGGCGGGGGCGCGCGCGAACAACCTGAAGAACGTCACGGTCAAGATCCCGCTCAACACGCTCACCTGCGTGACCGGGGTCTCGGGCTCCGGGAAGTCCACGCTCGTGCACGACACGCTCTATCGTGCGGTGGCGCGCCACTTCAAGGCGGACTTCGCGGTGCCGGGCGCCCACGACGAGCTGCGCGGCCTGCAGCATCTCAAGGGCATCCGCCTCATCGATCAGGAGCCCATCGGGCGCACCCCCCGCTCCAACCCGGTCACCTACGTGAAGGCCTTCGACGAGATCCGCCGGCTCTTCGCGAGCCTGCCTCGCGCCCACACCCTGGGACTGGGACCCGGAGCCTTCTCCTTCAACGTGCCGGGCGGGCGCTGCGAGACCTGCGAGGGAGACGGCTTCCAGAAGCTCGAGATGTACTTCGTGGAAGACGTCTACGTGACCTGCCAGGAGTGCGAGGGCCGCCGCTACCGCGCCGACGTGCTGCAGGTCACGTACAAGAACCGCGACATCAGCCAGGTCCTCCAGCTCACCGTCGACGAGGCGGTCGACTTCTTCTCATCCGAGCCGGTGCTGCAGCGGCGACTCAAGGTCCTCCGCGAGGTCGGGCTCGGGTACCTCCGCCTCGGCCAGCCCGCCACCACGCTCTCCGGCGGCGAGGCCCAGCGGCTCAAGATCGCGGCGGAGCTGTCCGCCCGGCTCACCACCGACCATCTCTTCATCCTGGACGAGCCGACCACCGGGCTCCACCTCGACGACATCCGCAAGCTGCTCCTGGTCCTGAACCGCCTGGTGGACGCGGGCAACACGGTGCTGGTGGTCGAGCACCACCTCGACGTGATCAAGACCGCCGACTGGGTGGTGGACCTCGGGCCCGATGGCGGCGACGCGGGGGGCGAGCTGGTCGCGGAGGGCACGCCCGAGCAGATCGCCCAGGTGAGCGGCTCCTACACCGGCAAGTTCCTCCGCGAGCTCTTGCCCCGGCCGAACGGCCGATCCGCCTCCGGGCGGGGCTGATGGACTATCACCACCTGCTCGAGGCCGCGGGCACGGTGGTCTCCGGCGTCCTCTTCTACTCCCTCGCCTACAGCTGGTTCGCCCCGGACGATCCCCGCCGGCGCCCGCTCTGGGTCGCGGCGATGGGCCTGGTCTGGGGGGGCCTCGCGATCATCCTCATGATCTCCCGCATCCAGACCGTCGAGGGGATCTTCGTCGACGGGCGCGTGATCCCGGTCGCGGTCATCGGGCTGTTCGAGGGCGGCTGGGCAGCCCTCATCGCGGCATTCGCCGCGGCGGCCTACCGGGTCTGGCTCGGCGGCAGCGGCGCGACGGCGGGCGTCGTCACCCTGCTCGCGGTGGCGGCGGCGGCCGCGCTCTCCCACCGCTGGGCGCGCGTCGCCGAGAAGGTACGCGTTCGCCACGCCTTCGTGCTGGCGGTGGCGACGTTCTTCATCACCTTCGGCGGATTCGGCCTGCTCGGAGAGCGAGGCCGCGCCATGTTCGCGCGCGCGTGGCCGTCCTATTTGATCCTCACCGTGATCGGGATCCCGGCCATCGCGCTTCTGATGGCGAGCATCGTCGAGCGGCGCGCGCTCGCCCAGGAGCGCGAGCGCTTTCGTGCGGTGCTCGACGACGCCACCGACGCGGTGCGCGTCGTGGACGGGGACAGCCACCGGATCATCGACTGCAACCGGGCCGACCGTGACCTGTCCGGGCTCTCGCGGGCGCAGCTCGTGGGCCGCGACAGCCGGGAGTTCTGGCCGAGCCCGGCCGCGGACGGCCCGGCCGCCGCGCCCACGGACGGCTCCGGATCGATCGCGCGGGCGCTCGGGGTGCCGTTCCAGACCGCGTCCGGCCGGCTGATCGCGGTGGACTCCACGCGCCGCGTGGTTGCGTACCGCGGGCGGCGCTACGAGATCATCATCTATCGCGACGCGGCCGAGCGGCTGGCCGGGGAGGAGGCCCGCCGGGAAGCGGCCTCGCTCCGCTCGGTCAACCTGCTCGCCCAGGCCGCCGCCCACGAGATCAACAACCCGCTCGCGATCATCATGGGCTACATCCAGATGCTGGAGGATCGCCTACCGCCCGGCACCGAGGAGAGCAGCTGGACGCGCACGTGCCGCAACGCGGCGGTGCGCATCCGGGACGCGGTCGGCCGCCTGAGCCGCATCGTCCGCGTGGAGAGCACGCAGCCGTCCGGCACCGTCCCGCCCATCCTGGACATGGAGCGATCCACGAGCCCGCGCCCCGACGATGCCGGCCGGTAGCCGCGGCCTCCCGCCGGGCCCCGAGGGCGTCTTCTACGGCTGGACGGTGGTGGCGGCGGCCGGCCTCGTCCTGTTCATGGCCTACGGCACCCAGTACGCCTTCGGGGTGTTCTTCGCGGCCCTGGTGGACGAGTTCGGCTGGAGCCGTGCGAGCCTGTCCGGGGTGTTCTCACTGTACGCGCTCGTGTACTCGGGCTTCGCTCTCGTGGCGGGCCGGCTCACCGATCGCTGGGGCCCCCGCACCGTCATCGCGATCGGCGGCGCGCTGCTCGGGCTGGGCCTCGTCGCGATGAGCGGTGTCGGCTCGCTCTGGCAGCCCTACGTGCTCTACGGCACGGTCGCCGCCCTCGGCATGTCCACCGCCTACGTGCCGTGCAATGCCACGGTGGCCAAGTGGTTCACGCGCCGGCGCGGGCTCGCGGTCGGGCTGGCCAGCGCGGGCGGCAGCCTCGGCACGTTCGCGCTTCCCCCGGTCGCCCACTTCCTGGTGAGCCGGCTCGGCTGGCGCTGGGCCTACGTCGTCTTCGGCACCGCGATCCTCGTGGTCCTCAACGCGCTCGCGGTCCTCATGCGACGCGATCCCGAGACCGTCGGCCTCGCTCCGGACGGCGACCGGGCCGCTCCGGTCCGCATCCCGGGGCCCGCCGCTCGAGGCGTCCGCGACTGGACGATCCGCCGCGCCCTCCGCTCGCCCGCCTTCTGGCTTCTCTTCGGCGTGTTCGCCGGCACCTGGATGCCGGTGTTCATCCCGCTCGTGCACCTCGTCCCGATGGCGCGGGGACTCGGCGTCCCGCCCCTGCTCGCCGCGACGCTCGTGAGCGCTCTCGGGGGCGCCGCGCTCGTGGGCCGACTCGTGATGGGCGGCGCCTCGGACCGGATCGGCCGGCGCGGCGCGCTCGCGCTTGCCCTGGCGCTCCAGACCGTGTCCTTCCTGGGCTTCGCGCGGGCGAGCGACCTGGACGCCCTCTACGCGGCCTCGCTCCTGTTCGGGTTCTCCTATGGCGCGGCCTCGACGCTCTTCCCGGCCACCGTCGCCGACGTGTTCGGCCGCGAGCACGCGGGCACCATCGCCGGCCTGCTCTTCGCCACCGCGGGATCCCTGGCCGCGCTCGGGCCGGTCGCGGCCGGCCTCATCTACGACCGCGCGGGCGACTACCGCCTGGCCTGGTGGCTCAGCGCCGGCTGCAACGCCCTCGCCCTGCTGCTGCTCGCCGTGTTTCGCGTCCCCGCGCCCGTCGCGGCCGACGAAGCGGTCGCTTGACGCCCCCCGCCGGGCTCGCGTACAGTCGGGCGGCCTGATCCGGTCGCCGTCACGCGGTCATCGTCGAGGAGCGCTCAATGGCATCTCTCAGGGACAAGTACTGCATCGTCGGGGTGGGAGAGACCGAGTACAGCCGCCAGTCCGCGCGGAGCACGCGCGCGATGGCGGTCGAGGCGGTGCGCAACGCGATGCGCGACGCCGGTCTCGGCAAGGACGGGGTCGACGGCATGATGTCCTACCAGAGCGGCGACTCCATCTTCTCCAACTTCGTGGCGCCTGATCTCGGCATCCGGCTCAACTTCTACATGGACGTGTTCGGCGGCGGCTCCTCCACCGAGGCCCTGATCGGGCTCGCGATGGGCGCCATCGAGGCCGGGATGTGCCACACGGTGGCGATCTTCCGCTCCATGAACGGCTACTCCGACTTCCGTATCGGCGGCACCGGCGCGCGGGCGGCCCAGCCGGTACGGGGCATCGACCTCGCCCAGGTACCGTTCGGCATGCGCAGCGCGGGGCAGAACTTCGCGCCGACCTTCATGCGCCACATGTACGAGTACGGCACCACGTCGGAACAGGTGGCCCACGTACGGGTGGCCCACAGCAAGCACGCCTCGCAGAACCCCAAGGCGTTCCTGAAGGACCGGGTCACGGTCGCCGACGTGATGGCCTCGCGGTGGATTTGCAAGCCGCTCCACCTGCTCGACTGCTGCCTCGAGACCGACAACGCCACCGCCTTGATCGTGACCAGCGCGGAGCGGGCGCGCGACCTGCGTCGCAAGCCGGTCTACATCATGGGAGTGGCCGGCCGGGTCAACAAGCCGCGCACCGACTTCCACTGGGCCCACGGGCCGATCACCCGCGTGGCGGGCTATCACGCCAAGGACATCGTGTTCGGCCAGGCCGGCGTCAAGCCGGAGGACGTGAACGTCACCGGCTCCTACGACGCGTTCACGTTCACCACCATGCTCCAGCTCGAGGAGTACGGCTTCTGCAAGAAGGGCGAAGGCGGACAGTACGTCTCGAGCGGCATCATCGAGCTCGGCGGCAAGCGCCCCAACAACACCTCGGGCAGCCACCTCTGCGAGGGCTACACCCACGGCATCTCGATGGTGATCGAGAACGTGCGACAGCTCCGCGGCCAGGTGGACGACTACTGCCCGGGCTGGGAGGACGGCAAGCACTCCTACGACTACTCGCCGGGCAAGTGCCGCCAGGTGAAGGACGCCCGCGTCACCATGAACCTCGGCTGGGCGATGCCGCCGACCGGCTCCGCCCTCATCATGAGGAACTAGCGATGGCCTCCGTCGAATACCGCGGCATGAACCTGGTCATCCCCGAGAACGACTCGGAGTGGCGCGAGCACTTCAAGCTCGCGCGCACCAATCACCGTCTGATGCTGCGGGCCTGCAAGGGGTGTGGGCTCATGCGCTACCCGCCGAGCCACGGCTGCCCGTGGTGCATGTCGCTCGAGTGGGAGTGGAAGCCGGTGAGCGGCCGCGGACACATCTACTCCTACGAGGTGGTGCACCACGCCATCCAGCCCGGCTTCAAGGAGTGGACACCCTACGCGGTGGTGCTGGTGGAACTCGACGAGCAGCGCGGCCAGCCGACGCCCGACGAGGCCTTGCGCGTCATCGCGAACCTGGTCACGCCCGAGTTCCGTCCCGAGCCCGAGCGGAACGTGGCCATCGGCAAGCGGGTGCGCGTGGTCTTCCAGGACCTCTCGGCCGACTTCGCACTGCCCCAGTTCACGCTGACCGACGAGCCGGCCGAGGGCCGGGTCTGGCGCTTCCCCGGCTAGCGCGGGCGTCGAGACCGAGCCACACCGCACCCTGGACCGCGAGGCTCACCGCGAGCGCGGCCAGGAATCCGAGGTCGCGCCCGAGCCCGACGACGCCCACCGTCAGCACGAAGCAGAAGAGCGCGAAGCTCCACATCGCGGGCAGGAACGCGCGCAGGAAGCCCACCGCGGCCGGCGCGCCCTGCTGGCCGTGGGTGAACGCGAGCAGGATCGTGGTGGCGATCGGGAACGGAGTGATCGCGCCGGAGAGGCGCGGACCGAGCCACGCGGCCAGGCCGGTGACCACCAGCACGAGCGCCACGGCGGAGGCCATGCGCAGCGGGAGATCCCACGTGGGCGCCGCGGCCGGAGGCGGCGCGTCGGGAACCGGGGGCAGCACGAAGGGCGCGATCCCGAACGCGGCGAGGGCGAGCGCGAGAGCCGAGACCGCGGTCCACGGGACCGCCTGAAGCGCGACGGTCAGAGCCGCGAAGGCGATCCAGCCGACCAGCACGCAGACCCACCACGGGCGCCTCGTCGCGACCCACGAGTAGATCACCGCGAACGCCGCGACCGCGGCGAGGCCGGCGAGGGTCGACTGGGCGGCGCGCGCGACGAACTGATCGCCCTGCTCGAGAGCCAAGAAGAAGAGCACCGGTCCCGCGACCAGCGGCAGGGCGTTGAGCCAGCCGCCGACGCGGGGGCCGAAGCGACGGCCGGCCATGGTGACCAGGGCGATGAGCCCCGGCACCAGGACCAGCTTGAAGAGGAGCGTCACCCGCGGGTCAGCCGGGCGACGATCTCGTCGTAGGCCTTATCGGCCAGCGCGCGCACCTCGTCCCGGGTGAGCGGCTGGATCGGGTGGGCGACCATCACGGTCTGGTGGTCGTGGGCGCCCAGGGCGTCGGCCTGGGCCCGCGCGGCCCGCTTGAACTCGGTCGAGATCACGGTCGCGGTGGGAATACCCTGGTCCTCGAAGAACACGCTGTCGTGCACACTGCACGTTGTGCAGGACCCTCAGTCGGCGAGGGCCTCGATCACCGCGTCGCTGTTCTTCAAGATTTCCTGCCGCAGGTCCTCGGGGGCCGGGCGCGCGAACGTCGGCTTCTTCTTCCGCACGACGTCCTTGGGGCGGGCCCGCTCCCGCAGCAGCTCCTCGACGCGATCGAGCAGATGGTTGCCCTTGGCTTTCGAGATGTCGAGCAGGGTGATGGTCTTGCCCTCGAGGCTCTCGAGGCGCCGTGCGGTCTTGCGGGGCACCGCCACCGAATCGGTCGGATCCAGGAACTCGTCGTCGCTCATGAGGCCTCCTCCGGCATGTGGATCTTCCTCCAGATCATGCGCGAGCTCTTGGGAAACGTCCAGCCCGGAATCACCGCCGAGAAGCGCCCAGCGGTGCCGCCGGCCACCACGAACTTCAGGTTGCCCGGCTCGCGGAACTTGGCGATCAGGGTGTCGTCGGTCTCGGGCCGCGGGAACTTGGCGAGGACGTGGGCGGGCAGGCCCTCCCCGCCCTCCACCCCCGGGATCAGCTCGCGCACCGGCTTGCGCAGCCGCGTCCACAGGAACTCGCGCATCTCCGCCTTCCCCCATCCGTCGCCGGCGATGGTGCGGGCGTGCTCGGGGGAGAGCACGACCAGGGTGTCGCCGTGGTGCGTCGACTTGTGGTGCGAGATCACCTCGAGCGACTTCGAGATCGTGATCAGGAGATCGCGCGCGGTGCGGCTCATGTGGTCGTAGACCCCGTGCGGGGCCTCCCCCGCGAAGGCCGCGATCACGCTCTCGTCGCGGGCGAAGCCATGCTCGACCGCGAGTGAGTCCCAGGGGTTCTCTTCCTCGGACTCCCCGATGCAGTAGGTGTACCGCCCGGGGTGCGCCATCGTGGACATGCTGACCACACCCGGGATGGCCCCGCCCAGGTTCACCGCGATCAGCCGCAGCGCCCGCCCGATGGTGGCGTTTGCCCGCCAGCCCGGCCCGAACAGCCCGGCCCCGCAGTTGATGTCGAGGCGCGGGCGAGCGGGGCCGTTCACGATGAAGAGTGGCGAGGGGAAGTTGGTGGTGGCCGAGACCCCGTGCAGATCGAAGCCCTCGTCGCACATGGCCTCCACCCCCGCCACCACCACCGGCAGGTACTCCGGCCGGCAGCCCGCCATCACCGCGTTGATCGCGATCTTCTCCACGGTGGCGCGACCGAAATTCGGAGGCACCAGCGCGATCAGGGCGTCGCCCGGGCGCCCGCTCGCCGCCACCGTGGCGGCCACCCGCTCGCGCGTGGGCGGCACCACCGGCAGCCCGTCGGTGACCCCGCGGGCGTAGAGGGCCTCGAACGGATCGGTCAGATCAGCCAACCCCGCCGGCCCTCACGGCTTGCACACCCGAAAGGCCGCGTAGTCGCCGCGCGCGGTGCTCTTGGTGTCGTCGGAGTCGGTGAGCACCGCGATCCCCGCGGGCCGCGGGACGTCCGATCCGCCGAAGTACTTCCGGTAGTCCTCGCGGACGTCGACCTGCTCGTCCACCCACTGCCCGAGCTTCTCCGGACCGGTCCGCAAGATGCGCACCTGGGTGTTGCCCGCGCTCGACGTGAGATGGGTCCCGACCGGTACCAGCCGGCTCCACACGTACTTCACGCTCTTGACCGAGACCGGAGTGCTCGGAAAGACCGCGTAGACGGAGACCGCGCTGTCGTTGCTCGCCGACTTGCGCTCGTCGGAGCCCGTCGGGAACTCGATCGGGCGCCACGACCACGCCAGGACCGGGTAGACCTCGAGGTTCCAGGCCACCTCGCGCCCGGCCTGGATCCCGAGCCGGGTGGCGGCCGCGCGCAGGAAGCGAAGGCCCGGCTCCTCCCGGATCGAGTACACCGGCCGGCCCTCGTCCTTCCGGGGCTTCCAGTCCGGGGGGAACTCGCCGACCGCGCCCCGGGAGAAGTCCTCCAGGGCCACGCACTCCGCGCCCGACGCGGGTCCCGCGCCGGCGACCAACCGGGCGACCAGCAGCAGGAGGATCAGCGCCCGCGGCGCCACCATGAATGCACGAGCTGGTCCACCACCTGGACGAGCTGCCCCACCGTGCGGCACTCCTTCACGATGTCACAGGACGGGGTGTAGAGTGGCATCACGCTGTCGCCGATACCCCAGCCCCACTGGCCCTCCGGGTTGAGCCAGATGATGCCCTTCACCCGCTCGCGGATCTGGCGGATCGCCCACGCCTGGGGGTCGTTGTAGTTGTTCCGCGCGTCGCCCAGGATCAGGACGGTGGTCTTGCGGTCGAGCGACTCGAGCTCGGTGCGCACGAAGCGGCTGAACGCGTAGCCGAAGTCGGAGCGGCAGTGGTAGTCGACCGACGACGACTTGAGCGCCCAGTCGATCGCGGTGTCCACCGGATACGTGCTGAAGGCCTGGGTGACCTCGGCGATCTCGGAGACGAAGACGTAGGAGCGGACGCGGGAGAAGCACTCCTGCAGGCTCCACACCAGCTGGAGCATGAAGCGCGAGGCATTGCGCACGGAGTCCGACACGTCGCAGATGGTGATGAGCTTCGGCTTGTCGCGATGCCGCCGCTTGAGGAACACCTCCATCGGCACGCCAC
>DATJIR010000181.1:0-2309 GCA_035493135.1 Verrucomicrobiia bacterium
CCTGATGCGCATCGGCGAGCGCCTCCGTGGCAAGCGGTTCGTCCACGTGAGCGCCTCCCGATACGGCGCGCTGGCCGACTGGCTCAACCGCGTGGTCACGCTGCTGAGCGACCTGGGCGTCGAGACCACCTGGGAGATCGCCATCGGCACCGCCGACTTCGATCAGGTGAGCCGGGCGGTCGGCAAGGCGCTCGCGGGCACCGAGCAGGTCATCACCGAGGGCATGCTGGCCCGCCTGCGCGAGACCGGCGCCGACAACGCCCGGCGCCTCCGGCTCGACGCGGACCTCGTGATGGTCCACGACGCCCCCCCGGTGGGCCTGGTGGAGCAGCGGGGGGAGGCCAGCCGCTGGGTGTGGACCTGCCACCAGGATCTCTCCTCGGCCCAGCCCCAGCTCTGGAATGCGCTGCGGCCGGTGGTACAGCGCTACGACGCCGCGGTCTTCACCCTGGCCCGCTTCGCGGCCCCGCTGTCGATCCCGCGCTTCATCGTGTACCCCGCGATCGACCCGCTGTCCGAGCGGAACCGCGAGATGACGCGGAGCGAGCAGGCCCTGGTGCTGGACCGGCTGCGGGTCCCGCGCGACAAGCCGATCCTGCTCCAGGTGGGCCCCTTCGAGCGTCAGCACGATCCGGTGGGCGTGATCAACGCGTACCGGCTGGTGAAGCGGCACCACGACGTCCGCCTCGTCCTGGCCGGGCCGCCCCCCGCGCCCGGCGGCGACGCCCTCGGCGACGTGCAGGAGGCGGCCTCCCACGATCCCGACATCGCGGTGATCGTGCTCCCCCCGGATCCCCAGATCGAGCTGAACGCCCTGGAGCGCGCGGCCACCATCGCGATCCAGAAGCCGCTCAAGGCCGATTTCACCATCGAGGTGGCCACCGCGATGTGGAAGGGCAAGCCGGTGATCGGCACCATCGCGGGCGGCATTCCATTTCAGATGGTCGTCAACGTCACCGGGTATACCGTGGAGACCGTGGAGGGCGCCGCGTTCCGCATCCGGCACCTGCTGTCCAACCCCGAGCTCATCGGCCGCATGGGCGCGGCCGGGCGCGAGCACGTGCGCCGCAACTTCCTGGTCACCCGCCGGCTGAGCGACTACCTGGCCCTCATCGCGCACCTCACCCGGTGATGGACGCGGCCACCCTGCCCGACGAGGTCAACGCGACGGTCGAGCGGCTGGGCAGCGCCGACGTGGTGGTGGGCCTGGCCACGTCCGGGCCGATCCCGGCCCTGGCCGCGGTGGCGGCGGCGGTCCGCGCGGGGCTCGACGCCCACTGCGCGGGCCAGGCCGCCGCGATCGTGCACGTCGACCAGACCCCGTCCGAGGCGACGGCCGCCGCGGTGTCCGCGGCCCTCGGCGATCTCCGCGTCGTCCCGGTCCCGGCGCCGGGCGGCCACGGCGACGACGGGCTCGACTGGGCGTCCGCGGTGCGGGCGGTGCTCACGGTCGGTCGGCGCGTCGAGGCCCGCGCGATCGTCATGCTGAACGCCGATCTCAGCAGCATGACCGGCGAGTGGCTGCGCGGGCTCGCGGTCCCGGTGCTCAAGGACGACTACGGCCTGATGCTGCCGCTCTATCGCCGCTACCGCTACGACGGCACGCTGACCCAGGCCCTGGTGGTGCCGCTGATGCGGAGCCTGTTCGGCCGCCAGCTCGCCCACCCGCTCGCGGAGGAGTTCGCGTGCTCGGGCGCCGCGGCCGACTTCTTCCTCCAGCAGCCGATCTGGGACACCGACCTCGGCCGCCACGGGCTCGAGTTCTGGCTGCCCGCCGCCGCGATCGAGCACGGCCTCGCGGTGGGCCAGTCGGTGCTGGGGCAGCGCACGGTCGCCGCGGCCGCGCGGCCGCCCGCGCCCCTCGGCCGCACCGTGGGCCGCGTGGCCGGCGCGCTCTTCGAGCTGGCCGAGCGCAGCGAGAGCTTCTGGCTCGAGATTCGCGGCTCGGAGCCGGTGGTGAGCTTCGGGGTGCCGCCCGAGCCGCTGCCCGGCGGCCCGCCGGTCGACCCCTCGCTGATGCAGGTGGGCTTCGTGCAGGGCGTGCGGGACCTGCTCCCGGTGTGGGAGCGCATCCTCGCCCCCGAGAACCTGGGCGAGGTGCTCGAGCTGAGCGATCGCCCCCTCGAGCGCTTCCGCTTCTCGGACCGGCTCTGGACCCGCGTCGTCTACGACTTCGTACTGGCCCACCGCACCCGGGTCGTCTACCGCAGCCATGCCGCGCAGTCGCTGGCCCCGCTCTACCTCGGTCGCGCCGCCTCCGTGGTCCTCGAGACCCAGGGGCGCCCGCCGCTGGCCATCCTGCAGAGCGC
>DATJIR010000182.1:0-3829 GCA_035493135.1 Verrucomicrobiia bacterium
CCCTTGGGGGTGAGCACGTAGCGCAGGCGCTTGCGGGCGGCCGGCTTGCTCGGGAACTCCGCGATCTTGATGAAGCCCTTGCCGGCCAGCCGCTTGAGGCAGAGATTGGCCAGCCCCAGGGCCACGCCGAGCTGCTGGGCGAGCGCGCGCTGGGTGACCGGCGCCCCCTCGCCGATGGCGGTCAGGATCTCGAGGTTCCGCTCGTGCTGGCGCTCCATATAGAACGTTCACAAGTTGAACACGCTGGTGTAAGATGCGTCAAGCGAAATGCACACCTTCGTGATCGCGGAGGCCGGGGTGAACCACAACGGCGACACGGCGCTCGCCCGGGCCCTGGTCGACGTGGCCGCGGAGGCGCGCGCCGACGCGGTGAAGTTCCAGACCTTCGCGGTGGATCGGCTCGTGACCCGGGGCGCGGCGACCGCGGAGTACCAGCGTCGCGCGCTCGGCGGCGAGCCGAGCCAGTACGAGATGCTGGCCCGCCTCGAGCTGTCCCCGGCGGACCACGAGATGCTGCTGGCCCACTGCGCCCGGCGCGGCATCGAGTTCATGTCCACCCCGTTCGATCCCGAGAGCGCGCGCTTCCTCAAGCGCCTCGGCGTGCGGCGGATCAAGATCTCCTCCGGCGACGTGACCAACCTGCCCATGCTCGAGGTGGTGGGCGGGCTCGGCCTGCCGGTCATCCTGTCCACCGGCATGGCCGACCTGGAGGAGGTCGGCGCGGCGGTGGCGACCCTGCGCGCGTCCGGGACGACCGACCTGGCCCTGCTCCAGTGCGTCAGCAACTACCCGGCCGATCCCGCGCTCACCAACCTGCGGGTGATGGACACCTTCACGCGCGCCTTCGGCACCCCGGTCGGGCTGTCCGATCACTCGCCGGGCACCGCGGTGGCCATCGCGGCAGCCGCCCGCGGCGCCGCCTACATCGAGAAGCACTTCACGCTCGATCGCACGCTGACCGGTCCGGACCATCAGGCCTCCCTGCTGCCCGACGAGCTCCGCGCCCTCGTCCAGGCGATCCGCGAGGTCGAGGCGGCCATGGGCGACGGCGTCAAGCGACCCACGCCGAGCGAGCTGCCGGTGCGCGACGTGGCGCGCAAGAGCCTGGTCGCCGCGCGGGACGTGCCGGCGGGGGCCGCGCTCGCGCCCGACGACCTCGTCATCCTGCGACCCGGCACCGGGCTCTCCCCGGCCGCGCTGCCGCGCGTGCTGGGGCGGCGGACCGCCCGGCCCATCCCCCGTCACACCCCCATCATCGAGGACATGCTCCTGCCATGATCTCTGCTCTCGTCGTCGGCGGCGGCTCCATCGGCAAGCGGCACCTGCGGAACCTCCTGGCCACGCGCCGCTCGGCGGCGGTGGTGGAGCCGCGGGAGGACCGGCGGGCCGAGATCCTGGCCAAGCACCCGGGGACCCCGATGCACGCGACCCTCGAGGAGGCGCTGGCCCACGGCCCCTATCTCGCGGGGTTCATCTGCCTGCCCACCGCCTACCATCTCGAGCCCGCGATGGCGCTGGCCCGGAAAGGCCTGCACATCTTCATGGAGAAGCCGGTCTCCCACTCGGTCGAGGGCATCCCCGCGCTGCTCGACGTGATCCAGCAGCGGCGGCTCACCGGGATGACCGGCTTCTGCCTGCGGTTCTTCAAGCCGCTGCAGAAGGCCAGGCAGCTGATCGACGCGGGGCGGGTGGGGCGGATCGTCACCGCGCGCAGCTTCACCGGCGTCTACCTGCCCGACTGGCACCCCTACGAGGACTACCGCTCGTTCTACATGGCCAAGAAGGCGCAGGGCGGCGGGGTGCTGCTCGACGAGTGCCACGCCTTCGACTGGATGCAGTGGCTCTGCGGGCCGATCGCGGGCGTCTTCTCGGTGGTGGGCACCTTCAGCGACCTCGAGGTCGAGACCGACGACGTGTGCGAGGTGATCGCGCGCTTCGGGACCCGCGCGGTCGGCTCCATCCACCTCGACATGGTGGACCGCTCGGCCCGCAGCGAGGTCGAGATCATCGGCACCACCGGCACCGTGCTGGTCGACCTCGAGGGCCACACCGTGCGCGCCTTCGACCAGGCGAGCCGCAAGTGGGAGACGTTCACGCTCGAGCCCTCCTACGATCGGATGTACATCGACGAGATCGACCACTTCTTCGGCTGCGTCGAGCGCGGGGAGAAGCCGGTGGTCGACCTGCGCGACGGCTTCCGGGTCCAGCGCATCATCGACGCCTGCGCGCGCTCCAGCGCCAGCGGCCAGTGGGTGGCCGTCGACTGAGATGCCGGCCGCGCGGGTGATCGCCCGGCTCGACGTCAAGGGCCCCAACCTCGTCAAGGGCATCCACCTGGAGGGCCTGCGCGTGATCGGCGATCCCCAGGAGTACGCCCGGCGCTACTACGCCGACGGGGCCGACGAGATCCTCTACGTGGACATCGTGGCGAGCCTCTACGGGCGCAACAACATCCTCGAGGTCGTGCGGCGGACGGCCCGGGCCGTCTTCGTCCCGATGACGGTGGCGGGCGGCCTGCGGAGCCTCGACGACGTGCGCGACGCCCTGCGGAGCGGCGCGGACAAGGTCGCGATCAACACCGCGGCGGTGGCGCGGCCCGAGCTGGTGCGCGAGGTGTCGGAGGCCTTCGGGAGCCAGTGCATGGTGCTCTCCATCCAGGCCAAGAAGATCGCCCCCGACCGCTGGGAGGCCTACACCGACAACGGCCGCGAGCGCACCGGCCTCGACGCCATCGAGTGGGCGCGGCGTGGCGTCGACCTGGGCGCGGGCGAGCTGCTGGTGACCTCGGTGGACCGCGAGGGCACCCAGAAGGGCATGGATCTCGACCTGATCCGGCGGGTCACCGGCGCGGTGGAGGTGCCGGTGATCGCGTGCGGCGGCGTCGGCACCCCGGAGCACGCGGCGCAGGCCCTGACCGAGGCGGGGGCGGACGCGGTCGCGGTGGCCTCGGTGCTCCACTACGGCAAGCACGGCATCGGGGCGATCAAGGCTCGCCTCGCCCAGGCGGACGTCGCGGTGAGGACGTCGGCATGACGCGCGCGGTGGTGGTGGTCGACTACGGCCGCGGCAACCTGTTCAGCGTGTGCCAGGCGGTGCTCAAGGTCGGCGGCGTCCCCACCCTCTCGCCGGACCCTTCGGTGGTCCAGCGGGCCGAGCGCGTGATCCTGCCCGGCGTGGGCGCCTTCGCCGACGCGATGGAGGGCCTGCGCGCGCGCGGCCTCGACGAGGCGGTCCGGACCTTCGCCGCGACGGGCCGGCCGCTCCTGGGCGTCTGCCTCGGCATGCAGCTCCTCCTGGGCTCCTCCACCGAGTTCGGGGACCACCCGGGGCTCGCGATCCTGCCCGGCCGAGTGGATCGCCTGCCCGCGCCGCCGCCGGGCAGCCGGGAGAAGATCCCCAACGTGGGCTGGTGCCGCCTCGAGCCGGTGCCGGACGGGGTCCCGTGGAGCGAGTCCATCTTCCGCGCGGTCAAGCCGGGCGACTTCGCGTACTTCGTGCACTCCTACGCCGCGCACCCCGACCCGCGCCACCGCCTGGCCGACATCACGTTCGCGGGCGCCCCGGCCTGCGCGGCCATCGCCGCCGGCCCGATCGCGGGCTGCCAGTTCCATCCGGAGAAGAGCGGCGAGGTCGGGCTCGCGATCGTGGACGCGTTCGTGAACGGGGCCTGAGGCGCCGATGCTCGAGACCAAGTTCGGCCTGCCCGCGGAGGTGCGGTTCTGCGCCCGCTGCGTGATCTCCAACCAGCGGCCGTCGTCCGCGGTGGAGTACGCACACACCGGCGCGTCCAAGAAGGACACCATCCACTTCGACGCCAACGGTGTCTGCG
>DATJIR010000183.1:0-14581 GCA_035493135.1 Verrucomicrobiia bacterium
GGGGGGCGCGTTCCCTTGTTCGATGAAGCACTTACCGGGAACGCGCCCCCCGGCCCCCCGCTGCCCCGGGCCGGCCGCGTCGCCACATGAAGCGATATGCTCTGAGGCAGCTCGTGCAGCTCATGGTGGTCATCGTCGGGATCTCGATGCTGGCCTTCGCGATCCTCCACGTCATCGGCGACCCGGTGCTCCTGCTGCTGCCCCAGAACGCGGGCAAGGAGGAGTACGAGCGCTATCACAAGCTGCTCGGGCTCGACCGGCCGATCTACGTGCAGTACTGGAAGTTCGCGAGCTCCGCGGTCCAGGGTGATTTCGGGAAGTCGTGGTACACCAACACCCCCGCCTTCAAGCTCGTGATCGAGCGGATGCCGCCGACGCTGTACCTGACCAGCGCGGGCCTGCTGATGGCGCTCCTGATCTCGCTGCCGCTCGGCATCCTGGCCGCGCTCAAGCGCCACTCCGTCGTGGACAGCCTTTGCACGATGGGAGCGGTGGCCGGCCAGGCGATGCCGATCTTCTGGCTCGGGATCATGCTCATCATCATCTTCGCGGTGCGCCTGCGCCTCCTGCCCGCCTCCGGCTACGGCACCTGGCAGCACTTCCTCATGCCCGCCTTCACCCTCGGCGCGTTCCTCGCCCCGATCACGATGCGGCTGGTGCGCTCGGGCGTCATCGAAGTGATGAACATGGAGTACATCAAGACCGCCCGCGCCAAGGGCATGGCCGAGTGGCGGGTGGTGGTGAAGCACGCCTTCCGCAATGCGTGTATCCCGGTCATCACCGTGCTGGGGCTGCAGTTCGGCCAACTCCTGGGCGGGGCCATCGTGACCGAGACCGTGTTCGCGTGGCCGGGCGTCGCCACCCTCACCGTGGACTCGATCCGTAACCAGGACTTCCCGGTGGTGCAATGTGCGGTGGTGCTCCTGGCCCTGATCATCGTGGCCATCAACTTCGTTGTGGACATGATCGTGGGGTACGTGGACCCCCGGATCCGGGTGGGCACGTGAGCGCGGTGCGGGCCGGCGACGTGGCGCTGGAGAGCCCGGGTGCGAGCCCGGTGCACCCACGGGCGGCCGAGCGATCCCTGCGGCGCCTCTGGCGGGTGAAATGGGGGCTCGTCGCCGCCCTGCTGCTGCTCCTGATCGTGGCCACCGCGCTGGCCGCGCCTCTGATCGCGCCCTATAGCCCGGTCGAGGTGGACATCCAGCACCGGCTCGGCCCGCCTGCGTGGATGGAGGGCGGCAAGACCGAGCACTGGCTCGGCACCGACCAGATCGGGCGCGACCTGCTCTCCCGCATGATCTACGGCGGGCGCGTCTCGCTGCTCATCGGCGTCTCGGCGGTGCTGGTGTCGTCCACCATCGGGGTGCTACTGGGCCTCGTGGCAGGCTATTTCGGGTCGCGCACCGACTGGATCATCATGACCCTGATCAACATCATGCTGACCTTCCCGTTCGTGCTGCTAGCCCTGGCGGTGATCGCGGTGCTCGGACCGAGCCTCGTCAACATGGTGATCGTGCTCGGGGTAACGGGCTGGCCGCTCTACGCGCGGGTGATTCGGGCCGAGTCCATGGCCATTCGCGAGCGGGATTTCATCACCGCCGGGCGCGCCCTGGGCATGAGCCACGTGCGGATCATCTTCCGGCAGATCTTGCCGAACCTGATCTCGGTGATCGTGGTGATCGCCACGCTCCAGGTGGCGAGCGTGATCATCCTCGAGTCGTTCCTGTCGTTCCTGGGCCTGGGCGTGCAGCCGCCCACACCGGCGTGGGGCAACATGCTGGGCGAGGGGCGCGTCTACATGCTGAACTCGTGGTGGATCGCCGCCTTCCCGGGCGCGGCCATCTTCGTTACCACGCTCGCCATCAACCTGATCGGCAACGCCCTGCGGGACTGGCTGGACCCTCACATGAAGCTATGAGGGAGGGCGTGGGGGCCCGGCCGCGGCGGGGGCGCCCTCCCCGGAACACGCTGTCTCGCTCCCGGCCGCTGGCCATCTATCGAGCCACGAGAAAGGGACGCGAGCCTTCGGCGACGCGCAGAAGCCACGGTTCCGGGGAGGGCGCCCCCGCCGCGGCCGGGCCCCCACGCCCTTCCGCGCTACTTGTAGCCCGAGCCGGCCTTCTTGTACTCCTCGCGCGGCGGGGAAAAGATGTCGAGCACGACCGCGCGCTTGTCGGTGGCGCGGCCGCCGTGGGGCACGTGCGGTGGCGTCTGCCAGAAATCTCCCGCCTTGACGGGATGCTCGACGCCGTCCTGGATGCGGATCCACTCCCCCTCCAGGCACACCCCCCACTGCTCGTTGGCGTGGGCGTGCACCGGCGAGACCGACCCCGGCTGGATCTCCACCACCGAGAGCATCAGGTGCTCGCCGGGAAACACGCGGGCGGTCAACCCCTCCGCCAGCTGCCGCGGGATCCCGCCTTCTTTCAAGTTATGAAAGCACGACGACGCATCGGCCATGACTGGCTCCTTTCCGCGCCATTCTACCGGAGATCCGCGTGAGACTGTTCCTGGCGATGCTCTCGCACGAGACCAACACGTTCTCCAACGTGCCCACCGATCGGGCCCAGTTCGAGGCGCGCGACCTCCGCTACGGCGGCGAGATCGTCGAGGCCTACCGCGGCACCGGCACCTGCCTGGGCGGCATGATCCGGGCCGCCGAGCGCCTGGGCGCGACCCTGGTGCCCTCGGTAGCGGCGGCCGCCTCCCCGGCGGGCCGGGTCACCAAGGACATCTACGCGCACGTCAAGCACCGGATGCTGGCCGATCTCGAGGCGGCGGGCCGGCTGGACGGGGTGCTGCTCGACCTCCACGGGGCCATGGTCCCGGAGGGCATCGACGACGGCGAGGGCGACATCCTCAAGGCGGTGCGCGAGAAAGTGGGGCCGGGGGTCCCGATCGCGGTCACGCTCGATTTCCACGGCAACCTCGGCCGCGACATGATCGCCCACGCCGATCTCCTGCACGGCTACAAGACCTATCCGCACGTCGACATGGCCGAGCGTGGGGCGGAGGCCGCGGAGCGCCTCGTCCAGGTGATCGACCATCGCATCCGCCCCACCGCGGCGTGGCGCAAGCCTCCGCTGCTGCCCCCGCTCGGCAACCAGGGCACCACGCGCGGGCCGATGCGACGGCTCTACGCCCTCGCCGACGAGATGGAGAAGGATCCGAAGGTCATCTCGGTGTCGATCTTCGCGGGCTTCCCGTACGCCGACATCCCCGACGCCGGGCTCGGCATCTACGTGGTCACCGACGACGACCAGCCCCTGGCCGAGCGGCTCGCCACCGAGCTCGAACGGGTGGCGTGGGAGCATCGCCACGAGTTCGTGCACTCCGCGCTCCCGGTGAAGGACGCGGTGGCGCGGGCCCTGGCCGCCCCCGGCCGTCCCGTCGTGCTCGCCGACATGGCCGACAACACCGGCGGCGGCGCGGCGGGCGACGGCACCGAGATCCTGCGCGAGCTCCTGCGGGTGGGCGCGCGCGGCGCGACGGTGGCCTGCATCTGGGACGCGGCCGCGGTGCAGTCGTGCGTCAAGGCGGGAGTCGGCGGCCGCGTCACCCTCGAGATCGGCGGCAAGGTGGACGACCGGCACGGCGCTCCGCTGCGGGTGACCGGCACCGTCCGCACGCTCTCGGACGGGCGCTTCGTGCATCGCGGTCCGATGATGACCGGGCTGCCCGGCCGCCTCGGCCCCACCGCGGTGCTGGACGTCGACGACGTCAAGGTGATACTCATCACCTATCGGTGGCAGACCCTCGACCCGGAGATGATCCGGTTCGTCGGCATCGACCCGCTCTCGGAGAAGATCCTGGTCGTGAAATCCACGATTCACTATCGCGCGGCCTTCGAGCCCATCGCCAAGGAGATCATCGAGGTCGACGCGCCTGGCCTGTCGTCGTCGAATCTGGCGCGCTTCGACTTCCGGCGCATCCGGCGCCCCATCTTCCCGCTCGATCCCGACCTGGTGTACGAGACGGATTAGAATGAGAGGGCCCAGCATGTCTTTCACCGGGTTCACCCCGTCCGACTTCAAGGTGTTCGAGATCCCGGGGTTCAAGCCGCGGATGGACGCGATCAAGACCCGCATCCGCCCGAAGCTGGAAGCGATCGGCCGCGAGCTCTTGCCCGACGTGGCCCGCGTGGGCGGGTCGGACGCCTTCGCGCACGTGGCCAAGCACGCGCGCCGCACCGTGAACCCGCCCGACGACACCTGGGTGGCCTTCGCGCTCGACAAGCGGGGCTACAAGAAGCACTGCCACTTCAAGGTGGCGGTCTCCCGCGGCGGGGTGCGCTTCCTCTTCGAGGCCGGACCCGAGCACGCGCAGAAGAAGCGCTGGCTCTCGGCCTGGAAGCGGCACACCCGGCAGCTCGTGCCGGTGCTGCGGCGGGCCAAGGGGCTCGGCTGGTTCAAGGACGAGCACGACGAGGCGCCCGCGGCCATCCTCACCGATCTGCCCGCGGAGGCGGTGGCGCGGCTCGGCGACGAGCTGCTGCGCACGCGCGACGGCCAGTTCATCCTCGGCCGCCGCGTGGCCGCGGAGGAGGCGGTGAAGTGGAAGCCGCGCGAGTACGCGCGCGCCGCGCGGGAGACCTTCCACCTGCTCGCACCGCTGTATCGCTTGAGGTGATCCTTTCTTGGCTTCCCAGGGAGAGGGGTCATCTCGCGGTCGACCGTTTACTTCCTCAAGCTCTTCAGCTGCGGGGGCCCGGAAATGGCCCCCGCACTCCCCCCGTCGGCGGACAACCGTTTACAGTCGGCGTTTTCGGGTTTCGGCGTGTGACTAGCGCGGCGATCTTCGACATGGACGGGGTGCTGATCGATAGCGGGGCGCACCATCGGCACGCGTGGCGGATGCTGCTGGACGAGCTGGGGGCCGAGCCCGCCGATCCGGAGCACTGGCGGCTCACCATCGGGCGGCCCAGCGAGGAGGCGATCCCGCTGCTGCTCGGGCGACGGGTGAGCGGGGCGGAGGCGCGGCGGCTCGCCCGCCGCAAGCGCGACCTCTACCAGGAGCGCGCGCAGACCGGGCTCGATCCGGTTCCGGGCGTCCGCGAGTTCCTGGAGGCGCTCGCGCGGCTCGACGTGCCGCGGGCGGTCGGCACCTCGGCGTCGCGCTGGGATGCCGAGCGGCTGCTCGACGACCTGGACCTCCTGCGCTTCTTCGACGTGATGGTCACCTCCGACGACGTGATGCTGGGCAAGCCCGATCCGGAGGTCTGGACCCAGGCGGCGCGCCGCCTGCGGGTCACCGCCGCGCGCTGCGTCGTCTTCGAGGACGCGCTCGTGGGGGTGCAGGCCGCGCGCGCCGCGCGCATGCGGGTGATCGGGGTCACCACCGCGCACAGCGACGTCGAGCTGCTCGCCGCGGGCGCGGAGCGGACCATCCCGGATTTCCAGGGGATCGAGTGGAATCGCATCGCCCACCGGTGAGCACCGCCGGGTTCTGGGACGGCCTCTACGCCGAGGGCCAGGACGGCTGGGACCTCGGCGAGCCCGCCCCCGCGCTGGTCGACTGGCTCGACGCGGGGGGCCGGTTCGAGCCCGCGGCCGGCGGACGGCCGTCTACTTCTTCAAGGCTCTTCATCTGCGGGGGCCCGGAAATGGCCCCCGCACTCCCCCAGCCGCGGACCTCCGTCTCAGACCCGGCCCCCGCACTCCCCCAGCCGCGGACCTCCGTCTCAGAGCCGGCCCCCGCACTCCCCCAGCCGCGGACCTCCGTCTCAGACCCGGCCTCCGCACTCCCCCAGCCGCGGACGACCGTCTCAGACCCGGCCCCCGCATTCCCCCAGCCGCGGACGACCGTCTCAGACCCGGCCGCCCTCGCCCGTGTCGCCGTCCCGGGCGCGGGGCGCGGCCACGACGCGCGGCTCCTGGCCCGGCGCGGCCACCGCGTCACCGCGTTCGACTTCTCGGAGGCGGCGGTGGCGGAGGCGCGCCGCCTCGCCGTCGCCGAGGCGGTCGAGCTGACGGTCGAGCAGCGCGACGTCTTCACCCTGCCGCGCGACCACGCGGGCGTCTTCGACGGGGTCTGGGAGTACACGTGCTTCTGCGCCATCGACCCGGACCGGCGCGACGAGTACGCGCGCGTCCTGCACGCCATCCTGCGGCCCGGCGGCCTCCTGCTCGCCTGCTTCTTCCCGCTCCGCGACGGCACCGACGGCCCGCCGTTCCCGGTGTCGCGCGGCGACATCGAGCGGGCCCTGGCCGGGCGCTTCACGGTGCTCGAGGCCGGGCCGCCGCCCCGCTCGGCCGAGCGCCGGCGCGGGCTCGAGTGGCTCGTGCGCGCCCGGCGCGAGCCGGCCGCCTCGGGGGACGGCTCCGAACATTGACCCGGCCGCGGCCCGCGTGATACGGTTGGCCACCTTTCTCGCCGCGTACCCTCGGCACTCGACTCACGGACGCCACTCCACCAGGAGGCAGACCATGAGGTCTCCGCGCATTCTCTCAGCCCTGACCCCGCTCGTCGCGATCGCGCTGCTCGCCCTGTCCGCGGCCTCCGCGATGGCGCAGGCCCAGACCATCAAGATCGGCACGCTCTACGATCACTCGGGGCCCTTCTCGGCCGCCGGCTCGCTGAACTCCTGGCGCGGGGCCAAGATGATCATCGACTACGTCAACGAGAAGGGCGGCGTGCTCGGCAAGTACAAGATCGTCCAGGTGGACGGCGACAGCCAGTCCAAGGCCGACGTGGCGATCAACGAGGCGGAGCGCCTGCTCAACGTGGAGAAGGTCGACATCCTGGCCGGCATCTACTCGAGCGCCCACGCGGTGCCGATCGCGGAGCGCGTCGACAAGCAGAAGAAGTTCCTGTGGATCACCACCGCGATCGCGGACGCGGTGGTCAAGGACCGGAACCTCCAGTACACCTTCCGGCCCCAGGCCAACGGCAGCCTCTTCGGCGCCGGCACCGTGGACTACATCGCGCACTACGCGCAGGAGAAGCTGAAGAAGGCGTCCAAGGACGTCCGCGCCGCCATCATCTACGAGGACGGGCCCTACGGGGCGGGCGTGGCCGCGTCCAACGAATCCGAGGCCAAGAAGGTCGGCATGCAGATCGTCCTCAAGGAGGGCTACTCGGCGCAGGCCGCCGACCTCTCCTCGCTCGTGACCAAGCTACGGGCCGCGCGGCCCGACGTGCTGTTCCACACCGGCTACAACCCCGACATCAACCTGTTCCTCCGCCAGGCCAAAGAGCAGGGGCTGAGGCTGCGGGCCTACGTCGGCCACGGGGCCGGCCACAGCCAGCTCGACAAGCTCAAGGAGGCCTTCGGCAACGACGTGGAGGGCTTCCACACCTCGGACCCACCCGCCTCCCAGCTGATCGACCCGAAGAACCTCAAGCCGGGCGTCGCGGCCATGACCCAGGAGATGGTGAAGCGCTACAAGGCCTTCGAGCCGAACGTCCCGGTCAACAACATCGCGCCCCACGTCTCGATGGGCTTCAACAACATGTGGATCCTGCTCAACGACGTGCTGCCTCGCGCGATCCAGAAGCACGGGGGCTGGAGCGCAGACGCCCTCGCCGCGGCGGCCCGCGAGACCGACATCCCCGAGGGCGGCACCATGCAGGGCTACGGCGTGAAGTTCGCGGGCGAGGGTAACCCCATGCGCGGCCAGAACGAGCGCGCGATCGCCGCGGTGTACCAGGTGGTGGATGGTCAGTTCCGTCACGTGTGGCCCCCGATCATCGCCACCCCGAATCCGCCCGTTCTCCTGCCCGCCGCGTCGCCCTGGGCGGCCCGCTGACCTACTCGATGGCGCGGCCGGGGCCCGCTCCTCCGCCGCGCCGACGCTCCGCGTGCTGACGGTCGATCGACTCACCAAGCAGTTCGGCGGCTTCACCGCGCTGAACGCGGTCTCCTTCGAGGTGAAGGACGGCGAGATCCTCGGGCTCATCGGCCCCAACGGATCCGGCAAGACCACGTGCTTCAACTGCATCTCGGGGGCGCTCGCCGCGACCGCGGGCTCGATCCGGTTCAAGGGCGGCGAGCTCGCGGGCCTCACCCCGGACGCGATCTGCCATCGCGGGCTCGCGCGCACCTTCCAGATCCCCCGCCCGTTCCGCAAGCTCTCGATCCTGGAGAACGTGGCGGTGGCCGCCCACTTCGGCGCGGCCCGCCGCAGCACCGAGGCGGCAGCGCGCCGGCGGGCCCAGGAGGTGCTGGCCCTGGTGGGCCTGCCCGCCGATCCCGCCGCCACCACCTCGCTGCTCGGCGCGGGCGGCCTCAAGAAGCTCGAGCTGGCCCGCGCGCTCGCCACCGGGCCGAGCCTGCTGCTGGCCGACGAGAGCCTGGGCGGGCTCGATCCCTCCGAGATGCACGACGCGGCCGAGATGCTCCGGCGCATCCGCGGCGAACTCGGCGTCACCATCGTGTGGGTGGAGCACATCATGGCGACCCTGCTCCGGGTGGTCGATCGCCTGGTGGTCCTGGACCACGGCGAGAAGATCGCCGAGGGCACCCCGCGCGAGGTCGCCGAGAACCCGCAGGTGATCGAGGCCTATCTCGGCGAGAAGGTGGTGCTCGGCTGATGCTCGAGCTCCACCAGGTCACCGCCGGCTACGGGGCGTTCACCGCGCTCTGGGACGTGAGCCTGCGGGTGGCCCAGGGCGAGGCGGTCGCGGTGGTCGGTCCCAACGGGGCGGGCAAGACCACGCTGCTGCGAGCGATCTCCGGGCTCATCGCGCCGCGGGCCGGCCGCATCGCGCTCGAGGGCGCCGAGCTGGCCGGGCGCCCCGCGTACGAGATCGTCGCCCACGGCATCGCGCACGTGCCGGAGGGCCGCCGGTTGTTTCCGCGGCTGACCGTCGGCGAGAACCTCAAGATGGGCGCGTTCCTGCCCCGGGCGCGCGCCCATTTCCGCGAGAGCCTCGACCGGGTCTACGCGCTCTTCCCGGTCCTGGCCGAGCGCCAGGCCCAGCGGGCGGGCAGCCTCTCGGGCGGCGAGCAGCAGATGCTCGCGGTGGGCCGCGCCCTGATGTCGCGCCCCAAGCTCATCCTGCTCGACGAGCCGTCGATGGGCCTGGCTCCGGTGATGGTGCTACGCCTCTTCGACCTGATCCGCCGCGTGCGCGAGGAAGGCTACACGATCCTGGTGGTCGAGCAGAACGTCCGCCAGGTGCTCAAGCTCGTGGACCGCGCATATCTGCTGGAAGTCGGCCGCATCAAGATCGAGGGACGCGCCGCCGACCTGGCCGAGCAGGACTTCGTCCGCCAAGCCTACGTGGGGTTCTGAGCCGTGCTCGACCCGATCTTCATCCTCGAGGCGGTGGTGAACGGGATCCTGCTGGGCGGGGTCCTGGCCCTCCTCGCGCTCGGCCTCAACCTGATCTTCGGCGTGATCGACATCGTCTGGATCGCCTACGTGGACCTGGTCACGCTCTGCATGTACGGGGTCTACTTCCTCGTCAGCCTCTACGGCTGGCCGCTCTGGCTGGCCGGGCTGGCCGGGATCGGGATCGGCGCGCTCCTGGGCGTGCTGGTGCATCTGCTCATCATCACGCCCATCCTGTCGAGCCCGCCGATCAACCAGCTGCTCGCCACCGGGGGGCTCCTGTTCTTCATCCAGTCGGTCGCCACCCTGCTCTGGTCCACCGACCACCGCTCGGTGCGGGTGAGCCTGCCCACGCTCGAGGTGGGCGGCATCTTCATCTCGTTCACCCGCCTGCTCGCCTTCGTCCTCGCGATCCTGGCCATGATCGCACTCTACCTCTTCCTCACCCGCACCTACACCGGCACCGCGATCCGCGCGGTCAGCCAGGACCGGGAGGCGATCACCCTCATGGGCGCGCGGCCGCAGCGCCTGTACCTGGTGACCTCGGCGGTGGGCGGGGCCATGGCCGGCGTCGCGGGCGCGCTGCTGATCATCCAGTACGCGGTGCACCCCTACTTCGGCTCGGCCTTCGGCCCGCTCACCTTCATGATCTGCGTGCTGGGCGGCCTGGGGAACATGGTGGGCACCTTCGCGGCCGCGTTCATCATGGCCCAGGTGATCTCGGTGGGCGGGGTGCTGGTCTCGACCGAGATGGGTTACGTCATCGCCTTCGTCATCTTCATCGTGCTGATGTTCGTCCGGCCGGGCGGCATCTTCGCGAGGCGCGCGTGAGCGCGGCCCGCCTCCTCGGGGCGGCCGGCCTGGTGGTCCTGGCCCTGGTGCCACTGCTCCCCCTCGGGCCGGCCCAGGAGTACATCTGGCACGTCATCATCCAGATCTTCCTCTGGTCCTTCGTGGGCAACGCGTGGTCGCTGATGGGGCGCTTCGGCCTCGTCTCCCTGGGCCACGGCGCGTTCCTGGGCGTCGGCGCCTACGCGATGGTACTGCTCTGGAACTTCTTCGGGATGACCCCGTGGCTCGGCACCCCGCTCGCCGTCCTGCTGACCGTGGCCTTCGCCCTGGTGGTGGCCTACCCGTGCTCGCGCTTCCAGGTGGTCGGCCACTACTTCGGTCTCGTCACCCTCGCGGTCGGCGAGGTGATCCGCCTGCTGATCGTGGCCGAGCGCGACTGGACCGGGGGCTCGCTCGGGGTCAGCCTCAAGGCCGGGGGGACCGCGTCCGACTGGTGGACGCTGCAGTTCGCGGACAAGCGGGTCTTCTACTACGTCGGCCTCGCCGCCTGGCTCTTCGGGCTCTGGGTGTGGTGGCGGGTGGATCGCAGCATGGCCCGCTCGGCCATGGAGGCGATCGGCGAGGATGAGACCGCGGCGGCCTCGGTGGGCATCCGGGTGGCGCGCTTCAAGATGGCCATCACCGCGCTCTCGGCCGCGCTGACCGCGCTGGGCGGCGCGCTCCTCGCGCTGTACCTGGCCTACGCCAACCCCGACTCGCTCGCCGGCATCGGGGTGTCGCTGCGCATCGTGTTCGCGGTGGTGCTGGGCGGCATGTACTCCCTGCTCGGCCCCTTCGTCGGCACCGCGCTCACCATCGCGCTCAGCGAGTACCTGCGCATCTACTTCGGCATCAAGCTCATCGGCATCGCCGAGACCATCTACGGGCTGCTCCTCATCGTCTTCATCATCTTCCTGCCCGTCGGCATCTACGGCAGCATCGCCCAGGCGGTGCGCCGGCGCCTGATCCGGCCTTCCGGCGGCCACCCGGTTCGGGCATAGTGGATCTCGGACCGATGACGAGGCGACCCAGGTGGACCGCCTGAGATCGAGGCCGCGGCGCGCGCTGCTCGGCGCGGCGCTGGTGTCGATGCTCCTGGCCGGCTGCGCCAGCGAGAGCGGCATCGGCCTGCACGGCCAGACCGCGGCCCAGCTCGAGGAGGATCGCGCCAAGTGCCTGCCGTTCGTCCAGGCGCACACCGACGCCGGCGCGGATCTGGCCGAGGCCGCGTGCCTGATCGCGCGGGGCTACCGCGCCCCGATCTCCATCGCGCAAGGGCCGTCGCGGATCGGCTACCTGTACGTGGACCGCCGCGGGGAGGCCCCCGGGATGCTGACCGACTTCCAGGCCTGCCAGGTCGAGGCCTTCAAGACTCCGATGCCGGTGATCCCCGACACGAACACCTCGGGGATCTTCTCCAACCTCTGGGCCAAGCTCTTTCCCCGGGGGATGACCTCCAAGCCACCGAGCCCCGACGACTGGGTGCTCAAGTACTTCGGGGCCTGCCTGACCCGCCACGGCTACGCCGTCTCCGGGGCCAGCCGCTACCCGTGACGGGCGCTCACGGCGACGGCGGCAGGGCGCCGGATCACGCCCCGTCGCGCCGCAGGGCGATCTCCGATCAGTCGCCGTAGCCGACGAGCTCGACGTAGCCGTGGCCCGCGATCGGGCGGCCGGCGGCGGTGCCCTCGACGCGCACCGCGCCCTCCCAGTAGCGGGTGCCGACGATCAGCTCCTGGTCGGCCAGCCGGGGGGTGATCTCGAGGCTGAGCCCCGCCGACGGGATGGCGAGACGCCAGCGGCTCGGGTAGCGCACGCGGCTCCTCGGGCTCGTCCAGTGGTCGCGCGCGTCGAGCGTCACGTCGCCCGCGGCGAGCGGCCGCGTGCCTCCGTCGCCGGCGACGAGGGTGCCGGTGCTATGAGGGTCGACCGCACCGTCGCGCCGACGCAGGCGATATACCATGACATCGCGTCCGTCGTCGAGCTGGAGCGCGAGCCAGTCCCAGCCGACCAGGTCCGGGCCGAGGGCGCTCGTGCTCCACTCCCGGTCCATCCACGCGAGGCCGGAGACCGGGAGCGGCTCGCCGCCCGCGCTCACGCTGCCGCGGACGCTCATCCGCGAGCGCGAGTAGTAGTACGACGCGTTCCCCGGCTCGGGGCCCTTCCGGCTCAGGCCGTGGTCGCCCTGGAGCACGACCGGCTTGTCGCTCGACAGCACCAGGTCGATGGCGACGTCCCCCTCCGTCGCTCGGAGCCGTACCGGCACCCCGTCCGGAGCTTCGCTCGCCGCCGACCAGTCCTCGAGCCAGACCCGGAACGGGGTCGCGCTGGCTCCAGCCAGGCGGAGCGCTTCCCGGCCGAGCCGGCTCCACGCGTGGAAGCGCCGGCCCGCGGTGTCGGTCAGCGCGAAGTGGGCGAGGTAGAGCTGGGTCGCCGACCACGCGGAGTCGCGGGCGGACGCCGCGGTCCCGGGCGGCGCGAGCGCGGTGCGGAAGAACGTGAGCTGGAACCCGAAGTGCCGCCCGGCGGCGGTCTCGACGTTCCCGGTGTAGTACCACCACTCGGTGCGGAACTCGGGATGGGGGCCGAGATCGGCGGGAAACGAGAACCGGCGCGGCGCCATCGCCCGCGCGAAGCCGGCCAGGTCGCCCGAGCCGAGCGCCGCGCTCACCGCCAGGCTCGCCTGGACGCCGCCGCGCCCCGCCGCGCCGTCGCGGCCCGGCCACCGGGCGAAGGCGGCCACCACGCCCACCGAGACGAGGGCCGCCGCCAGGCCCAGGATCGCGCGCGTGCGCCTACTCATCGCGGAGCGCGTCGGCGGGTAGCGCGCGCGCCATCCTCCACGCGGGGTAGAGCCCGGCCAGCACCGCCGCCAGCACCGACAGCGCCACCCCCTGCAGGAGGATCGCCGGCGACGGGTCGATGGGCATGGTCCAGCCGAACGAGCGGCGGTTGATCACGAACACGAGGATCCCGGCCAGCAGGAGGCCGCCCGGCACCGCGAGCACACCGGCCAGCAGCCCCATCAGACCGGTCTCGGCGGTCACGAGCCCCCATACCTGGCGCGGGGTGAGACCGAGCGTCCGGAGCACCGCGATCTCGCGGGCCCGCTCGAGCTGCAGCGCCATGAGCGCGGCGAGCATGCCGATGAAGGCGACCACGACGGTGAGGGTGCGCAGCACGCCGGTGATGGCGAAGGTGCGGTCGAAGATCTCGAGCGAAGCCTCGCGGAGCGCCCGGTTCGAGCGGACGACGATCTCCGGCCCCCCGGCCGCGCGCGCGCGAAGGTCCGCGATCAGGACCCCGAGATCGGCCCCGGGGACAGCCTCGATGGCGAGCCCCGAGACCTTCCGATCGTCCCAGAAGCCGTCGTAGGTCTGCCGGCCCATCACCACCACTCCCGCGCTCGACCCGTAGTCGTAGAACACGCCGACCACCCGGAAGTCGTGGTCGCCGCGGTCGGTGCGCAGCCGGACCGCGTCGCCCACGCGCGCGCCGCGGCGGTTGGCGTAGGGTTCGGACACGATCACCGCGTCGCGGATCGCGCCACCGCGACCCGGGCCCCAGACCCCGTCCGCGCTCCCCTCGCGGAATCGCCACCGCGGGGGCCGGGCGGGGTCCACGTCGAGCGCGACCACCTGCACCGGGCCGCCGGGGCCGGGTACGAGGACGCCGCGCGACGTGCCCGCGCGGGCCACACCGGGGGTGGCGGCGAGACGCGCCACCAGCGCGGCGTCGAGCGTGGCGTCCGGACGGTTGCCGACCAGGCTGGGCGCGGAGACGTAGACGTCGGCGCGCAGGGTGCCCTCGAGCCAGCTCACCACCGCCTCGCGGAAGCTCGCGATCATGATCCCGACGCCGATGGCCGCCGACACCGCGATCATCAGCGCGGCGATGGCGACCGAGGTGCGGGAGAACGCGGCCACGATGCCACGGGTGGCGAGCCGGCCGACGGTGCCGAGCACGGCGGCGGCGGGCGGATGGAGCAGCCGCAGCAGCCCGAGCGCGGCGGCCGGGGCGACGAGCGCGGAGCCGATCATCAGCACGAACAGACCCGCGAATCCTCCCACGATTCCCGCGGGCAGGGCCAGGACGAGGGCGCCGCCCGCGACCAGCCCCACCCCGATCCACGTCGCGCGCGTCACCATGCGCCGCGCGCTCGTCTCGAGCGCGCCCCGGCTCATCACCACGCGCGGCGGCGCACCGGTCGCCTCGAGGGCGGGCGCGAGCGCGGCGGCGAGCGTCGCGCCGATCCCGAGGAGCACACCCTTGGCGAGCACGAGCGGATCGAGCGTGACGTCGCGCACCGAGAGCACGAAGTAGAGGTCGTTGATCGTCCGGGTCACCAGCCCGAGCAGGCCCCGGGCGAGGGTGAAGCCGAGCGCCAGGCCCGCCGCGGTCCCGGCTGCCCCGATCACCGCGGCCTCGGTCATCACCAGCGCGAAGATCTCTCCGCGCGTCACGCCGAGGGC
>DATJIR010000184.1:0-7331 GCA_035493135.1 Verrucomicrobiia bacterium
ACACGCTGACTCGCATCCCGTAGCGCCGTCGCAATCGAGCCACGAGACCGAGCGTGGTCGCTTCGACCACGCGCAGAAGCCACGGTCCCGGGCTGGCCGCCCCGGCCCCCGCCCAACGCCCCGCGGAGCGGCCGAGTCCGGGAGGCTACCCGATCCGCGCCCCGGGCAGCACCTCGAAGTCCGGCCGCAGCAGGATCACCTCCCCGCCCTCGCCGTACGCGCCGAGCACGAGCACCTCCGACACGAACGGCCCGATCCGCTTCGGCGGGAAGTTGACGACCGCGACGACGCGTCGTCCCACGAGCGCGGCGGGAGTGTAGCGGTCGGTGATCTGCGCGCTCGAGCGCTTCACGCCGAGCGGCCCGAAGTCGATCGACAGCTTGAGCGCCGGCCGCCGCGCCTCCGGGAACTCCTGGGCGTCGATCACCACGCCCACGCGCATGTCGACGCGCTCGAAGTCCTCCCAGGAGATCGTCACCCCGGATGGCGGCTCAGCGGCGCGTCGAGACGGAAGAGGAGGTGGGCAGCGTCGACAGCGTCGCACCCGGATAGTAGTAGAGGACGATGCGCTGCGCGGCGTAGCCCTGGTCGGCCATGGTCTTGGCGCTCCACTGGTCGAGGCCGACGCCGTGCCCGTACCCGCGTCCCACGAAGCGCGCCACCGGGCCCACCACCGCCACCGCGAACAGCGTGCTCTTGAGCGTATCGTAGCCCACCAGGCGCCGCAGGTCGTTGCCCCGCAGGGTCACGGTGCCCGCGGTGCCGCGCACCGCGATGCGGGCCACCCGCAGGGACACGCTCCGCTCGAGGACGTCGAGGGCGACCACCCGCCCGATCGAGATCCCGCCCCGCATCAGGGCGGCCGACAGCTCGGCGAGCGGCAGCTCGAGGCGCCAGCGGTGGTGCGGCGACTCCGAGGGGAACTCGACCCGGACCGGCTTGAGCGCCGGCATGTTGGTGGCCGCGAAGACCACCCGCGGGTCCTCGGTGTAGCCACCGCTGTCGGTGTGGTAGAAGGCGGGGAACAGCTCGCCCTGCCACAGGAGCACCTGGCCCGTGGTCTCCCGCACCGCGGTCCACACCACCGAGTCGGCGGGCACCCGGCCCACGTACTGCTGGTTCAGCGTGGACGCGACCAGGTGAAACGCCTTCTCCGCGTTGAGCCGCCGATGGTACGCCGCGTAGGTCCGGGCGACGATGGCCTGCGCCTTCAGCATCTCGAGCGGCATCTTGTCGCCCGCCTCGGCCTTGACCGCGCCGGCCAGGTAGTCCTCCAGCGGCAGGTCGTTGACCAGGGTCAGCCCGTCGCCGCCCTTCATGATCTCGAGCGCGCCCGGGTACTCGCGGTTGTTCACGCGCAGGAAGCCGACGTCGGCGGGGGCCAGGCGGAGGCCGTCCACCCGGCGCCCGGCGACCTCGATGACGCCGTTCTTGAGCGTCGCGCGGAGCCACGTGGGGGAATCGTTCACCACCGAGCGGCCGGTGAGATCGCTCACCATCATGGGCCCGCCGCCCACCTCCACGGTCTTGAGCCCGTCGGCGATGGCCACCCGGATGTCGCCGGCCGCCCCCGCGGGCCCTGCGGAGAGGACCCCCGAGAGCAGCAGGGAGAGCGCCAGCGCGAGCCGCGCGCGCGTCAGCGTCGGCCGAAGAGCGAGAACAGGAGCGTCAGCACGATCGAGATCACGAGGCAGGTCACGATCGGGAAGTAGAAGGACCAGCTCCCGCGCTGGATGTAGACGTCCCCCGGCAATCGTCCGAGCCATGGCATCCTTCCGGTGAGATTTCCCGCGACGAGCAGGATCAATCCCAGGCATACCATCAGGGCGCCGAATCCCAGAAGCAATTTCCCGAGATCACGCATCGCGGCGCGCCCGTCGGTGGGCTAGAGCGGCAGCTGCCCCTGCCCGCCGGGGGACGCGGGCACCGCGTGACCCAGGTGCGCGTAGGCCGCCGGGGTGGCCTTGCGCCCGCTCGGGCTCCGCACCACGTAGCCGATCTTGAGCAGGAAGGGCTCCACCACCTCGGCGAGCGTCTCCGCCTCGTCGTTGATGGTGGCCGCGATCGCCTCGAGCCCGACGGGGCCTCCCTTGTACTGCTCGATGATCGCGGTGAGGAATCGGCGGTCGAGCCGGTCGAGGCCGACCTCGTCGACCCCCTCCTGGTCCAGCGCGCGACCCGCCACCACCGGGTTGACCACCCCGTCCGCCTTCACCTGCGCGTAGTCGCGCACCCGGCGCAGTAGCCGGTTGGCGATGCGCGGGGTGCCGCGCGCCCGCCGCGCGATCGCCTCCGCGCCGCCGGGCGCGACCTCCATCCCCAGGATCGACGCGGAGCGGCGGATGATCGCGGCGAGCTCCTCCTCGGAGTAGAAATCGAGGTGGTGGAAGATCCCGAAGCGCTCCCGGAGCGGCGAGGAGAGCATGCCGGGCCGGGTCGTCGCGCCCACCATCGTGAAGGGCTTGAGGGGGATGCGCATGGTGCGCGCGTTGAGCCCCTTGTCCATCACGAAGTTGATGGAGAAGTCCTCCATCGCCGGGTAGAGGAGCTCCTCGACCACCCGCGGCAGCCGGTGGATCTCGTCGATGAACAGCACGTCGCGCTCGGCCAGGTTGGTGAGGATGCCCATGAGGTCGGCGCCCCGCTCGAGGGAGGGACCCGCGGTCGTCACGATCGCGGCGCCCATCTCGTTCGCCATGATGGTGGCGAGCGTGGTCTTGCCGAGACCGGGCGGGCCGGAGAGCAGCACGTGGTCGAGCGGCTCGCCGCGCTGCCGCGCCGCCTCCACCGACACCCGCAGGCTCTCCACCGCCGCGCGCTGGCCCACGTACTCCTCCAGGCGCTGCGGCCGCAGCTGCCGCTCGACCTGGGTCTCGTCGGGGAGCGCCACCCGGCTCATGACGCGCGCCTCGTCGGTCACGGCCGCGCCCCCCCGCGGTAGATCTCGTCGAACAGCTCCTCGGGCGTGGTCACCCCCGGCCGGCGACTGAGGGCGGCGCTGATGAGCTGGGCCGCCTCGCTCGGGCGGTGGCCGAGCTGCTTGACCAGGATCTCGAAGACCATGCCGCGCAGGCCCTCCTCGTCCGGGGCGGCCGCCGCGGCCGGCTCGGGGGCGGCCGCCTCCGGCCGGGCCAGGGCGAACTTCGCCACCTTGGCCTGCAGCTGGGCGACGATGTTCTTGGCCTTCTGCGGCCCGATGCCGGGCAGGCGCCGGAGGTAGCCCTCGTCCTGGCGCGCGATGGCCGCCGCGATCTCCCCCACCGGCGCGGCGAGCGATCGCGCCGCCACCAGGGGGCCCACGTCCTTGACCGTGATCAGCTTCTCGAAGAACTCGCGGTCGAGCTCCGAGGTGAAGCCGATCAGCACCGGCCGCGGCTGGTTCTGGGTGGAGTGATAGTGGATCGCGAGCGCCACCTCATCGGCCGCGTCACCCTCGGCGGCCTTGGCGTGCACCAGCTCCTGCTGCGTCACCGGTGGCACGAAGACCTCGTACCCCACCCCGGCCGCCTCCACCACGATGCGGTCCTCGAGCTTCCGCCGCAGCCGCCCCCGCAGCGACGCGATCATGCCGGCCCTCTTTCATCTGCGGGGGCCCGGAAATGGCCCCCGCACTCCCCCACGAGTGCGGTCGACCCGCTGCGCGAAGCCACGAAAGGCCACCGCCCGGTCATCCGGGACATCCCGGTGGCCGCGAGCCCGAGGGCGTCGGCCACGTGGGAGGGACGGGGCAGCTCCTTGAGCCCGAGCAGGGTCTGGACCGCGCGCTGGACCTGGGCCTTGCCCGCGGCCCCGTTGCCGGTCATCGCCCGCTTGACCTCGGACGGGCTGAGCGCGACCACCGTCACGCCCAGCTGCCGCGCGGCCAGGTAGATCACGCCCCGGGCATGGCCCATGAGGATGGCGGTGCGCGGGAACTTGTACTCCGTGTAGAGGTCCTCGACCACGAGCAGCCCGGGACCCTGCAGCTCGATGATCCGGTGCACCGCCCGGTGGAGCGCATTGAGCCGGGCCTCGAGGGGCTGGCCGGTGGTGGTGCTGATGACGCCGGCGTCGCGGACGGTGACGGCGCCTCCGTCCGCTTCCAGCACGCCGAACCCGGTGGCCACCAGCCCCGGGTCCACCCCCATGACGCGCAGCGCGCTAGGCCGCGGTGATGGCGTCGATGACCTCGTCGGCGATGTCGTAGTTGGAGTAAACGGCCTGGACGTCGTCCTGCTCCTCGAGGGCCTCGATCAGCCGCAGCACCGCAGCGGCCTCCTTGCCCTCCACCTTCACCGTGGATTGGGGCACCATGTCCACCCGCGCCTCGAGCACCGGCATGCCCTGCCGTTCGAGCGCCTGCCGGACCGTCTCCATTTCATCAGGACTCGCGGTGACCTCGAACACTTTTTCTACCTGCTTCACGTCGGTCGCCCCCGAGTCGAGGGCCTTCTCGAGCAGATCGTCCTCCTTCACCTTCTGCGCGTCCACCTCGATCATCCCGCGGCGGTCGAACATCCAGGCCACGCAGCCGGAGGTGCCCATGCGGCCCTCGTTCTTCTCGAAGATGTGCCGGATCTCGGGGCCGGTGCGGTTCTTGTTGTCGGTGAGGGTCCGCACCATCACCGCCACCCCGCCCGCCCCGTAGCCCTCGTAGGAGATCTCCTCGTACGACTCGCCCGGCAGCTCGCCGGTACCCTTCTGGATGGCCCGCTTGATGTTGTCGGCGGGCATGTTGGCGGCCCGCGCCGACTCGGTGGCCGCCTTCAGGCGCAGGTTGCCCTTGGGGTCCCCCCCGCCGTGCTTGGCCGCCACCGTGATCTCGCGCAGGATCTTCGAGAACAGCTTCCCGCGCTGGACGTCCGTCTTGCCCTTCTTCCGCTTGATCTGCGACCACCGTGAGTGTCCAGACATACCGGTCTCCTACGCGCTCTGAAGTGGCTTCAAGGATTTGATCCGCTCGAGGCGCCGGGCCCGCCGCTCGAGGGCGAGGGCGAAGCGGCGCTGCTCCGCGGGAGTCTCGGGCGTGAACGGCGGGCACGGCCGGGGCCGCAGGGGGGCGCTCGGGTCCGGGCCCAGGTGCACGAAGGTGAGGTAGGCGGTGCAGGCGTGCTTGACCTCGCCGGTCCACGGCACCTCGCTCAGCACCTTCACCCCGATCTCGAGGGACGACGTCCCCACGTGGTTGAGCCCGGCCTTGAACGTCACGACCTCGTTCGACTGGATCGGCGCGTAGAAGTCGAGCGCGTCCAGGCACGCGGTCATGACCAGGCCCCGGCAGTACCGCATGGAGAGGATACCGCCCGCCTCGTCGATGTCGAGCAGGAGCTTGCCCGCGAACATGGTGTTGCCGAACAGGAGGTCCTCCGGCAGCACCGACCGGCACGACTCGAACTTCCAGCGCAGCTGCTCGGGGGCGTCGTCCTCCAACTCGCGCATGCGCTCCGCCCGCCGGGCGAAGCGCTCGAGCCGGCGGGCCCGCCGCTCCCCGGCCGCGGCGTGGAGCGCCTCCTCCCCGGCCCCGCGCGGGGTCACCGCCTGCGGCACCGGCAGCGGCTTGCCGTGCCCGTCCACCTTCACGAAGACGAGGTGGGAGGAGAGCGTCAGCGTCCGCTCGCCGGTGGCCGGCTTCTCGGCGTAGACCCGGACCCCGACCTCGAGGGAGCAGCGGCCCACGTACTCCACCTGGGCCCGCAGCACCGCCACCTCACCGACCTTCACCGGGTGCAGGAAGTCGATGTCGTCCATGGCTCCGAGCAGCACGTTGCCCCGGGCCACCCGGGCGGCCGCGATGGTGCCGCAGGTCGCGATCCACTGCATCATGCGGCCGCCGTGGATCTGCCCGGGCGCTCCCGCGTGCTCGGGGAACACCCAGTTCACCATCTCGGTGGCCGTGTCGGAGATCGAGAGCATGGTCGACGTCGGATGCCGCGTAAGTCTCGCATTTTTCTATCACGGCGGGGTGTCCAAGTCCAGCCGGCGCCGGGCCGCGGAGGCGTTGACAATCGCCCAGCGGGGCCCTAGGGTTGGGGCCACGCGACGCACGTACCGTCACTGGGAGCGAGGCAGAGGCGCCGGGAGGGCCCACCATGGAATTCGAGTACTCCAAGAAGACCAAGATGTACATGGAGCAGCTGACCGACTTCATGAACAAGCACATCGTGCCCAACGAGCAGGTCTTCCACGACCAGCTCAACTCGGGCCCGACCCGCTGGCAGGTGCCGCCGATCATGGAGGAACTGAAGGCCAAGGCCCGCGAGCGCGGCCTCTGGAACCTCTTCCTCCCCGAGAGCGAGCGCGGCGCCGGCCTCACCAACCTCGAGTACGCCCCGCTCTGCGAGGTCATGGGGCGCTCCCCCATCGCCCCCGAGGTCTTCAACTGCTCCGCTCCCGATACCGGCAACATGGAGGTGCTGGAGCGCTACGGCACCGTCGAGCACAAGAAGCAGTGGCTGGCCCCCCTGCTCGAGGGCAAGATCCGCTCCGCCTTCGCGATGACCGAGCCCAAGGTGGCGTCCTCGGACGCGACCAACATCGAGTCGAGCATCATGCGCGAGGGCGACCAGTACGTGATCAACGGCCACAAGTGGTGGACCTCGGGCATCGGCGACCCGCGCTGCCAGGTCCTCATCTTCATGGGCAAGACCGACCCGCGGAATCCAGACAAGTACAAGCAGCAGTCGATGATCCTGGTGCCGCGCGACGCGCCCGGCATCAAGGTGGTGCGCATGCTGACCGTGTTCGGCTACGACGACGCGCCCCACGGCCACGGCGAGGTGCTCTTCGAGAACGTGCGGGTGCCCGCGTCCAACATGCTGCTGGGCGAGGGCCGCGGCTTCGAGATCGCCCAGGGCCGCCTGGGGCCGGGCCGCATCCACCACTGCATGCGGCAGATCGGGGTCGCGGAGCGCGCGATCGAGCTGATGTGCAAGCGCGCCACGAAGCGCATCGCCTTCGGGAAGCCGCTCGCCGACAACGACATCACCCTCGAGCGCATCGCCGAGTCCCGCATCGAGATCGACCAGGCACGGCTGCTCGTCCTGCACGCGGCCTACATGATGGATACGGTCGGCAACAAGGCGGCGCGGCAGGCGATCGCCGAGATCAAGGTGGCGGTGCCGAGCATCACCGGCCGCGTGGTGGAGCGCGCGATGCAGCTCCACGGCGGCGGCGGCGTGAGCCAGGAGTTCCCGCTCGCCTCCATGTGGGCGCACTCGCGGACCCTGCGGTTCGCGGACGGGCCGGACGAGGTGCATCGGCGGCAGATCGGGCGGTTGGAGCTTCGCAAGCACAGCTAGCCGCGTCGGTCAGTTCGCGGCCAGGTCGCGGGCGGGAGCGGGTGGGGGGCGGGG
>DATJIR010000185.1:0-3745 GCA_035493135.1 Verrucomicrobiia bacterium
CGGTGGTCGGCTCGAGCGCGTCGATGGCGCGGGCCGCCCGGCGCAGGCTCACCACGCCGTGCCAGCGCGCCAGGCTGCGCGCGGGGCTGTCGTTCGAGGGCGGGGGGAACCAGTCGATCACGCCCTCTTAGACCGGCGACGGGCCCCGAACGTCGGATCTATGTCGACCTTTTTCGCGCGTCTACGCGTCGACCGGCCGCACGCCCCCCGAGACCAGGTCGATGATCGCCCCGCGGATGGCGTCGCGGTACGGCAGCTCCTGCGCCGCGCGCAGCCGGCGGATGGACGCGCGGACGCTCTCCTCGAGGTCGGCGAATCCGCCGCCGCGCCAGGCCGGCGGGAACCCGATCTCCGCGGTGATCTCGGAGGCGAGCCGCTCGTCGTCCAGCCCGTGGACGCCGCAGTCGGTGTGCTGCGCCACGAGCACCTCGCGGGTGCCGAGGGCGCGCTGGGAGAGCGCCAGCGACCGGAGCGTGTAGGGGCTCACCAGCCCGCCCGCGTTGCGGATGATGTGGGCCTCGCCGGGCCGGAGGCCGAACACCGCGTACGGGTCGATGCGGGCGTCCATGCACGTCACGATCGCCAGGTGCAGGGACGGGTGCGGCGGCAGCGGGGACGGGTCGCACGACGCCCGCGCGAGGATCTCGTCGACCGCGGTCACGTCGAGAGCATCGCGGCGAGCGCGAGCACCCAGATCGCGATGACGGTGATCGCCGCCGGCCAGCCACCCGAGAGGGCGATCGCGACGACGCAGGTGGCGAGCACCGCGCCGCCGATCACCAGCCAGGTGACCCACCGGATCTCGTGGTCGGCCGTCTCCGGGCGCCGGTCGAAGTTCGTGACCGGGGACTCGCGCGGGGTGAGCGCGGTGCCCCCGCCGGTCGCCTCGATGTAGCTGTCGAGGGCGCGCATCACCTCCTCGGCGGCGCGCTCCGGGTTGCTCGCCTTGGGCAGCTCGGCGAGGGCCTCCTCCAGGAGCGCGCGGTGCGCCTCGCGCTCGGCGCGGGAGAGGGGCTGGAGCGGGTCGGGCATCGTCTCCACGGAGCTTATCGCCCGCCGCCCCGACGGCCGCGCCGTGTGCGAGAGTGCCGGGGTGAGCCGCACCGTGCTGGTCGTGGGAGGCGGAGGGCGCGAGCACGCCCTCGTCCGGGCCATATCCCGCTCCCCCGAGGCACCCGTCATCCACTGCGTGGGCGGCAACGCGGGGATCGCGCGGGACGCACGGCTGATCCCCCTGAACATCGAGGACACGGGCGGCGTGGTGGCCCTTGCGATGGCGTTCGACGCGGACCTGGTGGTGGTGGGCCCCGAGGCGCCGCTGGTCGCCGGCGTCTGCGACGCGCTCCGCGCCGCGGGCATCCGCTGCTTCGGGCCGAGCGGCGCCGCCGCGCGGCTCGAGGGAAGCAAGGCCTTCGCCAAGGAGGTGATGGTCGAGGCCGGCGTGCCGACGGCCCGGTCGCGGGTGGTCACCACGGTCGACGAGGGGATGGCCGCCGTCGCCGAGCTCGGGCTGCCGGTGGCGGTGAAGGCCGACGGCCTCGCCGCCGGGAAGGGCGTGATGGTGGTCGGCACGGAGGACGAGGCGCGCGAGGCGCTCGCCACCTGCCTGGAGGAGGGCGCCTTCGGGGACGCCGGGCGGACCGTGGTGGTGGAGGAGGGCCTGACCGGCCCCGAGGTCTCCCTGCTGGCCATCACGGACGGCACGAGCGTGGCCCGCTTCCCCGCCGCCCGCGACTACAAGCCGATCGGCGAGGGGAACACCGGCCCGAACACGGGCGGGATGGGCTCCGTGTCGCCGGTGCCGGACATCCCGGACGCCGAGGCCGACGCGCTGATCGACCGCATCCACCGTCCCGTGATCGCGGCGATGGCCGCGCGCGGCGTCCCGTTCCAGGGCGTCCTGTACGCGGGCCTGATGATGACCCCGGAAGGGCCGAAGGTGCTCGAGTTCAACACGCGCTTCGGGGATCCCGAGACACAGGCGCTGCTCCCCCGGCTGGACGAGGACCTGCTGCCGCTGCTGGAGGCGGCCGCCGACGGCCGGCTGGAGGACCGCCCCGTGCGCGTCAACGACGGCGCCGCCGTGTCGGTGGTGCTCGCCGCGCACGGGTACCCCGCGTCCCCCCGGACGGGCGACGTCATCACCGGGCTGGAGGAGGCCGCCGCGACGGGCGCCGACGTGTACCACGCGGGCACCGCGCCCGGCGAGGGCGGCGCGATCGTGACCGCCGGCGGGCGGGTGCTGGCGGTGAGCGCCCGCGGCGACAGCGTCGAGGAGGCCCGCGCGAAGGCGTACGCGGCCGCCGACCTGATCCACTTCGACGGCAAGCAGCTGCGCCGGGACATCGCCGCGGGTATGGCCTCGTGATCCCGCGCTACTCGCGGCCGGCGATGGCCGCCCTGTGGACCGAGGAGGCGAAGCTCGCGCGCTGGCTCGAGGTGGAGCTGGCGGTGTGCCGCGCGTGGGCGGCCCGCGGGGTGATCCCGGCGGACGACCTTGCGGAGATCGAGGCGAAGGCGGCCTTCTCGGTCGAGCGCACCCAGGAGCTGGAGCGGACGACCAACCACGACGTCGTGGCCTTCCTCACCGACGTCAACGAGCGGGTGGGCCCCGCGTCGCGCTGGATCCACTACGGGATGACGTCCTCCGACGTGCTCGACACCGGCCTGGCGCTCGCGATCCGCCGGGCGGGGGACCTGCTCCTGGACGAGCAGGCCGCGCTGACGGCGGTGCTGCGCGACATGGCGCTGCGCCACCAGGACACCCTCTGCGTGGGCCGCACCCACGGCGTCCACGCCGAGCCCACCACGTTCGGGCTGAAGATCGCGAACCACGCGCTCGAGAGCCGGCGCAACGAGGAGCGCCTCCAGGCGGCGATCGCCGAGGCGGCGGTCGGGAAGCTCTCCGGCGCCGTCGGGACCTACGCGATGCTCGACCCGGCGATCGAGGCGCGGGTGCTCGACGAGCTCGGGATCGACGGCGAGCCGATCGCCACGCAGGTCGTCGCGCGCGACCGCCTGGCGGCGCTGGTGAACGCGCTGGCGGTGGCGGCGAGCTCGATCGAGCGCATCGCCGTGGAGCTGCGGCACCTGCAGCGCACGGAGCTGCGGGAGGCCGAGGAGGCGTTCACCGCCGGCCAGAAGGGCAGCTCGGCGATGCCGCACAAGCGCAACCCGATCACGGCCGAGCGCCTGTCCGGGATGGCGCGGGTGATGCGCGGCTACGCCGTCGCGGCGATGGAGGATGTGGCCCTCTGGCACGAGCGGGACATCTCCCACTCCTCCGTCGAGCGGATCGTCCTGCCCGACGCCTTCGTCCTGCTCGACTACATGCTCGCCCGCACCCGGTCGCTGGTGGAGGGCCTGGTGGTCCGTCCCGACCGGATGCTCGCGGTGCTCGAGAGCTCCCACGGCCTGGTCTTCTCGCAGCGGGTGCTGCTCGGGCTGGTGGAGCGCGGCCTCACCCGCGAGCAGGCCTACGCCCTGGTGCAGCGCAACGCGATGCGCGCCTGGGACGAGGAGCGCCCGCTGGGCGAGCTGCTGGCCGGCGACCCGGAGGTCACGGCGGTGCTGCCGGCCGAGGACCTCGCCGAGCTGCTCGACCCGGCGTGGTACACCCGACACGTGCCGGAGCTGATGCAGCGGGTCGCCGCCCTGTGATCGACGCGGCGGCCCTCGACGGGTACCCCCTGGTCCTCGAGGGCAAGGTCCGCCAGGTGCGGGCGGTCGACGACGGCCACCTGCT
>DATJIR010000186.1:0-5370 GCA_035493135.1 Verrucomicrobiia bacterium
CTGGGGTGTGGGCGGGGGTGTGGGGTGGTTGCTCGTGAAAAAGGGGGAGGGACTCACGTCCCTCCCCCTTGCTATTTCTGCAACCCCCCTCAGGACACCTGGCTGGCCGTGGAGTGGCTGCTGGCCGACCCTTCCGGAATGCGCTCGAGCTCGCTCAGGAGCAGGCCCGCCCACCGATAGATGTTGTGCTCGCGCACCGCCTGACGCATCCGCGCCATCCGCGCCCGCCGCTCCTCGGCGGGCATCGCGATCGCGGTGCGAATGGCCTCGGCCATCGCGTCGACGTCGTACGGGTTCACCAGGATCGCGTCCCGGAGCTCGGAGGAGGCGCCGGTGAACTGGCTCAGGATCAGCGCGCCGTCCTCGTCGTCCCGCACCGAGATGAACTCCTTGGCGACCAGGTTCATGCCGTCGTGCAGCGACGTGACCATGCAGAAGTCGGCGTGGCGGTAGAACGGCCAGATGTCCCGGTGCTCGTGGTGGCGCTTGAGGTACAGGATCGGCTTCCAGCGCTTGGTCTGGTAGGCGCCGTTCACCTCCTGCACCGCCGCGTCGACCTCCGCCTCCAGCGCCTGGTAGCGCGGGATGGTGCTGCGGCTGGGCGCGGCCAGCTGGACGAACACCAGGCGCTCCCGGTACTCCGGGAAGCGCTCGAAGAAGCGGCCCAGGGCGCGGAAGCGCTCGGGGAGGCCCTTGGTGTAGTCGAGCCGCTCCACCCCCACCCCGAGGAACTCGGCGGGCGTCTCGAGGCTCTCGAGCAGGGTCTGGCGCGACGTGGTGGGCGGGTTGTCCACGAAGCCGGGGGCCACGCTGATCGGGAACGGCTTGACCGAGGTCACGTGCTGCCCGCGGGTGACCGAGAAGCGCTCCCAGTCGATGCGGGCCTCGATCGCCCGCTCCACCGTGTCGAGGAAGTTGTTGCAGTAGTACTGGGTGTGGGAGCCGATCAGGTCCGCGCCCAGCATCCCCAGCAGGAGCTCGTCCTGCCACGGGCAGATCGAGAAGGCCTCGAAGTTCGGCCACGGGATGTGCCAGAAGATGGCGGTCCGCGCGTCGGGGCGCTCGCGCTTGATGAGGCTCGGCAGGAGCGCGAAGTGGTAGTCCTGGATCAGGACCATCGGCGACTCGGTGCCCGCGATCTCCTCGAGGACCGCGGCGGCGAACTTCTCGTTGACCGCGCGGTACTGCGCCCAGTCCTCCGGCCGGAAGAGCGGGCGGTTGTGCACGATGTGGCAGAGCGGCCACAGGCCCTCGTTGGAGAACCCGTAGTAGTAGCCCGCTTCCTCCTCGGGGCTGAGCCACACGCGCTTGAGCGTGAACCGCGGGTCGTCCGGCGGCACGCGCAGCCGTCCGCGCGCGTCCGCGGTCTCGCGGTCGGCGTCGCCGCTGGCCTGCGCCACCCACACGCCGCCGCAGGCACGCATCACCGGGTCCATCGCGGTGACCAGGCCGCTCGCGGGAGTCACCACCTGGATCTGGCCGTCCTTCCAGACGTGACTCACCGGCTCCCGGTTCGAGACCACCACCAGGGGGCGCTCCCCGAGGCGCATCTTGGCGAACTGCTTGAGCCGCTCTTCGGTCCACAGGGTCTGGCCGATCAGGCGCAGCGCAGCTTCCTCCTCGGCCGCGGCCCGTGCCCGCTGGAGGTTCTTGGCCAGCACCGTGACCTCGCGCGCGATGGGCCCGAACAGGCTCTCGTCCGGCAGCTCGGGCGGCTCGATCACGTGCCCCCGCCGCACCGCCTTGGTCCAGCGCGCCATCTTGGCGAGCGGCTGGGTCAGGCTCATGCGCACCACCAGGAGGGCGATCAGGGCGAGCGCGACCGCGAGCACCAGGAAGCGGATGGCGTTGAAGCGCCACAGCTCCCACTCCGCGGTCTCCAGGTCGCTCGCGTCCAGGAAGATCACCAGCGCCCCGGCGGGCTTGTCCTCTCTCAAGATCGGGTCGGCATAGACGTAGCGCGTGGTGCCCCCGAGCTTGCGGAAGCCGGTCTGCACCGCCCCCGAGGTGAGCGCCCAGGTGGCTTCCGGCGGCGGGTTCTCGAGCTGCTTGGCCACGTCCGGCGTCGCCGCGATGAGCGAGGCCACGCGGTCGTAGACGGCCAGGCCCAGGTCCGGCTTGCTGAACTTCTTGATGAGCCGGTCGATCTGGGGCTTGCTGACGCGCGGGCCGAGGGCGGGCTCGAGCACCTCCTTGAGCCCCTCGCTCACGAGGGTCGCGCGCCGGTCGAGCTCGCCGGTCAGCCGCTGCCGATCCTCGACGAACTGGAAGTAGGCGAACGCGCCGACCACCACCAGGGAGGCCAGGCACAGCGCGGCGACGAGCCTCAGCTGGAACTTCACGCCCGGCTCCCCGCCGTCGCGCCCTCGGCCAGCGCGGCGAGCAGCTGCTGGACCTCGCCCACGTCGCGCAGCCGGTACGCCGCCTTGGACGCGGGCACCGCGTCGCCCACCCGGATCGTGAGGGCCCGGCCGCTCAGCACCTCGAAGGCGTGCTCGTCGGTCCAGTCGTCGCCGAGGTAGAGCCAGAACGCGGGCCCGGACCCGGGACCCGTCGACAGCACGCGCTCCTGGATCCAGCGGGCGCACTCGCCCTTGGTCCACGCCACCTGCGGTAGCACCTCGATCACCTTGGTCCCGTGGAAGATCTTGAGCCGGCTCCCCTGCTCCCGGATGGCCCGGGCCAGCTCGATCTCGACCCGGCGGATCTCGTCCGCGGCCACGTGGCGATAGTGGACGGCCACCGCGAGGCCCTTGGCCTCCACCCGCATGCCGCTGACGGTGGGGGCGCGGCGCGACAGCGTCTCGCCCACCGCCCACAGCATCGTCTGCTGGGCGACCGCGTCGGGATGGCGGAACTCGAGGCCCGGGCCCATGACCTCGAGGCCGTGGCAGCCGGCGTAGATCACCTCCGGGATGGCCACACGGGCGCGGAGGTCCTCGAGCCCGCGGCCCGAGATGATCGCCACCGAGCCCCGAGCGGAGCGGGCGATCCGCAGCAGCTGCTCCCGCGTGTCCTCGGCGAGGAACGCGTCGGCCGGATCGTCCACGATCGGCGTCAAGGTCCCGTCGTAGTCGGTCATGAGCAGGAGCCTCCCGTCACCGGTCACCCAGTCGCCGACCCAGCCCAGCAGGCGGGCGAGGTCGCTCATGCCCCGCACCCCCGGCCATGGGACGCGGTGGGTGCGGCCTGGGTACGTCGCGCGCTCGGTTTCGACATGATACATCTTGGGTACGAGAACGACCGGGTCAGAGGGGCAGACGTCAGCATAATGGGCAGGAGCGGGCCGGTCAAGGGTGACGGAACCGGTCTCAGGACCTCGGATACGGGTCGCCGGTGCGCTCGAGGGCCCGGAGGCCGCTATCCACGGTACGGGCCGTCGAGCCCGCGAGGCCCCAATCGCCACCGTAGGCGTAATAGTGGGAGAAGCCGCCCTCGTCGAGGCGCGCGAGCAGGGCCTCGCCGCCTTCCTGGATCAGCAGCAGGACGCGATCGGCCCGGCAGGCGGCGGGCACGCATCCCGTGACCGCGACGTAGTTCCGGTCGCCGATGCGCACGCCGCGGGGCGGCTCGGTGCGACCGAGATAGGCCATCGCACCCCGCACGAGCTTGCCGCCCGGCGCCCAGTCCGCCCCGAACATGTTGCGGATCTTGTCGCGGAGCTGGGGGTTGGTCACGACCTCGTCGCCGGTACGGCCGAAGGTCGTCTCGCGCGGACCGCTCTCGAGCGCGCCCGACAGCGGCGGCGGCGGCGTCCCGGCCGGAGGCTCGATCGTGCACGCCACGGTGAGCGAGGCCGACATCGACCCCAAGGCCAGGCATCGAAACGCCACGCCGAGCAGTCGGCTGCGCATACGATCTCCTCTCCGGCAGGATGGGTATTCCCGGGGCTAGGTCGCAACCCGCATGCCACGCGCGCCGCGCCCGGGTGGCCCACAGCGGCGAGGAGTTAGGGACGGTCGGGCCCGGCCCCACCCGAAGCGCGCCGGTAAGACTTACCGAGCCGAGGCGGGTAACCTTTACACGTCCTCACCGCGGGCCCTTGGAGAGCTCGTCGGCGAGGAGATACGCCTTGTCGGCCAGCGTGAACGCGCGCTGCACGTCGCGGGCGGAGAGGGCCTCTCGCGCCTTCGCGAGAAAGCTCTGGATGGTCAGGTAGTTCTCCCGCTGCTCCCGGACGAGCCGCGAGGGGTCGATCTTCTGCACCAGCCGCTCGGTGCCCTCGATCCGTCGCTCCGCCTGGCTCTTGATGCGCTGCTCTTCCTCGGCGCTCGCCTGCGGGGCCAGGACCGGGGCGGGCACGTTGGGCTCACGAGGAATCGCCGCGGTCCGCGGCGGCGCCGGCATCGGGGTGACCGGAGCGGGGGGTTGCTCGCGCGTGGGCGGAGGCGCGGGCTTGGCGGGTCCCGGCGCGGGCTCACGGGCCGCGGGGGGGGCCGCGGGCCGGGCCGGCGCGGGCTCCTCGTCCACCACCGCGGGCCGCTGCGCCACCGCCGGGGCGGGCAGGAACAGATCGCTCACGCTCGCGCAGCCGCCGAGCGCGGTGGCCAGGATCGGGAGCCAGAGCAGCGCGCGCACGGGCGTCACCGCACCGGCAGACGCACGATCACCGCCGTGCCCCGCCCCGGTTGCGACTTCGCCTCGATCACGCCGTCGTGCAGCTGCACGATGCGATACACCACCGAGAGGCCGATGCCGCTGCCGCCCGGCTTGCTCGTGTAGTAGAGCTTGAAGATCTTGTCGAGATCCTCGGGCGCGATGCCCACCCCCTGGTCGGTGACGGTCACCCGCACCCAGTCGAGGCCCTCCGGGCGCGTGCGGATACGCACCGCCCCGCCGTTCGGCATCGCCTGCACTGCATTCTGCACGATGTTGATGAAGGCCTGCCGCAGCAGCTCCTCGTCGCCGCTCACCGACGGCAGCGTCGCGTCCAGGTCGAGCACGAACCGCACCCTGAGGCTCTGGCCCTCCGCCTCCAGCAGCGCGCCCACGCTCTGCAGCATCGAGTTGAGGTCCACCGGCTTGAGGGTGAGCTCCTGCGGCCGCATGAACTTGAGGAAGCCCTGCACCACCCGGTCCAGTCGCCGGATCTCGCTCCCGATGACCTCGAGGCTCTGCTTGACGTCGGGGTCGGCCTCCTCGAGGCGCTCCTTGAGCAGCTCGACGTGGATCATCATGGCGTTGAGCGGGTTCTTCACCTCGTGCGCCACGCCCGAGGTGAGCCGCCCGAGCGCGGCCAGCTTGGCCGAGTAGCTCACCAGGGACTGGACGGTCTTGATCGACTCCAGATCCTTGAGCAGCACCGCCACCCCCATCACCTGGTGGGCGTCCTCCATGTGGAAGGCGGAGACCAGGAACTCCTTCTCGCGC
>DATJIR010000187.1:0-3260 GCA_035493135.1 Verrucomicrobiia bacterium
GGCGCCGACCTCGAGGCGCGCTACACGGTGCGCACCGACGACGGGGCGCTGATCTACGTGCGCAACGTCGGCGTGCGCTGCGGGCCGCCCGAGATCCTGGCGCGGCTCGGTCGCGGCGAGCCGGTCGACCCGGCCGCCTACTACTTCCGGACGACCCCGCGCTTCGAGACCGGAGCGCCCGGGTACGGCTGGCTCAACGACGTGGTCGCGGTGGGCTCGGCGGTGCGCCGGCCCGAGGCGGTGATCCTCGACTTCTACGCGGTGACCTGAGGAGGAAGGCCCGTTGACCCGGACCACCCGGCGCACGTTCCTCGGCGGGCTGACCGCGGCGGCGGTCGGCGTTCCCACGCTCCTGCGGGCCCAGCCGCGCCCGGTGAAGATCGGCATGGTGTGCCCGGTGAGCGGGCCGATGGCCGACGTCGGGCAGGACTCGCGCCTGGGCGCCCAGCTCGCGGTCGAGGCGATCAACGCGGCGGGCGGGGTGAGATCGCTCGGGGGCGCGCGGCTCGAGCTCCTCACCGCGGACAGCGAGACCAAGGCCGACGTGGCGCGCTCGGAGGCCGACCGTCTCATCAACGCGGGCGCGCAGATCATGACCGGGGCGTATCACTCGGCCCACGTGGCCACGATCTCGCTCCTGGCCCAGCAGCGCCGGGTGCCGTACGTCATCGACATCTCCGCCGCGGACGCGCCCACCGCCAACGCGGCCAGATCGGTGCGGGAGGGGCAGCAGAAAACCCAGTACGTCTACCGGATCTTCCCGGGCAGCGCCACCTTCGGTCGCAACGCGGTCCGCTACATGACCGAGATCTTCCGCGAGGCGAAGGTGACCCCGAAGCGGCTCGTGCTCATGTACAGCAACGACCTCTTCGGCAAGACCCAGACCGACAGCTTCCAGGCCGCGATCAAGGCGGCCGGCCCGGGCTTCGAGGTGGTCGACGTCATCCCCTACCCCGAGAACGCGGTCGATCTCTCCACCGAGGTCGCGCGGGCCCGCGCGGCGAAGCCGGACGTGCTGGCCCCGGTCACCCGTCCCGCCACCGCGATCCTGCTGCTCGAGGAGCTGGCCCGGCAGCGCGCCGACCTGATGGGCGTGATCAGCCCCGGCGCGCCCGGGCTCTACGAGACCCGGCAGATCCAGCAGCTCAAGGACAAGATCGAGTACGTGATGGACTGCACGGTCTACGCGAACTACCGCAAGCCGGAGACGCAGAAGATCGCGGCGGAGTACGCCAAGCGGTCGGGCGGGCGCCACTTCGACGCGAGCGGGGCCTACGCCTACGAGGCGATCCAGGTCATCGCGGACGTGCTGGAGCGCGCCGGGTCCACCGATCCCGACGCGGTGGTGGCCGCCATCCGGAAGACGAGCTTCGCGGGCGGGGTCACCGTCTCCACCGGGCCGGTGGTCTTCAACGAGACGGGCGACAACCCCAACGCCTCCACCGCGATGCTGCAGATCCTCGGGCAGGCGCCGCGCGTGGTGTGGCCCCGGGACGTGGCCGAGCAGAAGTTCGTGTTCCCGCGGCCCCGGGCCTGACCGGACTCGCCCGCGCGGCGCTACTTGAAGACGCGGTCGGCGCGGGCCACCACCGGCCCCGGGATCTTGAGCCCGAGGCTGGCCGCGGTCTTGAGGTTGACCGCGAGCTCGAAGCGGGTGGGCCGCTCCACCGGGAGCGAGGCCGGGTCGGCGCCCTTCAGGATCTTGTCCACGTAGAGCGCGACCCGTCCGTTGACGTCGGCCAGGCTCGGGCCGTAGGACATGAGCCCGCCCGCCTCCACGATCTCCTTCCACTCGTACATGGTGGGCACCCGGTGGCGCGCCGCGAGGTGGATGATCCGGTCCCGGTGGCTCCCCAGCACCGGATCCGCGGTGACCACCAGGGCCTGCGAGCCGCTCCGACGGACGGACTCGAAGGCGTCGAGGTACTGCTCGGGCAGGCGGGCGTCCGCCACGTGGATCTCGATCGAGATCCCCCGCGCCGCCGCCTCCATCGCCTTCACCTCGGTCCCGCTGCTCGGGTTGCGGAGGTTGGCCAGGATCGCCACCCGGCGCAGGCCCGGCACGCACTCGCGGAGCACCTCCAGGCGCTTGCCGGCCAGCTCCGGCACGTAGGTGGTGAGCCCGGTCACGTTGCCGTCCGGACGGGCGAGACTCGCCACGAACAGGCCCGCCACCGGATCGGTGCCGCTCACCATCACGATCGGGATCGTGGAGGTCGCGTTCTCGGCGGCCCGGATCGCGGGCGAGGACACCGCGATGATCAGGTCCACTCCGGAGCGGACCAGGTCCGCGGCCAGATCGGGCAGGCGCTCGAAGTCCTCGTTGGCCGATCGGATCACGAACTGCACGTCGCGCCCCTCCACGTAGCCGAGCTCGCGCAGCTTCTGGCGCATGTCGGGCATGATCCCGCGGGGTGAGACCGTCGACGGGGTGAGGAAGCCGATTCGCCGGGACCGGGCCGACAGGGTCGCGGCCGGGGGCGGCGGCGCGGGAGACTGCGCGAAGGCCCCGCTCCGCGCCAGCAGCATCCCCGTCGCCACGCTCGCGACGAAGGCTCGACGGTCCGGCGCGTCCCCAGTCATTAGAGTTATCCGCCTCCCCGTCGTAGAATAGCCCGAACCGCGACCACGTCAACCGTCACGGGGGCCATCATGGGACGAGCCCGCATCTTGGTGATCGACGACGAGCGCGCCGTCCGCGAGCTGATCTCGGACGCGCTGAAGATCGAAGGTCACGACGTCCACACCGCGGAGAACGGCAAGGAGGGCCTCGACCTGATCGGCCGGAACCGCTTCGACCTGGTGTTCTGCGATCTCCGGATGCCCGAGATGGACGGCCAGACCCTCTACGAGGAGGTCCAGCGCGACTATCCGCAGGTGCTCAAGCGGATCGTCTTCGTGACCGCCCAGGCGAACTCGGCGGACTACGGCCCGTTCCTGCGCAGCACCGGGATCCCGGTCATCGAGAAGCCCTTCACCCTGGGCCAGCTCCGCCAGATGGTCGGCAAGATGGTGGGGCCGATGCGCTAGGCGCCGAGCCCCTTCAAGAAGTCCTTGTTGGTGGCGGTGAGCTTCAGACGACCGAGCATGGCCTCCATCGCCTCCTGCGGCTTGGTGCCGGAGAGAGCCCGCCGCAGCAGGTGGATCTTCTTCATGTCCTCCTCGGAGAAGAGCAGCTCCTCCCGGCGGGTGCCCGACCGCTTCAGGTCGAACGAGGGGAAGATGCGCCGGTCGGCCAGCTCGCGCGAGAGGTAGAGCTC
>DATJIR010000188.1:0-10795 GCA_035493135.1 Verrucomicrobiia bacterium
CCCGACGCGCTGCCGCCCGAGAGCCACGCGGACATGCAGCGCCTGGGTCTCGCGCGACCCACCCTCAGCGATCCGGCCGAGAAGCTGCCCGACGACACGCGCCGGTGGGCCGAGGAGTACGCGCGCCGCCAGGTGGGGGAGATCCAGGACAAGATCTTTCCCCTCCATGGACTGTAGGGCCGGGTGAGCATGGAGGCCTCCGCGAGCGACTCGACGGTCCCGACCGCGTCGGAGCCGGCCGCATCCGCGCCGCCCGAGCACGCGGCGATCCGAGTGCCGCTCAAGATCAAGCTGAGCCTGCTGATCACCGCGCTGGTGGTGCTCACGGTGGCGCTGGTCGGGCTCTTCCTCCTCCGCCAGCAGCAGCAGAGCCTCACCGCCGAGATGACCAAGCGCGGGCTCACCATGGCCGAGAACTTCGCGGCGGGGGCCAAGACCCCGCTGCTCACCAGCGACGACCTGACGCTCGGCGTGCTCGTGACCGACGCCATGAAGGACCCCGACGTCTCCTACGTCATCGTCGCGGATCACGACGGGCGGGTCCTCGCCCACTCGGATCCCCGGGCCGCGGTGAAGAGCGAGGTGGAGCGCCCCAAGGGGCTCGAGCCGCTCAAGGACCGGCTGCTGGTCCAGACCTACAAGACCCCCCAGGGCCGGGTCATCGACTTCGCGGTGCCGCTGGTCTACAGCGGGGTGCCGGTGGGTGCGCTCTACCTCGGCTTCAGCGAGGAGGCCATCACCGCGGCCCTGGCCAGCGCGCGCAACCAGGCGCTGCTGATCACCCTGATCATGGTCCTGGCCGGGCTCGGCGGGGCGGTGGGCCTCGCCGCCCTCCTCTCGCGCCCGATCTTCCGCCTCGTGCAGGCCACCGGGGCCATCGCGGCCGGCAACTTCAACATCGCGCTGCCGGTGGCCTCGCGCGACGAGCTGGGCGTGCTGACCGATTCCTTCAATCGCATGGCCCGCAGCCTGCGCGAGAAGGAGATGATCAAGCGGGCGTTCACCCGCTACGTGGCGCGGGAGGTGGTCGAGGAGATTCTCAAGAACCCGGAGAACATGGCGCTGACCGGGGAGCGGCGGGAAGTCACCGTGCTCTTCTGCGACGTGCGCGGCTTCACCCCGCTCTCCGAGCGCCTGAGCCCGGAGGAGGTCGTGCTCCTCCTCAACGACTTCTACAACCTGATGATCGAGACCACGTTCAAGCACGACGGCACCCTCGACAAGTTCCTGGGCGACGCGGTGATGGCGGTGTTCGGCGCTCCCCTGGCCCATCCCGATCACTCGGCGCGGGCCATCCGCACCGCGCTCGCCATGCAGGAGGGCATCGTCGGCCTGAACGAGCGTCGGGCCCGCGACGGCAAGGAGCCGATCGCGGTCGGCATCGGGGTGAGCGCGGGCGAGGCGGTCGCGGGCACGGTGGGCACCGAGGACCGCATGGAGTACACCGTGATCGGCGACAGCGTGAACCTGGCCGCGCGCCTCGAGTCCAACGCCAAGCCCGGCCAGATCCTGATCAGCCACCGCACCTACGAGCGCGTGCGCGACCTGGTCGAGGCGCGCCCGCTCGGGCGCATCCGCGTGAAGGGCAAGGAAGAGGAGGTCGAGGTCTACGAGGTGCTCCGGCTGGCCCCCGTAGTTTGATTCGGTTCTCCGCCCGGTCGCGTAGGATATGGGGATGATGACTCGACGCGCGCGCGGACGTTCCCTCGCGGTGGGCGGGCTGGCGCTGCTGCTGGGCGCCTGTGCCACCGCCGCGCCCGAGCCCACGCCGGCTCCCGGCGCGGCCCGGCCCCCGGCCCGACCCGGCCCCCGCCCCGCCGCCTACGAGTCCGAGGACTTCGTGGTCACCTTCGCCCAGCCCGGCGACACGCCCGGGACGCTCGCGGCGCGCTACCTGGGCGGCCCCGAGCGGGCGTGGATGATCGAGGACTACTCCGGGCAGCAGGCGTTCTCCCCCGGCCAGGAGGTCGTCATCCCCCGCCGGCCGTGGAACCCCGCCGGGGTCACGCCGGGCGGCTACCAGATCGTGCCGATCCTCACCTACCACAACCTGGGCGAGCAGGCGAAGGGCCGCCTCGTGCTGGCCGCGGCGTCGTTCCGCGAGCAGATGACCTACCTCAAGACCAACGGCTACCGGGTGGTGAGCCTCGGCGAGTTCGTCGAGTTCAACCGCCTCGGACGGCAGCTGCCGCAGAAGGCGGTGGTGCTCACCTTCGACGACGGCTATCGCTCGTTCAAGGACTTCGCCTTCCCGGTGCTGAAGGAGCTGGGCTTCACCGCCACCCTCTTCATCTATACCGACTGGGTCGGCGCGGGCCGCGGAGCGCTCTCGTGGAACGATCTGCGGGAGCTCACCGCCGCCGGCTTCGACATCCAGGCCCACACCAAGACCCACGCCGACCTCCGGCGCGCGCAGGGCGAGACCGAGGCCCAGTACGCGCGCCGGATGAACGTCGAGCTCGAGCAGCCCCAGGACCTGTTCAACAAGAACCTCGGCCGGCGCAGCCAGATCCTGGCCTATCCCTACGGGCGCTGGGAGGAAGGCCTGCTGCCGACGGTCAAGGAGCACGGCTACATCGCCGCCTTCTCGGTGCGCCGCCAGGGCAACGCCTCGTTCGTCCGGCCGCTCGCCGCACACCGCAGCCAGATCTACTCCGAGATGACGCTCGACGACTTCGTCAAGAACCTGAACGTCTTCCAGGAGGAGAACCTCCGGTGAGGCGGACCCGGTCGCGGCTGCTCGCGGCGGCGGCGCTGGGCCTGGCGCTCGGCGGCTGCGCCGGGCTGACCGGCCCCTCCGAGGAGTCCAAGCCCACCGGGCCCGCGGCGATCGCGCGCGACCCGCTCGCGGCGCGCCACCGCCAGCAGGCCGAGGCCCTCGAGCGCGACGGCCAGCTCCGCCGCGCCGCCGAGGAGTGGAAGATCGTGCTCACGATCACGCCGGCCGACGCCCGGGCCCGCGAGTCCCTGCGGGCGCTGCAGGCCCGGATCGACCAGCTCGTGGCCGAGCGCATCGACGAGGGGCGCAAGGCGCTCGCGCGCGGGGTCCAGGTCGAGGCCCGGCGCAAGTTCCTGGCCGCCCTGGCCCTCGACCCGTCGAGCCGGGCCGCCTTCGAGGCGCTGCAGAGCGACACCCGCGAGGTCGAGTTCGTCAGCCACACGGTGCGGGCGGGGGACACCCTGTCGAGCCTGGCCCAGCGCTACTACGGCGACCGCTCGCGGTCGGAGGTGATCTGGGAGACCAACCAGCTGCCGCCCAATCCGCGCCTGGCCCCCGGCACCACGCTCAAGATCCCGGAGATTCCGGGCGTGCCGTTCGTGCACCCCGAGGCCCGCCGGCCGCCGCCCGTGGTGGCCGCGATCCCCACCCCGGACGTGCCACGCCCGGGGCCGGCGCTCGCACCGGGCCCGTCGCCGGCCACCCCCGGGCCGAAGGAGGAATACACGCCTGAGGTCAACCCGCTGCTGGCCGAGGCCCGCGAGGCCCTCGAGCGCAGCGATTACCCGGATGCGCTCGGCACGGTGGACAAGTACCTCACGAGCAAGCCCGGTGACCGCGAGGGGCTGACCCTCAAGAAGCAGGCGCTCTACGGGCAGGCCAAGAGCCAGATGGAGGCCCGTCAGTACCCGGAGTCGATCCAGAGCCTGACCCTGCTCACCCGCCTGCAGCCCGACTACGAGGACGCCTCCGCCCTCCTCAAGCAGGCGCGCACTCGCCTCGTCGAGCAGCACTACACGCAGGGGGTGCGGTTCTACCGGGAGGAGAAGCTGAAAGAAGCCATCTCGGAGTGGCGGCTCGTGCTCGAGATGGACCCGTCCCACGCGAACGCGCGCCGCAACATCGATCAAGCCGAGCGACTCCTGCGCGGCCTCGAGCAGCGCATGAAGAAGTAGCGACCATCAAGGAGGACATCCGATGACGATCAGACATATCCGATCCGCGGCCACGGTGCTGCCGATCATCGCGCTCACCCTGCTGCTCGCGGGCTGTCCGAAGCGTCCGGCGATGACCGCCGCCACCGCGCCGCCGCCGGTGCCGCCGCCGGCCGCGGTGGCGCCGCCCACTCCACCGGCCCCCGCGCCCGCGCCGGTCGCCCCGACCCCGGTGGTGCCGCCGACCACCGCGCCCGCGCCGCCGGCGCCGCCCAAGGAGTACCGGGCCAACGACGCGCTCAAGCCGATCTACTTCGCCTTCGACAAGTCGGACATCCGGCCCGCCGACGCCGCGGTGCTGGACGCCACCGCCGCGTATCTGAAGGCCAACCCCAACCAGCTGGTGCTGATCGAGGGCCACTGCGACGAGCGGGGGACATCGGAGTACAACCTGGCGCTCGGCGAGCGGCGGGCGAAGTCGGCCATGAACTACCTGGTCTCCAACGGGATCGAGGCCGGCCGCATCACCACGATCTCCTACGGCAAGGAGCGCCCCATCTGCTCCGAGCACAACGAGGCGTGCTGGTCGAAGAACCGCAACGACTCGTTCCTGACCAAGGAGAAGTGATCGACGACTGACCGTCTTCTCACGGCCCTCACCCTCAACCGGAGGCGCGCATGCCCGCTCAAGACCTGATCGTGGACCTCGCGATCCGCTACGGGTTCCAGGTTCTCGGAGCGATCGTGATCCTGTTCGTCGGGCTCCTGGCCGCCTGGTGGGTGGGCAACGCGGTCGAGCGGCCGCTCACGCGCATGGCGCTCGAGCCGCCGATGCGACGGCTGATGGTGCGGGTCGTGAGAGTGGTGGTGCTGCTGTTCGCGCTGGTGATCGCGCTCGACAAGTTCGGCTTCCAGATCGCTCCCCTCGTGGCCGGCATCGGGGTGGCCGGGCTCGGTATCGGCATCGCGCTCCAGGGCGTGCTCGGCAACGTGATCGCCGGGCTCACCATCATCTTCACCAAGCCGTTCCGGGTGGGCGAGCACATCGAGATCGTCGGCATGAAGGGCGACGTCCACACCATCGAGCTGTTCTCGACCACGCTGGTGCATCCCGACCAATCCCGGATCATCATTCCGAACCGCAAGATCGTGGGCGAGATCCTGCACAACTTCGGGACGATGCGGCAGCTGCACCTGTCGGTCGGGGTCGCCCACGGCTCCGACCTGGGCGCGGTGCTGGCCCTGGTCCGCGAGGTCCTGGCCGCCAATCCTCGCGTGCTGCCCCAGCCCGCCGCCGCGATCGGCGTCGCGCAGATCGAGCCCGCCGGGGTGCGGATCGGGGTCAACCCCTGGGTGAAGGTGCCCGACGTGGTGGTGGCCGAGGCCGAGATCTACCGGACCCTGGTGGAGCGGTTCGCCGCGGCCGGGATCGCGGGCCCGCTACCACGGCAAGAGGTTCAGCTCGTCAATTCGGGCCGTTAGGGGTAGCCGCCGCCGCTGGTCGGCAGTAAGTTCTTGACATAGCCGGTCGGAATAGTACTATTCGACCGTGCATCAGGTCCTGACTCGAGAGGCCTTCGCATTCCCCGCCATCCGCTGCCAGGTCTGCGCGACCAAGATCGTCGTGCCCGGCGTGGAGGACGTGGTCGTGAAGAACGCCATCCTCCGCGTGGATCGGGCGTCCGGGCACGTGGCCGCGAAGTGTCCCCGCTGTAAAACATGGGTGGACGTACCCCTCCGGTACGTCGGGTGAGGCACTCCTAGACAAGGCGCAAGTCGCAGCATCGAGACGAAAGCCGAGCGGGGGCCGCGGCGGAACGCGGTCCTCCTCGGCTTTCGCGTTTCTGGGGGAGGACACGACGTGAGCGAAGCCGGAACCGAGACGAAGGCACAGCGGGTGGAGCGGCTCAAGCGGCAGCTGAACCCGTGGGGCGCGTACGCGGAGATCGAGCGGTTCGCACGGGAGGGGGTCGGCTCGATCCCGCCCGAGTGGCTCGGCACCTACTTCCGCTGGTGGGGCATCTACACCCAGGGCGACGGGGTCGGCGCGGTCGGTGGCAAGGGCGGGGAGGGGCGCGCGGTGCCGTACTTCATGCTGCGCATCCGCATTCCCAACGGCTTTCTCACCGCGACCCAGCTGCGGACGGTGGCCGACCTGGCCGAGCGCCACGCGCGCGGCATCGCCGATCTCACGGTGCGCCAGAACATCCAGCTCCACTGGGTGGGGATCGAGGCCCTGCCCGCGATCTTCTCGGCCCTCGCCGCCTGCGGCCTGTCGAGCCTCGGCACCTGCGGCGACGTGACGCGCAGCATCACCGGCTGCCCGCTCGCCGGCCTCGACGGCGACGAGCTTCTCGACGCCTCGCCGCTGGTGCACGCCGCGACCGCGATGGTCAACGGCAGTCCTGAGTTCTACAACCTGCCCCGCAAGTACAAGGTCTCGATCACCGGCTGTCGCGCGTGGTGCTCGTATCCCGAGATCAACGACGTGGGCCTCACCGCGGTGCGCGACCCGTACTCGGGGCGGGTCGGCTTCTCGCTCCGGGTCGGCGGCGGGCTCTCGACCCGACCGCACCTGGCTCCCCGCCTCGACGCCTTCGTGCGTCCGGAGCAGGCGCTGGCGGTGGTCAAGGGCGTCTCGGAGATCTTTCGCGATAGCGACGTGCTGCGCCAGAACCGCGAGAAGGCCCGGCTCAAGTTCCTGTTCCTGGATCACGGCGTCACCGCCGAGCGCTTCCAGGCCGCGCTCGAGGAGCGGCTCGGGTTCCGCCTAGACCCGGGGGTGCCCGAGGACCTGCCGGACGAGGCCTATCGTGACCACGTCGGCATTCATCCGCAGAAGCAGGCGGGACTGGTGTACGCCGGGCTGCCGATCCTGCGCGGGCGGCTGATCCCGGACGAGATGCGGGCGATCGCGGACCTGGCCAGCCGCCACGGCTCGGGCGACCTCCGCGCCACCGGCATGCAGAACCTGATCGTGGTGAACGTGCCGGCGGGCCGCGCGGCCCGGCTCGAGCGCGACGTGGCCGCGGCCGGGCTGCGCCTCGACGGCTCGCCCTTCCGCCGGGGCACCGTGGCCTGCACCGGCAGCGAGTTCTGCAAGCTCGCGCTGACCGAGACCAAGGGCTTCGCCCGCTGGCTCGTGGAGGACCTGGAGGCGCGGCTGCCCGGCTTCGAGGAGCACGTGCGCATCAACGTCACCGGCTGCCCCAACAGCTGCGGCCAGCACTGGATCGCCGACATCGGCATCGAGGGCAAGAAGGTGAAGGTGGACGGCCGCCTCGTGGACGCCTACTACTTCTGCGTGGGCGGAGCGGTGGGCCGGCACCAGTCGGTAGCGCGGCCGATCGGCTACCGCGTGCCCGCGGCCCACGTGCCGGAGGCGGTGGAGCGGTTGCTGCGCGCCTATCTCGTCGGGCGGCGCGACGGGCAGACCTTCCGCGCGTTCTGCGCGGCCCATACCGACACCGAGCTGCGGACCTTCCTGGCCGGGGCCGAGGTCGTCGCGGTGGCGCGGGACAGCCCCGCGGGCCCGGTGCCCCACGGCATCGACGGCTGAGAACCGAACCGACCCGACCGAACAGGAGAGACGACCATGACGCTACGACTCGGTGACACCGCTCCCGACTTCCAGGCCGAGACCACCGCCGGCCCGATCCGCTTCCACCAGTGGCTGGGCGACGCCTGGGGCCTGCTCTTCTCGCACCCACGCGACTTCACGCCGGTGTGCACCACCGAGCTCGGCTATGTGGCGCGGCTGGGCCCCGAGTTCGAGCGGCGTGGGGTGAAGGCCATCGGGCTCTCGATCGACCCGGTGGACTCGCACCGGGGCTGGGCCGCCGACATCCAGGAGACGCAGGGGTACGCGGTGAACTTCCCGATCATCGCCGACCCCGACCGCACGGTGGCCGGCCTCTACGGCATGATCCATCCCGCCCACGACGAGGTCTACACCGTCCGGACCGTGTTCGTGATCGATCCCAAGAAGAAGATCCGGCTCTTCATCACCTATCCCCAGACCACCGGCCGGAACGTCGACGAGATCCTGCGCGTGATCGATTCGCTCCAGCTCACCGACCGCCACCGCGTGGCCACCCCGGTGAACTGGAAGCCGGGCGAGGACGTGATCATCGTGCCGGCCGTCTCCGACGAGGAGGCGCGGGCCAAGTTCCCGGCGGGCTGGCGGGCGCTCACGCCCTACCTGCGCCTGATCCCCACGCCGGGTCGCGAGGCGGTTGAGCCCGCCAAGCGGTGAACATGAGCGCGTACTATCCCCTCTTCCTCGACCTGGCCGATCACCCCTGCCTGGTCGTCGGAGGCGGCCCGGTGGCCGAGGGGAAGGTGGCGGGACTGCTGGCCGCGGGCGCGCGGGTCACGGTGGTGAGCCCCACCGTGACCGCGCGGCTGGCGGGCTGGGCCGCCGAGGGGCGGCTGCTTCACCGGGCGCGCGAGTACCGGGGCGGCGACATCGGCGGCCAGCGGCTCGCGCTCGTGGCCACCGACGACACGGCGGTGACCCGGGCGGTCGTCGCGGACGGCCGCGCCCGCTCGGTGCTGGTCAACGCCGCCGACGCGCCGGCGCGCTGCGACTTCATCCTGCCCGCGGTGATCCGGCGCGGCCGGCTCGCGGTGGCGGTATCGACGGGCGGCGCGAGCCCCGCGGCGGCGCGGGCCATCCGCGAGGAGCTGGAGGAATACCTGACCGAGGAGCACGCGGCGCTGGTGGAGCTGGCCGCGGAGGCGCGAGAGGATCTGAGGCGGCGCGGCGTGTCGCCGGCTCCCGCCCGCTGGCGCGACGCGCTCGACGATCGGCTTCGACGGCTCATCGCGGACCGCCGCTACCACCGGGCCCGCGCGCGGCTGGCGGCGAGCCTCGAGTCGGCATGATCGAGCCCGGGCGCGTCTACCTGGTCGGCGCCGGACCGGGCGATCCGGGCCTCATGACCGTGCGCGGTCTCGAGGTGCTGCGTCGCGCCCGCGTGGTCGCGTACGACCGCCTCGTCAACCCGGCCCTGCTCGACGAAGCCCCGCCGGGGGCGCTCCGGATCTTCGCGGGCAAGCGCGCGGGCGCCCACTGCCTGCCCCAGGCGCAGATCAACGCGCTACTGGTCGAGCACGCGCGGCGAGGTCGCGTCGTGGTGCGCCTCAAGGGCGGCGACCCGTTCGTGCTCGGCCGCGGCGGCGAGGAGGCGCTGGCCCTCGCGGAGGCGGGGATCCCGTTCGAGATCGTGCCCGGCGTGAGCGCCGCGGTGGCGGTGCCGGCCTACGCCGGGATCCCGGTGACCCATCGCGGACTCGCCTCGTCGTTCGCGGTGGTGACCGGACACGAGGACTCGGGGAAGGACGGAGCGGGAGTGGACTGGGCGCGGCTGGCCACCGCCGTCGATACCCTCGTGGTGCTGATGGCGGGAACGAGCCTGCCGTGCATCGCGGCCACGCTGATGGCGCACGGTCGCCCGCCGGACACCCCGGTGGCGCTGATCCGCTGGGGGACGACCGAGGCGCAGGAGACGGTGGTCGGCACCCTCGGTGACATCGTCGCGCGTGCCGCGGCGGCCGGGCTGGCCCCGCCGGTCGTGGCGGTGATCGGAGCGGTGGTGCGGCTGCGGGAGCGGCTCGAATGGTTCGGCCCACGCGACGGGGTGCTCGAGCGGACGCCCGCGCGGGTGGCGTTCGGCGCCCCGCCCACGGCGCGCAGCGCGTCCTGAAAGTTTGACAGTCCAGGCCGCCGGCGCCTACGCTCTAGGTCGTGGGGGTCATGGAGGTGTCGCTGGTCGTCCTGTCGATCGTCGTCTCGAGCGCCGGGATCGCGTCCGCGCAGGCGCCCAAGTCGGGCTCGATCGATCTCGACTACAAGCAGCGCGCCCCCGCGCTCCAGAAGGTGCCGCCCCGCAAGATCGAGGAAGATACCGCGCAGGCGCTGAGCGAGCTCGACCGCCAGCGCACCGAGAGGATGCTGCGCGAGAGCCAGCCCAGCCCGATGCGGCGCCCCGATCTCGACCGCGACGTGACGCAGGGCATTCAGTCGCGCGGCCTCGGGCGCTAGCGCCGCCGCCGACTCCCGGCCCGCTGCGCGCGGCCCCGGGTCTCTTCTCCTAGCGGTACCCCGTCGCGGTAGCTCACGCGGTGGCCGAGCACGGCCGGCACCCGCGGCCCCGGCGTCACGATGCCGACCAGGTTGAGCGGGTCGCAGGCCGATACCGAGACGATCTGCCCGGCGGGCTGCTCGCGCCGGATGGCGCGCAGCGCCTCGAGCGCTTCCGGCGCCGCGAACTGCTCGCCGACGAAGCCGCCCACGATACGCCCGCCCCGGAGATCGCCGCGCATCTCGAGCCGGCGGTAAACGCGCAGCAGGTCGCGCCAGGCCGGGACGCCCGGCTCGCGCTGGAGCAGGTCCCGGAAGACCACCCCGTAGCGGCGGACGTACTGGCGGGCCCGCGCCTCGACCAGGTCGTCGGCCGACGGCGCGGCGGGCGGGACCAGCCGGGCCCAGCGGCCCGTGCCGGGCGAGGGACGCGCGGGAGCGGGCCGCCCCGGCCTCGGCCGGCGGCGCTTCTCGGAGTGGAGCAGGCTACGCAGGCCCGCGAAGCCGTCGCCGGTGACGAGGCCGGCGGTCACCAGCTCGCAGAGCCCCTCCTCGACCTCGATGCGGAGCCGGCGCACCCCGCCCGCGATGTCCTCGACGAACGAGGCGCCGCCGCGCTCGAGGTAGGTCAGCACGTCGAGCGCCGGACCCGAGGGCTTGCTGGGCAGCGCGGCGGGCTCCGGTCGCGGGTCGAGCAGCCAGGCGAGATCGCGACGCAGCAGCAGCGCCAGTGGCACCGCGGCGGACAGGCGACGGCCCGCGTGTCGCGCGCTCTCGTGCAGGCCGAGCCGGCCCCAGGTGACCTCGCCGGAGAGACAGAGCTCGTCGAGCCAGCCG
>DATJIR010000189.1:0-2126 GCA_035493135.1 Verrucomicrobiia bacterium
TCGCGCTGCATGAGGAAGAAGAGTCCGAAGTCCATGGGGCCTCCTGGGTCAGTTCGCGTCCGCGCGGAAGAGCGCGCGCCGTACCGCGGGCTCCGCCGCGCGCTCGGAGAGGCCGGGGCCGAAGCGCGCCTCGAAGTCGGCGCGCCGGAGCTCCCGGCACTGCCGGGTCGCGGGGCGGCAAAGCCCCGCGTACACGTACACCACCTCGGTGGTCTCGTCGGGCACCGCCACCGCGCGGCCGAGGTCGCGCCACGTCGCGGGCTCGGCCCAGCGCGCGTCGAGGGCCCGCCGCGGGCTCCGGTCCCCGCCGGGCTCCGCGGGCGCGGCGAGGACCGCAGCGACCAGATCGCGCAGGGCCGGCCCGGACCGGCACGCGGTCGACGGCGGCGCGAGCCCGCCCGTCGCGGCGCGATCGGTCCACGCGATCGGGCGGGTCGACCACCGGCCGGCCGCGCGCGCGAATCGCACCGCCCGGAGCGATCCGTCCCCGCCGGGATCCGGCGGCCAGACCACGAGCACGTCGGCGGCGTCGTCGAGCACCCGGGAGGTGGGCAGCGGCCGGGCGAGCGCGGCCAGACCGACGGGCGGCGGGCCCACCCCGTGATCGGTCAGCGCCTCGCGGAGGGTCTCGGCGCGCGCCGCAGCCGCGACGAGGATCAGCGCGGCGAGCAGCGCGAGCGTCGACCCCATGGCCGGCTACTATACCCTGCTTGACTTTGCCCCTACGGCTAGGCACACTCCCCGCACTCGCGGCCGGTGTAATGACGCACCGGCGCGAGTTCGCTCGAGGTCCTTTCCTTCACGCAGGCGTGAGAAGGAGAGCGCGATGCACGACGACCTCCTCGCCCCGCAGCCCTCCCGGCTGGATCGCCGTCAGTTCCTCACGCACGCAGGATGGACCGGTCTCGGTGCCGGCGCCCTCGTGGCCGGCGCCGGTCGACGCCGGGCGTCCGCGCAGGCCAAGCCCTCCTACCCGGAGTGGATCGCGGCCAGCACGAGCCCGCCCAAGCGGGGCGGCACGCTCACGCGCGCTTCCGCGTGGGATCCGCCGGTCATCGACCCGCGCCTGACCCAGTCGGTCGGGCTCTACCAGTTCGCGGGCCTGGTGGGCAGCCGCCTCGTGCGCTACCGGTTCCCCGACGAGGTGAGCGGTCCCGCCGATCTCTCGCTGAAGGGTGACCTGGCCGAGTCCTGGCAGGCGAGCCCCGACTTCCGGGTGTGGACGTTCAAGCTGCGCCCCGGGGTGAAGTGGCACAACGTGGCGCCGCTCAACGGCCGTGAGTTCGTGGCCGCCGACGTCAAGTACTGCTTCGAGGCCTACGCCAGGGAAGGCGCGCAGTCGTTCACCTTCCAGGAGATCGAGGGCATCGAGACGCCGGACAAGCTGACGGTGCGCATACACCTCAAGACCCCCAATGTGCTGTTCCCGCAGAATGTCGCCGAGCCCATCACCGTGCTCTTCCCGAAGGAAGTCCTGGAGGAGGACGGCGACCTCAAGAAGCGCATGATCTCCACGGGGCCGTACATCCTGAAGGAGCACACCCGCAAGGTGCGGGTGGTGCTCGCGCGCAATCCCGACTACTGGGACAAGGGCCGCCCCTACATCGACGAGTACGTGATTCTCTCCACGCCCGACGCGGCCACTCGCATGGCCGCCTTCCGCACCGGCCAGTCGGAGATCATCTGGCTCGCGAGCCCCTCGGAGGTGGAGACGGTCCGGAAGACCAACGCCAACGCGGTGGTGCACGCCTACCACAACAGCCTGGCCCCGTTCGGGGTCGCGCTCGCCCAGGACAAGCCGCCGTTCAACGACGTGCGGGTACGGCGCGCGCTGTCGATGGCCATCGACCGGCAGAAGCAGGTCGACACCGTGTTCGAGGGCCACGGCATCCTCGGCTGGGGGGTTCCCTACGTCTACTATCAGGACAAGCCGCTCACCGCCGCGAGCTTCGGGCCGTGGTGGCAGTACAAGCCGGCGGCGGCCAAGAAGCTCCTGGCCGAGGCGGGCCACCCGAACGGCTTCGACACCACGTTGTTCTACTACGAGTACTTCCCCCAGATGACCTCGCAGGTGCAGCTGGTGCAGCAGGACCTCAAGCGCAACCTGAACATCAACGTCAAGATCA
>DATJIR010000190.1:0-39056 GCA_035493135.1 Verrucomicrobiia bacterium
GGCGTTGACGTCGTTCGCGGTGCCCGCGATCACGCGCCCCATGATGCCCTGGGCGATGGCGGCCAGCCGGAACATCGCGAAGGCCAGGTAGAACTCCCAGTCCGGGATGCCGGAGCGACCGGTGCGTCGGCAGTAGGCGGCGACGTAGTCGGCCTCCGAGGGCAGGCCCATCTCCGCGAGCGGCGCCCCTAGCACGCCGCCCAGGGTGCTGGGCCCGAGCCGGTAGGGCATGCAGTTGTAGGCCAGGTCGGCGAGCGGGCTGCCGAGGGTCGAGAGCTCCCAGTCGAGCACCGCCGCCACCCGCGGCTCCATCGGGTGCAGGATCAGGTTGCCGGGCCGGAAGTCGCCGTGGACCACGGTGGCCGGCTCCTCGGCCGGCACGTGCTCGGGCAGCCAGGCGATGAGCCGCTCCATGGCCTCGATGCGCTCGGTCTCCGAGGCGCGGTACTGCGTGGTCCAGCGGTGGATCTGCCGCGCGAAGTAGGAGCCCGGCCGCCCATAGTCGGTGAGCCCGGTCGCCTCGAGATCCACCCGATGCAGCGTCGCGAGCACCTCGTTCATGGAATCGTAGACCCGGCCGCGGTCGGACGGGCTCATCCCGGGCAGCAGCGGGTCGGCGACCACCCGGCCCCTGACCCACTCCATGATGAAGAACGCGGTGCCGATGACCGCGTCGTCCTCGCAGAGCGCGTAGGTGCGCGGCACCGGCACCCGCGTCGGGGCCAGCGCGGTCATGATCCGGTACTCGCGGTCGACCGCGTGGGCGGAGGGCAGGAGCTTGCCGGGCGGCTTGCGGCGCAGCACGTACTCGCCGCCGGGCGAGGAGAGCCGGTAGGTCGGGTTGGACTGGCCACCCTGGAACTGGGTCACCTCGACCGGCCCCTTGAAGCCCTCGACGTGCGCGGCCATGTACCGCTCGAGCGCGGCCACGTCGAAGCGATGGGTCTCGCGTACCGGGATCGTATCGGTGGTCGAGCTCACCTCGGCGGCGTTGCGCGGAGCGTGGTCCGTGGTCATGGGCGGCGGGTTCCGATTATGCGGCGCGCGCCCGGTGTGGGCAACCGCAAAGCTTCACTCGATCACTAGGTCCGCCCGCACGAGCAGGGATCGCGGGATCGCGAGACCGAGGGCCCGCGCGGTCCTCATGTTGATGACGAGCTCGAACGCGGTGGGCTCCTCGACCGGGAGGTCGGCCGGTCGCGTCCCCTTGAAGATCTTGTGCGCGAACCGGGCGGCCCGACGATACATCTCCGGGTAGTTGACCCCGTAGGTCACGAGGCCGCGGGCGAACTCGGCGGACGCGTAGATCGCCGGCAGCCGATGCCGGAACGCGAGATCGACGATGACCAGCTGATTCGCCTGGGTGAGGGTGTCGAGTCCGACGATCAGCGCGTCGGAGCGCAGCCGGGTGGCGGCGCCGAAGGCCGGCTCCAGGTCCTCGGGCCTGCGCACGTCGAGCAGGTGGGCCTCGATGTCCAGGGATCGCGCCGCCCGCTCGATCTCTCTCCACTGGGCCGGGAGCGCCGGGTTGCTCATGTTGAACAGGCCCCCGATGCGGGCCGCGCGGGGAACCAGCTCCCGCAGCAGCTGCACGCGCTTCGGGTATACCTCGGTCACCGCGGCGCTCAGGCCCGTGACGTTGCCGCCCGGGTGGGCGAGGCTCGCGACGAGGCCGGACCCGACCGGATCGCCGACCCCGATGATCACGACCGGGATCGTCGCGGTGGCATTCTTGGCCGCCAGCGCCGCCGGCGTGCCCCTCGTCAGGAGCAGGTCCACCTTCAGCCGGACCATCTCGGCGGCCAGACCCGGGAATCGCCCGTCCTGGCCGTCCGCCGAGCGGTACTCGAGGGCGAAGCTCTCTCCCTCGACGTATCCCAGCTCCCGTAGCCCCTGGCGAAAGCCCTGGACGTTGGCGGCGTTGATCGCGATCGACGTCCTCTCGATCATGCCGACGCGATGGAGCCGCTCCGGCTGCTGCGCGCCGACCGCGAGCGGCGCGGCGAGGCCGGCGCCGGCCAGGCTACCCAGGAACGCACGTCGGCTCATGACGGCCGCCATCCCGCCTGCGGCAGGCGACGCGGGCCTCGACCCGCTCGTGCTCACGATGCTCCGGATCAACGCGTCCTCCTCATCACGTCGGTCAGCCTGCGCAACCTCCACCGCCGCCGCGGAGAACCGCAGGCAAGCGAGATGCCATGGGCAGCCCCTCGCAAGTGCGGCTGGTTGGGCGGCGGGCGCCACGTCGAGATCAGGCAAAGATGACTCTCGTCCGGGAGTTGTGCCCGAGCGAGCCCCGCGACGAGAGCGACGGGCCGGTGTCGTGCGCTTACTGGGCGCTCCGGCCGCCGCGCCTCGCTACGTTCGCGGAACGGCCGACGCGCCTCCGTCCGGCGAAGCCTCTCCCGCGCGCCCCGGGCGGTGTCGCCAGACGAGCGTGAGCGTCGTGATGAGCAGCAGGCCCATCGTCCCGCCCACCGCGCAGGCCCGCAGGACGCCCCAGCGCTCCGCCACCGTTCCCATGATCAGCGAGCCGATCGGGACCATGCCCGCGAAGACCAGGGCGTAGAGGCCCATGATCCGCCCGCGCAGCTCGTCGGGCACCGTGATCTGCACGGTGGTGTTGCAGGCGGTCATGAAGGTGATCTGGGCGAAGCCGAGCGCCATCAGCACCGCGGCGGCCAGTCCGAAGCGGTGCACGAAGGAGAGCACGAGCAGCAGCGTGGCCGCGGCCAGCGCGGGGGTCACCACCGCCCAGAGCGGCGGGCGACCCACCGAGAAGGTGGCCACCGCCAGCGCACCGATCACCGCCCCGACCCCGAGAGACGCCATCAGCAGACCGAAGCCGTGCGCGCCCTCGTGGAGCACGTTGCGCGCGATCAGCGGCACCAGCACGTTCATGTTGACCACGAAGAGGCTGACCGAGAGGAGCAGGCCGAAGACCAGCGCGATGCGGGGCGTGCCGAGCGCGTAGCGCACACCCTCCGCGATCTCCGCGCCCATGCCGAGCCCGCTCCGGGGGCGTGGCGCCCCCTCGGTGCCGATCGCCATCAGCGCCGCGATGACCGCGAGGAAGCTCAGCGCGTTGAACAGGAAGGCGGCCGCGGTGCCGTAGCGCGCGACCAGCAGGCCGGCCGCGGCCGGGCCCACCACCCGCGCCCCGTTGAACACCGCGGAGTTGAGCGCGATCGCGTTCATCAGGTCGCCGCGAGGGACCAGGTGGGCGAGGAAGGACTGGCGCGCCGGCATGTCGAGGGTGTTGGCGAGGCCGTAGAGCGAGGCCAGCACCGCCACGTGCCAGAACTGCACGTGTCCGCTCGCGACCAGCGCGGAGAGGGTGAAGGCCTGGAGCATCAGGGCGGTCTGGGTGCCGATCAGCATCCGCCGCTTGTGCACGCGGTCGCTGATCGCCCCGCCCAGGAACGAGAAGAGCAGGATCGGGCCGAACTGGAGCGTGCCGATGAGGCCGAGCCGGAAGGGCGAGTCGGTCAGCTCCAGCACCAGCCACGACTGGCCCACGCTCTGCATCCACGTGCCGACGAGGGAGACGAGCTGCCCGCTCCAGAACAGCCGGAAGTCGCGGTGACGGAGCGCGCGGAGACCCGCGGGAACGGCCATGGCTCGCTATTTTGCGGCACCCTCGGCGGCTGCGCGACGACGAAGTGACCGCGAGATCCGCGACGTCTCGCGCGCTCGCCCGGAGCGCTCGGCCCGGGCGGTTCCCGAGGCACCTCCCCGGAGCTCGGAAAGCTCTAGGGACAACTCACCCCGTCGCGCTAGCTTGGATCATGACCCATCGTCCGGCGCGGTAGGAGACGACTCCTGTACCTCGCAAGGCTTCGCCGAGCGGCTCTGATCGCTTCACTGCTCGCCACGGTTCCCCTCGCCATCTCCGCCGCCGGCGAGGGCACGTGGGTGCTCTGGGGGCAGACCGTGGACCCCTGGAACGGCCTGGCGGCTCTCCCGCTCGGCGGCTGGCCGTCGAGAGACGCGTGTGAGCAGGAGCGCGCCAGGAGAGAGCAGGCGCCGCCCGAGCTGCGGATGGCGGCCTACACCTGCCGGCTCGACACCGCGGACGACCGGCCAGGTCACTGAGCGAGGGATGGGCCGGGCCGGAACGGGCGCGCGAGATCCGGCTCCGGGACCGCGGTGGGACTGGCTCGTCCTCGGAGGCGCTCTCCTCGTGGGCATCGGTTGCGCCTGGCTGGCCTCCGACAGTGAGGTCGACGACGCCCTGATCGTCCACCGATACGTGGACCGCTTTCTCGCGGGCAAGGGCCTCACCTTCAACGACGGCGAGTACGTGGAAGGTTACACGAGCCTCCTGTGGATCCTCCTGCTGTCGCTCGGGGCACTCTCGCATCTCTCCATCGAGTCGACGTCGCTGGCTCTCTCCTATGGATCGCTCGCCTTGATGATCCTGGCGGTGGGCCGGCTGATCCGAGTCCTGCGGCTGGGTCGAGCCCTCGAGATCCCGGTCCTGGCGCTGCTGGCCTGCAACTTCCTGTTTCAGCGCACCGCGTTCCTGGGACTCGAGCTCGGGCTCTTCGCGGCTCTCCTCGCCCTGTTCGTCTCGGCCTGCTTCGATCTCCTGACCGCCTCCCCGGCGCGGACCGCGCCCGCGCCCCTCTGGGCCGGCGCCCTGGGCGGCCTGCTCTTCATCACCCGGCCGGAGAGCGTCGTGCTCGTTCCGGCATTTCTCCTGGCCGCGGGGATCGGCGCCGGCCGCCGCGCCGCACGTCCGCTCGCCGTCGCGCTGGGGATCTTCGTGGTGGCGGTCGGTGCCGTCACGGTCTGGAGACTCCAGTACTACGGCGCGCTCTTGCCCAACAGCGTGGTCGCCAAGTCGGACTCGGTCCATCTTCGCGGCGCCCTGTTCGCCCTGAGATCACACGTCGTGGACGGGGCCGACTACCTGGCGGCGGCGGCTCTCGAGAATCCGGTGCTGCCGATCGTCGCGGCCCTGTGGCTGCTCACCACGCTCTCGGCCGGATCCCGTCGGCTCGAGCTCCGCCTTCTGCTGGTTCCGATCGCCTGGTCTGCCGTCGTGGTGGTCGGCAACGGTGGGGACTGGATGCCGTCCCATCGGCTGATCAACATGTACTGGCCCATCTACGTCGTGGCCCTGGCCGCCGTGCTGGCGGAGGCGGCCGCGCGCATTCCGCGGAAGGCCCTCGTGGTCGGGCTGGTGGCCCTGTGCGTGCTGGAGGTGGGGACCACCGCGAGGGCCGCCGGCGTCGGGCCCTTCCGCGACCCGGGCCGCGGTCTCTGGTGGACGACCTACGGCGACATCGGCCGATCGCTGGACGGGCGGTGGATCAAGGGCGACATACTCGCCGCCGAAGGCATCGGGCTCGTCGGCTACCGGGGTCCCTCGATCTACGTGCACGATCCGTCCGGACTGACGGACTACCGCCTCGCCCGAGACGCCGCGGCTCAGCGGAGCGTCTACGGGCGGACGGACTGGAAGTACTCGATGGCGCTCGACCCGGCCGTCGTCATCCTCCACTCCATCCCGCTCGGACCCCGATGGCGGAACGTGGCCGTTCACTTCCGGTCCGACTACCGGCTCTTCCTCGTTCCTCCGCCGGAGGGACGATCGGAAGGCTGGCTGTACCTGATCATCCGAGAGGACCGGCTGCCCGTGTACATGCCGGCCGTGGCCCACCTGCCTCTCCGGGAGGTGGACTGCCCCGAGTGTCGGGCCGGCGCGCCGAGACGCTGAAGCCGCGGGATCTCGCCGATCGAATCGCGCCGGCGGGCCGACGCCCGCTATACTGGGCCACGGATGCTCCGGGTCGTCGCCGTACCGTTGGGCGTGCTCCTGTGCGCGCTCGCGCTCCTCGCGCCGGCGGGTCGCGTCCGCGGCGTCGTCCCGGCGGCCGCGCAGGCGGATCGGAGCCTGACCGGGCAGCTCCTGGTCGCCACCGAGGGGCTCCAGGACCCGCGCTTCGCGCACACCGTGGTCTACGTCGTTCGGCACGACGCGGACGGCGCCTTCGGGCTGGTGGTCAACCGGCCGGGGCCCGAGATGCCGCTGGCGCCCCTGCTCCGGCAGTTCGGCCTCGACGACCGGGGCGTCACCGGCGGGATCCGCGCGCACTACGGCGGGCCGGTGGAGCCAGGACGCGGATTCGTGCTGCACACCGCGGAGTACGCGACCGCGGGCACCGAGCGCCTCGCGGGCAGCCTGGCGCTCACCTCGCAGCCGGCCGTGCTGGCCGACATCGCACGGGGGACGGGGCCGCGCCGCTACCGGCTCCTGCACGGCTACGCGGGCTGGCGCGCCGGGCAGCTCGAGGGCGAGATCGACGCGGGCGCCTGGATCACCGCGTCCGTCGACGCCGACATCCTCTTCGACGACGACTACGCCACGAAGTGGGATCGGGCGATGGCCCGCCGTCGCCTCACCATCTGATCCCCACTAGTAGGTGGGAGCGGCGAGGCCGGTGATCGAGACGTTGACGATCGCGGGCATCCCGGCGCTCAGCGCGCGGTCGAGCGCGGGCGCGAGGTCGGCGGCGCGCTCGACGTGCTCGCCGTGGGCGCCGAGGGCCGCGGCCATCTGGTCGTAGCGCGACGGCCTGAGCTCGCAGCCCACCGTCCGGTCGGCGCCGTAGTGCTGGAGCTGGAGCTGATGCTCGGCGTTCCAGCGCGCGTCGTTGCCGATCACCGTCACCACCGGCAGACCGTGGCGCGCGGCCGTATCCAGCTCGAAGGCGTGAAAGCCGAAGGTGCCGTCGCCCAGCGCCGCGATCACCGGGCGGTCGGGATGGCGCAGGCGCGCCGCCACGGCCATCGGGATCGCCGCACCGATGGCGCCCGCCACCCCATTGATGAGCCGCGGCGATGTCTCGACCCCGGCCTGGACCCACTGGCCGAACTCGCCGCCGTCGACGACCAGGATCGCCCCGCGGTCCACGTGCGGCTGGAGCGCCGCGCATACCCGCAGCGGGTGGATGGGAGCCTGATCCGATCGCCGCGCCGCGTCCCACCCCGCCGGAACGGTGGCGCGCGCCCGCCGCACCTCCTCCCCCCACGCGTAATGCGGCCACGTCCGCCCGCGTGCTGCGACCGCGAGCTGGTCCGCGATCGCCGCGGGATCGGCCGCGATGCCGTGCGCCGAGCCACCACGCAGGGCCGCCGCGTCGGCATCGACCTGGATCACGCGGCAGCCGGGCCCGAAGGCCGAATCCTGGGCGAAGCGGACCGTGAAGTCGGCCTTCTTGCCCAGCAGCAGGACCAGGTCCGCCTCCTTCAGGAGGGGCGCGGCCAGGTGCAGCCACGGATCGTTGAAGCCGCGCGGGCTCTCCATCGCGAGCGCCGGCACGCCGGTCGCCGCGCTCAGGCGCTCGACCGCGGCGGCCCGCGCGCCCCGCGCCATCGCGGGCCCCAGCAGCACGAGCGGCCGGCGCGCCTCGGCGAGCAGCCCGAGCACGCGCTCCACCGTCCCGGCCGGCGCGGGGGCGGGCGCGGCGATCCGCGGCGCGCGCGCGGGCGCGGCGTCGTCGACCTTGGCCTCGAGCAGATCGCCGGGCAGGCTCACGTGGACGGGCCCGGGCCGACCGCTCCGCGCCAGCTCCAGCGCGGCGGTGATGTCCTCCCCGAGCCGGCGCGCGTCCTTGGCCATCCACGAGGCCTTCGCGACCGGCGCGGCCACCGCGGCCTGGTCCACCTCCTGGAAGCCGCCGCGGCCGAGCTGCCCGACCGGGGCGTGCCCGCTCAGCAGCACCAGCGGCGACTCGGCCATGAGCGCGGTGTAGAGCGCGGAGACCGCGTTGCAGTGGCCGGGCCCGGCGGTGACGAGGGCCACCGCGGGCTCGTCGGTGAGCCGGCCCCACGCGTCCGCCATGTGCACGGCCGCCGCCTCGTGGCGCGTGTGCAGGATGGAGAGGTGGCGGCTGTCGAGCGTGGCGTCGTAGAGCGACAGGATGTGGTTGCCGGAGAGCGAGAAGAGGTGGCGGATCCCCGCCGCCTCGAGAGCCTCCACCACCAGGTGCGCGCCGGTGCGAGCCATCGGAGTCCGGGCCGGCCTCAGCGCACCCGGCCGCGCGCCGCGACCGGCCACACCACCTCGACCGCGCCGCCCCGCACCCCGTAGATCTCGTCCACCATGTTGGTGACCACGCAGCAGTGGTTCGGCACCACGCTCACCACCTCGCCCACCTTGGGCTGCGCCGCGCACCCGGAGAAGTCCACCACCGCGTGCTCCTCGGAGAGGTGCGTCACCTGCGCCTCCGGGAACTCCATCAGGTGGCCGTAGCCCTTCATGTGGTAGAGGTCCGAGGTCAGCACCTTGCTCCCCGCGTCGAGCACCCCGCGGTCGTCGGTGGGCCGGCTCACCACCGTGGCGCGCACCCGCATCGCGCACTGCTCCCACGTCGCGGTGCCGCTCGCCACCACCATCGCGTCGTTGTAGACGCAGGTGCCGGCGCGGTGCTCGGTCAGCATCGGGAAGCGGTCCACGGTGGCGAGCGCGGGCGTGCCGCCGCCCGAGACCACCTCGACCGGCAGCCCCGCGCGCGCGAACAGGGGGAGCGCCCGCTCGAAGAACTCGCGAGTGTCCGGGTCGCGGTTCGGGAACGTCATCAGGCCCTTGAAGTGGAGGCCGGGGCGCGCCAGGGCCTGCCGCGCGAGGGCGAGCGCCTCGTCGGGGGTCTGCACGCCGGTGCGGCGGACGCCGGTGTCGCACTCGATCAGGAACGGCAGGTCACGCTGGGCGCGGCGGGCCGCCTCCGACAGCTCGCGCGCCACCACGTCGTTGTCCAGCACCACCGCCAGGCGCGGCACCCGGCGGGCCAGCGCCATCAGCCGCTCGGTCTTGGCCGGGCCCAGGATGTTGTAGGTCAGGAGCACGTCGTCGGCCACGCCCGCGTCCGCGAAGACCTCGACCTCGCCGAGCTTCTGGCAGGTGATGCCGACCGCCCCCGCCGCCATCTGCATCTTGCCGATCGCGGGGATCTTGTGGGTCTTGATGTGCGGGCGGTTGGCGATGCGGTGCCGGTCGAGGTGGGCCTGCACGCGGCGGATGTTGTCCTCCATCACGTCCAGGTGCACCGTGACGGCCGGCGTCTCGAGATCGGTGATCGTGGTCATGGACGGCTCTCTCCTCGTGGCCGGACGCGGCGCTGCGGGTCCCGGCCCGCTCTCTTATACCAGAACCGGGTTGGCCCCGATCGGGCAACGACGTAGACTCGACCCATGCGTGCCGGGAGACGTGGTGCCCTGATCGGCCTGGGCTTGCTCGGCGCGCTCCTCTCCGCGCCCCCGCCGGCGGCGGGCCAGGAGAACTTCGAGATCCAGGTCTACGGGTCCGAGACGATGCCGCCCGGCACCACCATGGTGGAGCTGCACAGCAACGTGGCCGCGGTCGGCACCGCCCGGACCGTGGACGGCGTGCTCCGGACGCAGGGCGCCTTCCACGAGACCCTCGAGATCACCCAGGGCTTCACGCCGTGGCTCGAGACCGGCTTCTACGTGTTCACCTCGATCCAGCCCGACACCACGTGGGAGTGGGTCGGCAGCCACATCCGGCCGCGCGTGCGCGCGCCCGAGAGCTGGGAGCTGCCGGTCGGGCTGAGCCTCTCGGCCGAGATCGGGTACCAGCGCCGGGCCTTCTCTCCCGACGCGTGGACGGTCGAGCTGCGCCCGATCATCGACAAGCAGTGGGGGCGCTGGTACGTCGCGCTCAACCCGACCTTCGAGCGGGCCATCGAGGGAGACAACGTCCGCCGGGGCTTCGAGTTCTCCCCCGCCGCCAAGGTCGGCTACAGCGTCACGCCAAAGGTGGCCGTCGGGCTCGAGTACTACGGCGCGCTCGGACCGGTCACCCACATCGACCGCCGCCGCGACCAGCAGCACCAGATCTTCCCGGTGGTCGACCTCGACCTCGGACCCCGCTGGGAGTTCAACGCCGGCATCGGCTTCGGCCTGACCCCGAGCACCGACCGCCTGATCATAAAAATGATCCTCGGCTACCGCTTCGACTGGGGCGCCACCCCCAAGTAGCTCCGAGACGGCCGGACGACGCCGGTGCCCGTGCCTGCGTTCCTCACCCCGCACGCTCGGCGGCCGACAAAGGCCCAGCGGCGAGGCGGCGAAGCAGCTGGGCCTTTATCGGCCGCCGAGCTTGCGCTTCCAGAGGTCCCAGGGGCGGCTCAGCGTCCCCGCGATCGACGCCTCCGCGCGCGTCGCCTCCTCCGGGCTCAGGTAGGTGACGCCGCCGCCGAGGGCGAGGGCCTGGCCCTGCAGGCGGGCGTTGACCTCGGTGTACACGCTGCGGAACACCACCTGCGGCAGGGAGGTGCCGACCGCCACCACGCCATGCCCCCGCATGAGCACGACCGGCCGCGCGCCCAGGGTCTGGGCCAGGGCCCGGCCGAGGGCCGGCGTCCGCACCAGCATGTCGGTGTCGCCGCCGGCCGCGGCGCGGATGTCCCACACCGGCACTCCGCCGGAGAGGAACGCGCTCATGTGATAGAGCGGCCGCAGCGGCACGCCGGTCACCCCGAACGGGATCACCGAGGGCGAGTGACTGTGGACGACCGCCCGCACGTCGGGCCGCGCCCGGTAGATCGCGCCGTGGATGAAGCGCTCGAGGTAGCTCGTGCGGCCGGCCGCCGCCACCGGCTCGCTGTCGAGGTCGTACTCGAGCACGTCGGCCGCGGTGACCAGCTCCGGCGCGATCGAGCGCGACATCAGGAATCGGTTGGGGTCGCGATCGTGCCGCGCGCTCACGTGGCCGTAGCCGTCCAGCACGCCCTGATCGACCAGGATGCGATTGGCCGCGACCAGGTCCTCGAGGAGCTGCGGGTCCGGGGGCCCCGCGGAGACGGCCTGCGCGGCGCCCGGCCGCGCCGCGGCGAGCCGGGCGCCGAGCGCCGCCACCGCGCCGGCCACGAAGCCTCGGCGAGTCACCACGATCATGGAGCCTCCTAGGGCGCCGAGACGGTCTGCCCGTTCCCGCTCGACGTGACGGTGAACGAGTCGCCCTGCCGCGTGTACGCGTAGGCCGACCAGCCGGCGGGCGGCACGGGAATGGAACCGAGCACCGCGCCGCACGGCGCGCCCCCCACCGTGGTCTGGGTCACGAGGGCCTCGAGCGAATCGGGCAGGGCCCCGCAGGTGACGCGGTACGTGTTCACCGCCGTCGCGATGGTCTGGGCGTCGGTGCGGGCCTTCGTGGTCCGCGCCAGCGGCAGGTCCTCGCGCACCGCCTTCTCCTCCCGCTCGCACGCGGAGAGCGCGAGCAGCAGCCCCACGACGATCGCCGTCCGGCCGGGAACCTTCACGCACCCGTCCTTTCCCTCGAGAAAATCCGACACGCCCGCCGACTTGTGACAGAATCATACGCCGCTCGGGCACGTCCGGCCAAGCGGCGACCCCTCAATCAAAGGAGATCACGATGAGCATCAAGCGGCACGGCGTCGGCCCCCGGCTCAGCCAGGCGGTCGTCCACGGCAATACGGTGTACCTGGCCGGCATCATCGCGGGCGATCCCTCCGTGGACGCCAAGGGCCAGACCGAGCAGATCTTGAAGAAGATCGACGAGCACCTGGCCGCGGTCGGCAGCCACAAGTCCAAGCTGCTCTCGGCCACCATCTACGTCGCCAACATGGGGCTCTTCGGCGAGATGAACTCGGCGTGGGACGCGTGGATCGACCCGGCCAACACCCCGGCCCGGGCCACCGTCGAGGCCCGGCTGGCCGCCCCCAAGTACCTCGTGGAGATCATGGCGGTGGCGGCGATCTGATGGCCAGCCCGGCGGCCCGGCGATTCGAGGGCAAGGTGGTGCTGATCACCGGCGCCGCCGGCGGCATCGGGCGCGCCGCCGCGGTCCGCTTCGCGGCAGAGGGCGCGCGCCTCGGGCTCGTGGACCTCTCGCGCGACGGGCTGCGCGAGACGCAGGCCGCGGTGGAGAAGGCGGGCGGGGTCGGCCACGCGGTGGGGCGGCGTTCTTCAACAACGCGGGCATCCTGGGCGACGTACGGGCGCTCGTGGACTACCCGGAGGAGACCTTCGACCGGGTGCTCGCGGTCAACGTGAAGGGCGTGTGGCTCGGCATCAAGACGGTGGCCCCGCTGCTCCGCACCCGCGGCGGCGGCGTCATCGTCAACACCGCCTCCATCGCGGGGCTGCGCGGCTCGCGCAACCTGGTCGCCTACACCGCGAGCAAGCACGCGGTGGTCGGTCTCACCCGCACCGCCGCAGAGGAACGCGAGACCCATCACCGGATACGTAAACAGCGTGGGCTTCCCTTTGCGCACGGTTATCGCCATCAGACCGGCCAGGGGCACAACGACGAATGAGAACACGATGGGGGCCGCCATGTCGGCGATGAATAGGACGACGATGAAGCCGAAGAGCGTCCCTTCTCTGGCGGCGATGTCGGCCCTGGAACAGCGTGCGAGGAGCAGCATACACAGCCCGACCACCGTTAACCGCACCATGGCCCTCCCTTCACTTCCCCTTCGGCCCACGCGGGTCCACGGTGTCGGGGAGGCAGACGGATGAATCCTCCCACCAAACCTCGTGACGCGCCTCGCGGAACACTCCGGCTCCTTGTACTTCACCCTCGACTTCGCTTGGTTCTATCTCGCGCCGGCGGACGGCGCAGGGTCCGCCGGGACTTGGACTAAAGTCCAATAGACCGCCTCCGGGCGCTAGCAGGACACTGACGCGCATGGTGTCGGGGATCATGGTCGGCGTCCTCAAAGAGCAACATCCCGACCATCTCCTCCTTGCTGACAGCACGCGTATATCGCTCCCGGAGGGCCTCATCGTAGAGCGCTTCGGCCCTGCCACTTCCATCACAATCCTCTACCGCCGTGACGGCGCCGCCGAGAGGGTCGTCCAGAGCGTTACCCGCAGCGCTACGTCGTACCTATTGACCTCTCACCAAGAACGATCCCAAGTGTCACCGCCACACCCGCCCACATCCGTAACTGGACGTCCTTGACCTCCTCGGGGCTCGCGCCCAGGAACCCCCGGATCACCTCCCACTCGAACTTGGTGGTGTCCGCCGGGTCGGGCAGGTCGTCGCGGTACAGGTCGCCGAGCACGTCCTTGAGCTTGGCGGGGTCATGCTCGGACAGCTTGCGGAGGATGAACGTGCCCTTGGTCGAGAAGGAGCCGCGGGCGGCGTGATAGGCGGGCTCATCCCACCAGGCGTCGAGGCCGAGCCCGTCGCCCATCACTTCCACATCGCGCTTACTCAATCACCTGATCCGCCCGCTGCAGGAGCGACGCCGGGATCGTCAGGCCGAGGGCCTTCGCGGTCTTGGGGTTGATCACCAGCTCGAACCTGCTTGGTCGTTCTATCGGCAACTCTCCTGCCCGGGCACCTCTTAAGATCCTGTCGACATAGGTCGCGGCGAGCCGGAACATCTCAGGCTGACTGGGACCATAGGCCATCAGAGCTCCCGCGCTTGGAAAACTCGTGAATGGACTGATGGTCGGCAAACGGTACTTCTGCGCCAGCTCAGCGATCTGGCGCAGGTTGTTTGAGATGAGCGGAGATGTGAGAACCACCATCGCTTGGGCACGTCCCCCCGCGGCGCGGTCCAGAGCCGCGGCGAGTTCCCCCCCACGCCTGATACCGACCGCATTCAGAGTGAGGCCGGCCAATCGCGCCGCCCCCTCAGTGGCCCGGAGCTGCGGCTCCCCGACTTCCGGCTCCCACAGCACGCACACACGTGCCAGACCGGGCACCGTTTCCTTGAGTAGCTGGAGCTGTTTGCCGCCGATCTCCGGCAGATCCAGAAAGACCCCCGTGAGGTTTCCCCCCGGTCGCGCCAGGCTCGCCACGAACCCGTTCGAGACTGGATCACTCTCGAGGTCGAGCCCCACGATGGGAATGGTGCTCGTCGCATTTCGGAAGGTTCGGATGGTCCAAGGTGCGGTGGCGAGAATGACATCAACCTTGAGCGCGACAATCTCCGAAACCATAGCGGCAACTCCCGCCCGTTCGCCTTGGGCGGAACGACGCTCGACCACTGCGTTCTGTCCCGGAACCCAACCCGCCTCCCGCAAGCCCTGCAGGAAAGCCGCGTAGTTGATGTCGGAGCCCACCGTGGCGCCAATCCGATACACCTTCCCCGCCGGCTGCGCCTCGGCGGCGAGCGGCGCGGCGAGGAGGCCGCCCGCCAAGCTACCGATGAACGCCCGCCGGTCCATCACTCAATCACCTGATCCGCCCGCTGCAGGAGCGACGGCGGGATGGTCAGCCCAAGCGCCTTCGCGGTCTTCAGATTGATGACCAGCTCGAACTTGGTGGGCTGCTCGATGGGGAGGTCAGCCGGGTTGGCGCCCTTGAGGATCTTGTCCACGTAGGTCGCTGCGCGACGAAACGAGTCTGTGAAACTCGGCGCGTAGGACATGAGACCTCCGGCGTCGACGAAGAGTCGCTCGTCATAGATGCTGGGGAGCCTGTTTCTCAGGGCGAAGTCGGCGATAAGCTGCCGACCCTTGAAGTTGATCGGGTTGCCGAGAGCCAGCATGGCATGGACGCGACTTGACGAGACAGCCGCAAAGGCCGCCGAGAAGGCGTCCGGGCTGCGTACCTCGACTGACTGGATCTCGACGCTGACCGCCGGAGCCGCGGTCATTAATTCTTGGAGCGCGAGCGGCTCGACCGTGCTGGCCGGGTTCCAGAGAACGGCCACGCGGGAGACTTTCGGGGCGATCTCCTTGAGAAGCTCGAGCTTCTTGCCGCTCAACTCCGGACCGACGTTGCTCAGGCCCGTGACGTTTCCACCCGGACGTGAAAGACTTTTTACGAGCCCAATCTTCTCGGGATATGAGGAGGTCGTCATCACGATTGGAATCGCGCTCGTCGCCTCCATGGCAGCCCGTACTGCCTGTGTTCCCGACGCGACGATGACGTCCGGCCGGAGGGTGACAAGCTCCTTCGCGAGGACGGGGAGGCGATCAGGCTTGCCTTCCGACCACCGCCACTCCATCGAAAGGTTGCGGACCTCAACGTAACCCAGGTCACGCAGCCCTTGCCGGAACCCTTCCCAGGGCGGGTTGTTCTCGTTGCCGAGAACGCCGATCCGGTAGACCCTCCCCGCCTGCTGCCCCTCGGCGACGAGCGGCGCGGCGAGAAGGCCGCCAGCCGTGATGGCCAAGAAGGAGCGTCGAGGCATCTGGGGCAAGCAGATCTGCTCCCTCCGGTGCGCCATCGCGGCGGGGTCTCCTTTCGTGCAGCCGGTCGGTCGCGGACTACGGTAGGCGGCCGGCGCGAGCCCTGTCAATCACGGTCGGCGTCCGCCTTCAGGGCGAGCCCGGGGTCGTGGGGCGTGGGGAGCGATGTGGGGACTCGCCGGGCGCGAAAGGCGCCATTTGCCCGGTCTGGTGCTGAGTGGTCGCCTCGGGTCAGCGACTCCCCCTAGGTCGAGAAGTGGCTGATTCGACGTACATCTCCGCGTCGCTCCACGCGTCGAGCGCACCGGCTCCCGCCCCCGACGGTGCAGTAGTGGCGTTCCTCTGCAGCGCGGACGCGGGCTATGTCACAAGCGGGATCTACACGGTGGACGGCGGCTCGATGGGCCTGAGCCGAGGGAGCGGGCCCGGCTACGAGCCGAGGAGCCCCACCCCCGGCTTCTCGGCGACCGGCACCGGCCGGGCGTCGGCCGCGCCGGTGTCGAGCGTCTGCAGCACCGGCATCACTTCCCGGGCGAAGAAGCGCAGGTTGCGCTCCGCCTCGTCGTACGGCATGCCCGCGTAGCTGAAGACGCCGACGTAGTGGCTGTTGCCGGTGCGCGCGTGGATGTCGAGGATCTTCTCGTAGCACTGCTCGGGCGTGCCCCACACCTGGAGGTTCATGAAATAGTCGACGACGGTGTCGGTGCCGTATTGCTGGATCTTCTCCGCCATCTTGCCGTAGTACTCGTAGCCCTTGGTGTGGGCCAGGTGGTCGCCCTGGAACTGGTAGTGATCGAGCACCGTCTGGTAGTAGCCGCCGATGTAGCGGCGCGCCATCTCGTGGGCCCGGTCGGCGCTCGCGTCGCAGAAGGTCCAGCCGGCCGAGATCGGGGGCGGCGCGTCCACTCGGTTGACCCGGCGGTAGACCTCGCGATAGGCGTCGAGCTCGCGCGCCACCTCCTTCCACGGCTTCTGGGGGATGATCAGGATGCCGACCCCCAGCTCGGCCATGATCTGCACCGACTCCGGGGAGACCGCGGCGGCGTAGGTGCGCCCGCGGAAGCTCTTGAACGGGGCGGGGCGGATGGCCGCGCGCGGCTGCTTGACGTAGGCCCCGTCGTACTCGCAGTAGCCGCTCTCGAGCCCGCGCAGCAGCATCTCGGCCGCCTCCACGAAGCGCGGGCGCGACTCGTCCATGGACAGGCGAAAGCCGTCGAACTCCACCTTGCCGGCGCCGCGGCCGAGCCCCAGGATGAGCCGGCCGCCCGACAGGTTGTCGAGCATCGAGACTTCCTCGGCCACCCGCATCGGGTCGTGCCACGGGAGCACCACCACCATGGAGCCGAGCTGCGCGTGACGGGTGCGACCCGCCATGTAGGAGAGGAACTGCAGGACGTCGGGGCACATCGTGTAGTCGGTGAAGTGGTGCTCGACGCCCCACACCGACTGGAAGCCCAGCGGCTCGGCCAGCTCCGCGAGACGGAGCTCGTTCAGGTAGACGTCCCGGTCGCTGTGGGCCTTGCCCGGGTTCTGGAAGACCGCGGCCATCCCGACGTGCATGCTGGGTTCCCCCTCGGCGGGATGGTACGCGAGGGGGAACCCAGCGGGCAAGCCGGGGTCCCGCCGGGAAGCCTAGGTCAGGCGACGCGCCGGAGCGGACGCGCGGTCGCCGGGGCCTCGTCGCCCCGCCGCACCACGAGCTCGTAGCCCCGCGGCACGCGGGCCAGCAGCACCGGCCACACGTCCTCGAGCATCCATTCCCAGCCCCCGGGGACGGCCACGATCACCTGGCCCCGGCCGAGGAGCGTGCGCGGCGTCACGTGCACCGACACGAAGGACTCCCCGCCGAGCTTGCGGTCCACGAGCGACTGCACGTAGGCACGCGTGGCCAGCGCGCGCGACTCGCTGCGGTCCCGCTGCACCCGCCAGGCGAGCGGGCCCACCACCAGGATCAATCCGACCACCGACGCGATGACGATCTCGAGCATGGCTATCTCCTTCCGCCCATTGAGATGCAGGCCCGGGGCCGGGGGATTCCACGATCCCGACAGGGAAGGGTGGAATCCCTTGGCCGCGGTGCGGCATCCAAAGAGCGATCAAGGAAGGAGAAAGACCCATGGCAAAGCGCATTCTTGTTCCCTTGGATGGCAGTGAGGCCGCGGAGGTCGCGGCCAGCCTCGCCGCGGATCTGGCGCGGAGCAGCGGCGGCCACGTCCGCCTCCTGCAGGTGCATCCCGTACCCGAGCACCGCGTGAGCTCGGCGGGGCGCGTGGTCGCGTTCGCGGATCAGGAGATGGAGCGCGTCACCGCGGAGGGCCGGGACTACCTCGAGACCGTCGAGACGCGGCTGGGTGCGGTGCCCACCGAGAGCGTGGTCCGCTTCGGAGCGCCCGAGCAGGAGATCCTCGTCGAGGCCGAGGCATTCGACGCCGACCTCATCGTGCTCGCCGCCGAGCGCCGCGGGTGGCTGGCCCGGCTGCGGGGTGGCGGCCTGGGCGAGCGACTCCTGCAGGCCTCGCCGGTCCCGGTCGCGCTGATCCGCGCCGCCTGATCCTCCGCGCGCTCCGGCTCCGGCCGGTGCGGTGGCTCAGTCGTACAGGCGGCCGCGCTGCAGCCGCCGGTGGCAGTGGAAGAGCGTGTACTCGACCGCTCGCGCGGACACGCCCAGGGCGCGGGCGTGCCCGCGCAGCCGCGCCAGGTACTGGGCCCACTGGGCGAGCGTGAAGGCGCGGCCGCGCCGGTTACCGGAGACGGAGCGGATGCTGAACAGGAGCTGCCAGCAGCGGATGTCGAGCACGCCGTAGCGGGCCGGATCGATCAGGGTGAGGATGGCGGAGGCGGTGGCCACGCTCACCCCGGGCAGCGCGACGAGATGCGCGATGCGCTCCTGCTCGTCGCGCGCGGCCAGCGCCGCGGCGGAGACCCGGCGAATCGTCGCGGGCGAGCTTCGCTCGTAGTGGCGGCAGGACCGCGGGCTCTTCCACCGGCACATCGCGAGGAACTCGCCGCGCGTGAACCGTCCCGCCGCCTTGACGTGGGCCAGGCGCCGGATGAGTGCCGCGGTGCCGGGGTCCTCCCGCGTGATCAGCTCGCGCCGCAGCAGCGTGCGCAGGCTCCGGTAGGGCACCCGCCTCAGCGGCATCGTCGCCGGCCCTCGCCGTTGCGCTCACGTGGCGCAGGCATTATCGTACCCGCCATGACCGAGCCCTTCGTTACGCTCCCCGAGATCCACCGCGCGGCCCGCGCGCGCCTGCCCCGCACCTCGTACAACTTCGGCGCGGGCGGCACCGAGACCGAGACCACGCTCCGCCGCAACCGCCGCTCGCTGCGTCGCCTGGCCATCCGCCAGGACATCCTGGTCGACGTGCGCCAGATCGATCTCTCCACCTCGCTGCTCGGCGTGCCGCTGTCCTGGCCGGTGGTGATCGCGCCGATGGGTGGGCTCGTGCTGTTCCACCCCGAGGGCGACTGCGAGATGGCGCGGGGCGCGGCCAAGGCCGACACCCTGCAGTTCCTCAGCGGGGCCACCGGCTGGTCGGTGGAGGCGGTGGCGGCGGCGAGTCCCGGGCTCAAGATGTTCCAGCTCTACCACATGGGCGATCGGGCGTGGGTGGCGGATCTGCTCGCGCGCGTCGAGGCGTCCGGCTATCTCTGCGTGTGCCTCACCGTCGACGTCCAGGTCTACAGCCGCCGCGAGCGCGACATCGTCGCCCGCTTCACGCCGCGCGAGGCGATGCTCAAGGCGCCGAACCCGCGCCCGCCCGACTCCGAGTACCCGGCCCGCCTCACCTGGGCCGACGTCGAGTGGCTGCGCAAGACCACGCGCCTGCCCATCGGGCTCAAGGGCATCATGACCCCCCGCGACGCCAAGCGCGCGGTCGACGCGGGCGTCGAGCTGATCTGGGTGTCCAATCACGGCGGCCGTCAGCTCGATTCGACCCAGGCCAGCATCGACGCGCTGCCCGCGGTGGCCGACGTGGTCGGCGGCGCGGCCAGCATCGTCGTCGACGGCGGATTCGCCCGCGGCACCGACGTGATCAAGGGCATGGCGTGGGGCGCCAACGCGGTCGCGGTGGGCCGTACCGCGCTGTGGGGGCTGGCCGCCGACGGCGCGGCCGGGGTGGCGTGCGCCATGGACATCCTCCGCCGCGAGCTGCGCACCTCGATGGCCCTCGCCGGACGGACGAGCGTGCGTGGGCTCACCCGCGACGCGGTCTTCCGCGTCGATTGACGCCGCCGCCCACGCTAGAGAAACCCCGGCGCTTCGAGCTCGCAGAAGCCCCCCCGCAGCTCGTCGGGGCGCCACCAGCCTCCGTGCCGGACGCAGATCTGGGCCAGCTCGTCCTCGGTGTAGGCGGGCCCGAAGGCGACGGACCCGCAGCCGGAGAGCGCGAGCGCCAGGAGGAGGCCGGCGGCGCCTCGCATCTACTTCATCGGCGAGTATGCGGTGGGCCGGAGGATCTGCGCGGTGAGCCGCCGCACCAGCGGACCGTTCTTCTCCGTCTCGGCAAACTTGGCCAGCCGGTCCGGGTCGGCGAAGAAGCCGCTCCATTTCTTCTCGCGATCGGCGAGGCTATCGTACGCCAGGATGTAGATGAGCTGGTCCGAGGAGCCGCCCAGCTCGTTGGTCCAGAAGCCCACCACCTGGATGTTGTGCTTCTTGAAGAAGTCCATGGTGATCTCGGCGAAGCGTCGATTGAGATCGGGGAGCCGGCCGGGCATGGCGGAATAGGTACGGAGCTCGTACAGCATCGAGTTGGCCTCCTGAGGCGCGCGGTAGGTGCTGTCTGCCGCGACTCTAGGGACCCCCACCCATCGTGTCAAGTCACGGCCATCGGTTGTCCGCCGCCAACGAATGTCCGCGGATTGGGGGAGTGCGGGGGCCATTTCTGGGCCCCCGCAGATGAAGAAGGAGTGGCATGACGATTCAAGACCAAGCGCTCGACCGGCCTACCCGTCTCACCCGCGCCGCGTCCCTGACCGCCCGCGCGGGCCTCGCGCTCACGGTGGCGGGCTCGCTCGCGCTCCTGCTGTCCGGCGTCGGCACCCGCTGGGACTGGTGGGATTACCGCACCGGCTTCCTCATCCTGCGCTGGACGCTCTACGGGGGCCTCGCGGTCATCGTGGTGGCGCTGGCCGGGCTGATCGTGGGCCTGCTCGCCCGGACCGGCCGCACCCTGCTCGTCTCGCTCGTGACGCTCGCCCTGCTGGCCGCGATCGCAGCGGTGCCGGTCGGCTACCTGCGCTCCGCCGGCCGGGTCCCGCCGATCCACGACATCACCACCGATCTCGATGATCCGCCGCGGTTCGTGGCGGTGCTGCCCCTGCGGCGCGGCGCGCCGAACACGGCAGAGTACGCCGGCGCGGCCCTGGCCGCCCAGCAGCGCGCGGGCTATCCGGATCTGGGGCCCGCGCGCTTCGCGGCGCCCCCGGAGCAGGTCTTCACGCGCGCGGTCGAGGTCGCACGCGGGCTCGGCTGGCAGATCGTGGCCGCGGTGCCGGCGGAAGGCCGCTTGGAGGCGACGGACCGCACCCGCTGGTTCGGCTTCCGGGACGACGTGGTGGTCCGGGTCGCCGGCGAGGGCGCGGGCACCCGGGTCGACGTGCGCTCGGTCTCCCGAGTCGGTCGGAGCGATCTCGGCACCAACGCGCGCCGGATCCGCCGCTTTCTCGAGACTCTGCAGACCGCGGTCGCCCGCGACGCCGGCGCCGCCAGGTAAGCCGGCCCGACCACGGACGGCCTTCGTCAGGCGGTGACCGCGACCCGCGCGACGAAGTCCTTCCGCAGGGTGAGGCCCAGCCCGGGCCCGGTCGGGGCCAGCACGTGGCCGTCCTCGAGATCGACCCGCTCCTCGACCAGGTCGTTGAGCAGCGGGTTGTGGCCGCGGGAGAACTCGAGCAGGTTGACGCACGGGGTGGAGACGGCCAGGTGCAGGCCGGCCGCGAACAGGATGGCCGAGCCCCAGAGGTGCGGGGCCACCGTGAGCTCGTGGGCCGCGGCGAGGGCCGCGATGCGCTGGGTCTCGGTGATGCCGCCCGCGATCGCCACGTCGGGCTGACAGATGTCGACCGCGCGCGCCTCGATCATGTCGCGGAACGCGAAGCGCGTCTGCTCGCTCTCGCCCGCCGCGATCGGGATGTCGGTGGAGGCGCGCACCTCGGCCTGGCCCGCCAGGTTCTCGGCGGACACCGGCTCCTCGAGCCAGCCGAGATCGCAGTCCTCCACCTTGCGGGCGAAGCGCTGGGCCTGTCGCACGCTCCACGTCCCGTGGGCATCGACCATGATGCCGACGTCGGGCCCGAGCGTCTCACGCACCTCGCGCACCCGCGCGGCCGAGTCGTCGACGGTCTTGTCCTGCAGCCCCACCCGCAGCTTCACCGCGCGGTGGCCCCGCTCCACGTACTGGGTCATCTGCTTGCCGATGGCGCCGACCGGGGCCCAGCCCCCGCTCGCGTAGGCGGGGATGCGGTCGCGGTACTTGCCGCCCAGCAGCCGCCACACCGGCTGGCCGAGCGAGCGGCCGAGCAGGTCCCAGCACGCGATGTCGATGCCGCTGATCGCGCAGATGGCCAGCCCGCGGCGCCCCATGGTCGGGAAGGTCCGGCCCTCGCGGGTCGCGTAGTGCGCGCGGGAGCCGTTGTAGAGCGTCTCCCAGATCCCGGTGATGTCTCGCGGGTCGCGGCCGATCAGGACCGGCGCCATCTCCTCGCGGATCAGCGTGACCATCGCCGCGTAGTTGCCGAGGTTGCCCACCGCGGCCTTGGCCTCGCCCAGGCCGGTGAGCCCGGTGTCGGTGTCGATCTCGACCAGGCACATGTTGAAGGTGTCGTTGCGGCCGAAGTCACTCACGTGGGCGTGCTCGGCGGGAATGGGCGCACGGAGCCAGGTGGCACGGACAGCGGTGATCTTCATGGCGGAGCGAGCGTACGGCGCCATCCGCCCCGAAGTCAATTCCGGGTCCCCGCCGACCCCGCACCGGTCGACGTTGCGAAGGCGAGCGGGATGGCGGCGCCCCGGTCAGTCGAGGCCGGGTGCGCCCCAGAAGATGGGCTCGGGGTGCAGCCGCACGCCGAATCGCCGCTCGACGCCCGCTCTCACCCGTCGCGCGAAGGCGACGACGTCGCGGGCCCGCGCCCCGTCGTGGCAGACGATGGCCAGCGTGTGGCGGGTGGAGAGGCCGACCGGCCCGTCCGCCTGCCCGCGGGTGAACCCGGCCCGCTCGATCAGCCACGCCGCGGAGAGCTTGACGCGGCCATCGGGCTGCGGCCAGCGCGGCATCGAGAGGCCGGTCGCCCGCGCGTCGATCGCGGCCAGCGCGGCAGCGTCCACGATGGGATTCAGGAAGAACGAGCCGCAGCTGCGCGCGTTGGGATCGCCGGGGTCGAGCACCATCGACTTGGCGCGGCGGACCTTCAGCACGGTCTCGCGCACCTCGCTCAGCGACGGCCCTGCGACGCCCCGCGCCTCGAGCTCGCGGGCGATATCCGCATACCGCACGTTCGGGGCCCCGCCGGGCGCGAGCCGGTAGGTCACCGCGAGGACGACATAGCGGCCGGGGGCGCGGCTCTTGAAGAGGCTGTCGCGGTACCCGAAGCCGCAGTCGGCGGGGCCGAGGGTCACCACCTGCCCGGTCTCCCCGTCGAGCACGCGCACCATGGTGACCGTGTCGCTCACCTCCTGGCCGTAGGCGCCCACGTTCTGGATGGGGGTGGCCCCGACCAGGCCGGGGATGCCGCTCAGGCACTCGAGCCCGGCCCAGCCCCGCTCGACGGTGTGCCGGACGAGCGCGTCCCACGGCTCGCCCGCGGCGGCGGTGACCTCGACCCCGGCGCCCGCCGGCCGCACGGTCACCCCGCGCAGGGCGATCTTGAGCACGAGACCGTCGACGCCCTCGTCGGCGATGACCAGGTTCGAGCCGCCGCCCAGCACGCGCACCGGCAGCCGACGGGCGCTCGCCCACTGGTGGGCTTCCGCGACGGTCGCCTCGTCGGCGGCCTCGATCAGGTAGCGGGCGGGCCCGCCGATGCGGAGCGTGCAGTGGGGCGCGAGGGGAGCGTGCTCGACGGGGGAGAGCATGGCCAGCCACCATCTTACCGTGGGCCCCTCCCCCTGCTCTCTCCAAAGGAGAGAGCGAGAGGTCAGTCGGTGATGGGGAAGAGGCCCTGGTAGGCGAACTTCTGGACGCGCTTGGCGTTGTCGACCTCGGCGGTGTAGATGTTGCCGCGCGAGTCCACCGCCATGTTGTGCACCCAGTGGAGCTGGCCCGCGTAGCGCCCGCTCCGCGCGAAGCGCGAGAGCACCTTGCCGCTCGCGCGCGAGAGCGTCCAGACGTGGTTGTTCTCGCCGTCGGCCACGTAGAGGTAGCTCTGGGCCGGGTCGCGCGAGAAGTCGAGGTCCCACACCGAGCCGTTGCCCGCCGTCGACGTGGCCAGGGTGAGCTCGCTCACAAAGGTGCCGTCCTTCTTGAAGACCTGGATCCGGTTGTTCGTCCGGTCGCAGACGTAGACGAGCCCGTCGCTCGCGATGCGCACGCAGTGCACCGGGTTCCGGAACTGCTTCACGCTCGCGTCACCCGGGGGCCGGCCGTTGGCGCCCCAGTGGCGCCTGTAGGCGCCGGTGGTCGCGTCGAACACGATGACCCGGTGGTTGGCGTAGCCGTCGGCCACGTACAGCTCGTTGGCGGGCGCGTCCACCCGCACGTCGGCGGGCCGGTTGAGGTTCCGGGTGTCGGCGTCGCCGCCGCTCGAGGCCGGTTTGCCGATCTGCATCAGGAACCGGCCGTCGCGGGAGAACTTGAGGATCTGGTTGTCCTTCTCCCCGTTGCCGGCCAGCCAGACGTTGCCGGACGGGTCCACGAAGATGCCGTGCTCGTTGGCCGGCCAGTCGTAGCCCGGCCCGGGCCCGCCCCAGGCCTGGAGCAGGTTGCCCTCGCCGTCGAACTCCATCACCGGCGGCGCGGGCACGCAGCACTCGTTGCGCGGCGGGTTGAGCGTGGCGCCCTTCTCGTCGTCGGTCAGGGTGCGCGGCCGCTGCACGATCCAGACGTGGTCGAGCGGGTCCACCGCCACGCCCGCCACCTGCCCGAGCAGCCAGCGGTTCGGCAGCGGCTTGGGCCAGAACGGATCCACCGTGAACTTCGGCGCCTGGCCGTCGGCCAGCCGCTGCGCGGTCACCGAGACCGCGGAGGAGACCGCGAGGAGGACGAGAAGCGCGAGGGCGACGACGACGCCGCGGGAGACGGGAGAGCGCGAGCCAAGCACGGCATTCCTCCTCGGGTGAGCGAACGGGAGCCGGTGCGACCTTATGCCGGGACGAAACCGGGTGTCAAGCGTGGGCGCCACGTGTCCGGAGCGCTAGCGCCAGAGGAGCCAGCCGATCGCGCCCGCGGCCAGGACCGCCACCACCGGCGGGACGCGATCCGTCGCCACCACGATCGCGGTGGCGCCCGCGAGGGCGACGGTCGTCTCGTCGTGGATCGCGGTCCGGGCGAGCGTGTAGACCCCGCCCGCCATCAGCCCCACCCCGACCGGCAGGAGGGCCCGCTCGGCGGCGAGCGCCCACGGGCGGGCGCGCCACTGCTGCCAGTGATGCGAGATCACGATGGCCAGGACGGAGGTGGGCACGAACATCGCGAGCCCGGCCAGCACCGCGCCCAGCAGGCCGTGGGCCCGGTGGCCCACGAAGACCGCGACCAGCATGCCGGGGCCCGGGGTGAGCTGCGACAGCGCGTAGCCGTCGACGAACTCGCGGGCGGTGAGCCAGTGGTGGATGGTGACCGCCTGCCGCTCCATCTCCGGAATGACCCCGAGCCCGCCGCCCACGCAGAGGAAGCTCAGCCAGAGGAAGGTCCAGGTGAGCAGCGCCAGCCCCGCCATCATGCGCCCTCCGGTGGCGGGCTGGACGGGGGGATCGGCGGCAAGACCGGCCGCGCCGCGGGCGCCGACCAGTACAGCCCGACGCTCAGCGCGGTCATCACCAGCACCACGCCGACGGTGGGCAGGCGCAGCGGGCCGACCGCCACGAAGGTGATCAGCGCGATCGCGACCGCGCGTCCGCCCCGCAGCGAGCCGCGCATGATGCGGAGCGACGTCACGAGCACGAGCCCCACCACCGCGGCGCTGAGCCCGCGCATCAGGAGACTGGCGCCGCTCCCGAAGGCGCCCTGCGCGTAGAGCGCGCTTACGCCGAGGAGGATGACCGCGCCCGGCAGCACGATCGCGAGCAGCCCCCACACGCCGCCCGCGAGGCCAGCCAGCCGGTAGCCGAGCACCACCGCCAGGTTGCTGAAGTTCGGACCGGGCAGCACCTGGCTCAGGGTGAAGTCCTGGACGAACTCGTCGTGGCGGATCCACCGCCGCCGTCGCACGAGCGCGTCGTGGAAATAGGCGCTGCGGCCGCCACCCAGGCTCGAGAACCCGGTCCAGGCGAACACCGCGATCAGCCGGAGGAGGGAGACGCGTCTCACTCGTCGAGCTCGAGCGAGCGCGCGGGCGACATGACCTCTGGAGTGTAGCACCCTCTCCCTCCGGGCTCCGGAGGGAGAGGGTGGGGTTTATCCGATCATCGGGCCGGACGTGACGGACGGACGGGATCAGTAGCGCCAGACCGGGCGCACCGGCGCGGGATAGCACCAGCCCTTCCGGGCGTGGCCGGGCGGGCAGAACACGGGCCGCTCGTGGACCACCACGTGACGCGGCGCGGGCACGTAGACCGGATAGGACCGGGCGACGACGCGCGGGGGAGGCGCCACCACGAGGGGAGCGGGCACCGGGGCGGGTACGTAGACCGGAGCGGGCCGGGCGACGACCACGGGCGCGGGCACGACCACCGGGCCGCGGTGGAAGATGCCGACCCCGCCCAGGATCTGATTGAACACCGCGAAGGCGCCGAGCCCGAGGGCCGCGTCCGTCGACGCGCCCGCGAAGGCCAGCGTGGGAGCAAAGACCGCGACGGCCAGAACCAGCGCGATCAGCTTTTTCATGTTGGGTCTCCTCACGAGGGGCCATGGCTGCCACCCCTCTGCCGCAATAGACGAGCGCGGGCCGCGATCTGTTTACCCGGGTGGCGGAGACACCCCGATTGCCTTACGATACGAGGCCATGGCGACCACCGAGCACGCGAGCGTCTGTCCGCTGGACTGCCCCGACACCTGCAGCCTGACCGTCACCGTGGAGGACGCGAAGATCGTGAAGATCCGCGGCTCCCGGGCCAATCCCTACACCGCCGGCGTCATCTGCACCAAGGTGGCCGGCTCGTACCCGGACTGGGTGCACGGCCCCGGACGGCTCCGCACCCCGCTCAAGCGAGTCGGGGCCAAGGGCGAGGGGCGGTTCGCGCGCGCGTCGTGGGACGAGGCGCTCGACATCATCCACGACCGCGTGACCACGGTGATCGCCGCGCACGGCCCGCAGGCCGTCGCGCCGCTCAACTACGCGGGGCCACACGGCATGCTCGCCTACGCCTCCATGGATCTGCGCTTCTTCCACAAGCTGGGCGCCTCGCTGCTCGATCGCTCACCGCTCTGCGGCGGCATCCGCACCCAGGCCTGGCTCGGCACCTTCGGCAGCACGCCGGGCATCGCGCCCGAGCAGGTCCGCCACTCCAAGCTCATCATCGCCTGGGGCAACAACGTCACCTGGTCGAACCTCCATCTGACCCCGCTGCTCAACGCGGCGCGACGGGACGGGGCCAAGGTGGTGGTCGTCGACCCCAAGCGCATCAAGGTCGCCGAGCAGTCGGATCTGCACATCGCGCTCAAGCCCGGCACCGACGTGGTGCTGGCGTGGGCCGTCGCGGCGGAGCTCGAGCGGCGCGGCGCGCTCGACCGCGCCTTCATCGAGCAGCACGTGGAGGGCTTCGAGGAGTTCATGGCCGGCGCGCGCCGCTACTCGGTGGTGGACGCGGCCCGCATCTGCGGGGTGCCAGAGGCCGACATCCGGCGGCTCGCCGAGTGGTACCACACGCTCTCGCCCGCCGCGATCAGTGTGGGCAACGGGCTCGAGCGCAACCAGAACGGCGGCAGCGGCATCCGCGCGATCTTCGCCCTGCCCGCCCTGGCCGGGAAGTTCGGGGTGCCGGGCGGCGGGCTCGTCAACGGGGCAGGCTTCGTGTTCCCCAAGACCCCGGCCAGGCTGCAGCGGCCGGACCTGCTCCCGCCGGGCACGCGCACCCTCAACATCGTGGACATGGGCAAGCACCTCCTCGACCCGACGCTGTCCCCGCCGCTCAAGGCGCTCTTCATCTACAACCACAACCCGCTGGTGGTGCACCCGGACCAGAACCGGATGCGACGCGGGCTCGCGCGCGAGGATCTCTTCACGGTGGGCTGCGACGTGGTGATGACCGACAGCCTCGCCTACGCGGACGTGGTGCTGCCCGCGTCGAGCCACTTCGAGTACCACGACATCTACGCGGCCTACGGGCAGCACTGGCTGCAGCGCGCCGAGCCGGTGATCCCGCCGCAGGGCGAGTCGCTCCCCAACACCGAGATCTTCCGGCGGCTGGCCGCGCGCTTCGGCTTCACCGACCCCGCCTTCACCGCCAGCGACGCCCAGCTCATCGACGACGCGGTGGACGGGACCGACTCGCGGCTGGGCGGCGTCCGTCCGAGCCGCCTGCCCACCAACCGGGCCACCGCGATGACGGTGGGCGGCGAGCCGGCCATCCTCTACAAGAACGTCTTCCCCAAGACGCCGTCCGGCAAGGTGGAGCTGGCCTCCGGCTACCTCGAGCAGAAGTACGGGAGCCGGCTGCCGACCTTCCGCGCCTACGAGACGCCGTTCCCGCTCGTACTCATCACCCCCGCGTCGGACGAGCGCATCACCTCCACCTTCGGCGGGCTCAAGCCGGGCGACGTGACGCCGCCGCTCGAGATGCACCCGGATGACGCGAAGGCCCGCGGCCTGCGCGACGGAGTCATGGTGCGGGTGTGGAACGAGCTGGGCGAGGTGCACCTGCCGCTCGCGGTGTCCGACGCGATCCGGCCCGGCGTGGTGTGCAGCCTGAAGGGCGCGTGGATGCGGACCAGCGACAACGGGCAGACCGTCTCGGCGCTGGCTCCGGGACACCACGCGGACATCTGCGGAGGCGCCTGCTACAACGACTGCCGCGTCGAGGTGGCCGCCCTCTAGCTCTCCCTCTCCCCCCTGGGGAGAGGGCAGGGCCGTCCCGCGGTCACTTCCGCGCGCTCACCCGGCCCAGCTCGGTCGTGAGGCAGCGCGCGATCCACCCGTCGCGCCGGGCGGGCGTGATGACGTCGTCGGCTCCGCGCGGGGTGTAGCGCGCCAGCGCTTCCCAGCAGCGCTCGCGCGCCCGGGCGATCTCGAGGTCGGCCTGCAGCACCCGCACCGCGCGGCCCCGCTCGAAGTCCCAGCGCAGCGCCACCACCACCACCGCGAGCGCGGCGCCCACCACCATGAGGATGAAGAGGATGGCCGCCACGCCCTGCCACTGGCGGATCCGTCGCTCGGCGCTGTCGATCAGCCCGGACACCTTCACCTCCACCGGACCATTGGCGTGGCGGACGATCTCCACCGCGCCGCTCGGCGAGCGGGCGAGCAGCCCCCGGCTCGGCCGGGACCGTGGCGCGCGCAGGGGCGCGGGCCCCTCCAGCAGGGAGGGCTGTCTCGAGTCCATCGCTCTCATCATCCGGTCTCCTACCGCGACGCCGCGCCGCGTCGAGTCACGAGGTGAACGAGCCAATTCCGGGTCCCACTCTTCTAGCGCACTCGGAGCCGCGGGTCCAGCACGTCCCGCAAACCGTCCCCAAGGAGATTGAGGCTGAGCCCGGCGATCGTCAAGGCCAAACCGGGGAAGAGGCTCACCCAGAACGCCTCGCGGATGACGTTCTTGCCGCTCGCGATCACGTTGCCCCACGAGGGCACGTAGGGCGGGACGCCGACGCCGAGGAAGCCCAGGATCGCCTCGGCCAGGATCGCGTAGGCGAACACGAAGCTGCCCTGCACCAGCAGTGGGCCCACGCAGTTCGGCAAAATGTGGCGCAGCGCGATCCCGCCGTCGCGCCGACCCAGTGCGCGCGCGGCCTGGATGTAGTCGAGCTCGCGCAGGCTCAGCACGGTGCTGCGGATGAGCATGGCGGTGCGCGGCATGTAGACCACCGAGAGGGCCAGGATCACGTTCCAGACCCCGGGCCCCCGCGCGGCCATGAGCGCGATCGCGAGCAGGATGGCCGGGAAGGCCATGAGGCCGTCCATGCAGCGCATCACCGGCACGTCGAGCCTCCGCGAGTAGCCGGCGGTGAGCCCGATGACGACGCCGCCCGCGGAGGTGATCAGCATGGTGGTGAGCCCGACCAGGAGCGACACCCGGCTGCCGTGCAGCACCAGGCTATAGACGTCGCGCCCGAACTCGTCGGTGCCGAGATAGTGCTGCGCGCTCGGCGGCTTGAGCCGGTTGGCCGGGACCAGGCGCGTGGGGTTGTAAGTCGAGAGCACGTCGGCCAGCAGCGCGGCGCCCACCAGCACGAGCAGGAGGGCGGCCCCCGCGACCACTCCCCCGTTGCCGGCCAGCCGGCGGACCCAGCGCTGCCGCTCGGTACGCTCAGTCATAGCGGATGCGCGGGTCGATGAAGGCGTAGAGCAGATCGACCACGAGGTTGATCAGGACGTACGTCGCGGCGGTCACCAGCACCACGCCCTGCACCACCGGGTAGTCGCGGCGCAGGATGGCCGAGATCACGAGCCGCCCGAGGCCGGGAATGTTGAAGACGATCTCGGTGATCACCGCGCCCCCGATGAGCACCGCGGTGGTCACCCCGATCACGGTCACCACCGGCACCAGCGCGTTGCGGAACGCGTGCACGTAGGTGACCGCGCGCTGGGGCAGCCCCTTGGCCCGGGCGGTGCGCACGTAGTCCTGCTGGAGGGCCTCCAGCATGCACGAGCGGCTGATGCGGGCGATCAGGGCCGACTGGTTGAAGCCGAGCGAGACCGCGGGGAGCACCATGTACCGCAGGGCGGTCGCGGGCTCGGTGAAGAGCGACGCGTAGCCCGCGGCGGGCAGCCAGCCCAGGCGCACCGCGAACAGGTAGATGAAGTTGAGACTCAGCCAGAAGCCGGGGACGCAGACCCCGAGCAGCGAGCCGATCATGAGCACCCGGTCCCAGATCGAGCCGCGGTGGGCCGCGGCGACCACCCCGGAGGGCACGCCGATCGTCACCGCGACCAGCAGCGCGCACGCCATCAGCACCAGGGTGGGCTCGGCGCGCTCCAGGATCGCGGTGGTCACCGGCCGGTCCAGGAAGTAGGACTGGCCGAGGTCGCCGCGCAGCACCCGGCCGTAGAAGCCCAGGAGCTGCCCGAGCAGCGGCCGGTCGAGCCCGAGCGCCTTGCGCGTGGCCTCGATCTGGGTCGGGGTCGCGTCGGGCCCGAGCATCACGCTCACCGGATCGCCGGGGATCAGGTGGATGAGCAGGAACACCACCGTCACCACCACCGCCATCACCGGGATGACGGCGAGGAGGCGCCGAACGAGATACGAGAACATGAGGGCGGATCAGGCCGCCCTGCGAACGGGCCGCCGCCTCAATTGCTTATCCGCTCGGCTCGCCTTCGGCTGCACCTCGCCAAGCTATTTCTCGAGCCACACGTTGTAGAAGCGCACGCGCTCGACGGACTCGTTGAAGCCCTTCACGGTGTTGCGGGCCGCGCGGAGGCCGAACAGATCGCCGTAGCGGATGACCGGCACCTTCTCGTAGAACTGGCGGGTCTGCTGCTCCCACAGGGCCAGCCGCTTCTTGGGGTCGGTCTCGCGGGCCATCTCCGACTGCAGCTTGGCGATGCCCTCGTCGGTGGTCCAGCCCGGCCAGCTCGGGGTGAGGTAGATGTGGTGGGTCGGGTCGTAGAAGGCGCCCATGCCGGTGGTGAAGACGTCGTACTCCTTGGAGTTGTTGCGCCGCTTGACCAGGGTGGCCCAGTCCACCACCTGCAGGTCGATCACGAACCCCACGTCCTCGAGCTGCTGCTTGGTGAGCAGCGCGAAGTCGTACATCCACTTGTACTCCTGGGTGGTCATGAAGCGGATCGGCTCCTTCTTGTAGCCCGCCTCCTGCAGGAGCTGCTGGGCCTTGGCCCGGTTGTGCTCGTTCCAGGGCAGCCCGGACATCTTGGTATGCCACGCGCTGATCTCCACCGGCGCGAGGCTACTGTCCATCCGGTAGAACTCCTTCTTGCCGCCGGCCACGTTCTTCATGATCGGCTCGATGTCGATCGCGGCCTGCCAGGCCTGCCGCAGCTTCTGGTTCGTCATCAGGCCTTCCTTCTTGTTGAAGACGGCCACGAGCCAGTAGTACGGCTTGGAGATGATCGGGTGCGCGTTGGGGTTGCCCTTCAGCCGATCGTAGGCGTCGAGGTTCAGGTCGTCCGCGAAGTCGAGCTCGCCGGTCTCGACCTGGGCCACCCGGGTCGCCACCTCCGGCACCGGCACCCAGCGGATCTCGTCGAACCACGCGGTCTTGCCCCCTCCGTAGCCGTTGGGCTTCTCGCTGCGCGACTTGTAGTCGTCGAAGCGGACCATGCGGATGTACTGGTCGGGCTTCCACTCCGCGAGCTTGTAGGGCCCGGTGCCCACGTACTCGGTGACCTTCACCTCGGGCGCGAACTTCTCCGCGATCTCCTTCGGATAGATCGCGCCGAAGTTGTTGGGCACCGCGAGCGAGATCAGCACGATGGCCGACTTCTCCTTGAGCTTCATCTCGACGGTATAGGGATCCACGCCCCGCAGCTCGGCGACCTGGGCGAAGAGCGCCTTGCCGTAGATGGACTGCTTGCCCCAGCGGTTCAGCGAGGCGACCACGTCCTCCGAGGTCATCTCCTTGCCGTTGTGGAACTTCACCCCCTGCCGGAGCTTGAAGGTATAGGTGAGGCCGTCCTTGCTGACGGTGTAGCCCTCCGCCAGCATCGGGATCGGCTTGTTGTCGCGGTCGAGGCTGAAGAGCCCCTCGTAGATGTGGTTGGTCAGGGTCTCGGTGATGCTGGCGGTGGTCCAGTGCGCGTCGAGCGCGGGAGGCTCGCCCAGGTTGCCGACCCGCAGAACGCCGCCCTTCTTCTGCGCGTCGGCGGGGGGTGCTCCGAGCGTGAGCAGCGCGACCATCGCGAACGCGGTGAGGAGCCCCAATGAGAATGCTCGACGCGCCATGCCTGCACCTCCGAGAGTGAGAGGGGTTGTCGGGTGCCAAGACTCTGCGACGCGAGCCGCGCCTTGTCAACGGCTCTCGCAGATTGCTAGACTGCCCGCCGACATGGGCGTGACCTCGATCCTGCACACCGGCCTCACCGTCAGCGATCTGGACCGATCGGTCGCGTTCTACCGCGACCTGCTCGGCCTCGAGCTGATCAGCCAGTGGGACAGCCGCCAGCCCTACCTGCGGGCCATCGTCGGCTACCCCGACGCGGAGCTGCGTATCGCCCTGCTCCGCGTGCCCGCGGGGCCCGACGGGGCGCCCGGCCACCACATCGAGCTGCTGGAGTACCGCCGGCCCCGGGGCGCGCGCGGCGACCCCAACACGTTCAATCCGGGCAACGGCCACGTGGCCTTCATGGTCACCGACATCGACGCGACCTACGCGGATCTCCGGGCCCGCGGCGTCCGCTTCAAGTCCGCGCCGGTGCCGATCACCCACGGGCGCAACGCGGGGGCCAAGGGCGTGTACTTCCTCGACCCGGACGACATCACGCTGGAGCTGATCCAGCCGGCCCCGCGGGCGTGACGAGCCTCGACCTCTTCCGGCTGGACGGCCAGACCGCGGTGGTCGTGGGGGGCGCGGGCGGGCTCGGCGCGGCCATGGCGCGCGGCCTGGCCTCGGCCGGCGCGGCGGTCGCGGTAGCCGACGCCAACGCGCCTCAGGCCAAGCTGGTCGCCGACGGCATCGTCGCCGCCGGCGGGCGGGGCCTCGCGGTCGCGGTGGACGTGGCCGACGCGGCGAGCGTCGAGCGAATGGCCGCGGAGGTGGAGGCCGCGCTCGGCCCGATCGACGTGCTCGTCAACAGCGCGGGCATCACCCACCGGAGCCCCGCCGCCGATTTCCCCGAGGCGGCGTGGCACCGGGTCATCGCGGTGAACCTGACCGGGGTGTTCCTCGGCTGCCAGGTGGTGGGCCGGCGCATGCTCGCGCGCCGACGCGGGCGCATCGTCAACATCGCCTCGATCGCGGGCCAGATCGGGCTCACCGGGACGGTCGCGTACGCGGCGAGCAAGGGCGGGGTGGTCATGCTCACCCGGGCGCTCGCGGTCGAGTGGGCGCCCCACAACGTGCGGGTCAACGCCATCGCCCCGTCGTGGTTCGAATCCAACATAGGCGACCTGATCCACCGCGAGCCGGGCTACGCCGAGCGCGCGATGCGCCGCGTGCCGGTCGGCCGCATGGGCGCCCCCGACGAGCTGGTCGGCGCCGTCCTCTACCTGGCCTCCGACGCCTCCACGATGGTCACCGGCCACGTCCTCGCCGTCGACGGCGGCACCCTCGCCTCCTGATCCAGGGTCTAGCGCTGGAGGGATTCGTGGACGGCGAGGGTGAGGGCGCCGAAATCGGGGTGGGCGCGGGAGGCGACGGTGCGGGGCCGCGGGTGCGGGACGTCGAAGACGCGGGCGAGGCGGCCCGGGCGCGGGGTCATCACCACCACGCGGTCGGCGAGGAAGACCGCCTCGGGGATCGAGTGGGTGACGAACACGATGGTCTTGCGGGACCCGCTCGCCTCGCCCCACACCCGCAGCAGCTCGAGGTTCATCTCGTCGCGGGTCATCGCGTCGAGGGCGCCGAACGGCTCGTCCATGAGCAGCAGCGGCGGATCCAGCAGCAGCGCACGGCACAGCGACGCGCGCTGCTGCATCCCGCCGGATAGCTCGCGCGGGAGCTTCTGCGCGAAGTCGGAGAGCCCCACCAGACGGAGCAGCTCGGCCGCGCGCTCCCGATAGGCCCGCGGATCGAGCTGCGAGAGCTCGGCGGGCAACAGGACGTTCGCCTCGATGCTCCGCCACTTCAGTAGCACCGGGGCCTGGAAGACCATGCCGACCGACGCGAGCGGGCGCACCACCGGCCGGCCGTCGACCTCGACTCGGCCCCGGCTCGGCGACCGCAGCCCCGCGATGATCCGCAGCAGGGTCGACTTGCCGCACCCCGACGGCCCGACGATGGCCACCAGATCTCCGCGACCCACCACCAGGTCGATGTCCCGCAGCGCCTCGACGGGGCCGGACGCGGTGGGGTAGGTCATCCCCACCCCGTCCAGCCGGATGAGATCGGCCACGCCGGCCGGTCAGCGCACAGACTTGGGCAGCTCCACCTTGGTGAGGAACTCGTTGGTGTAGACCGCCTTGCACTCGACCTTGGTGGGCACGCCCATGTAGGTGTTGACCAGGTCCACCGAGTCGCACATCTTCTTCTCGTCCATCCAGCCGATGCCGTTCTTGGCGTAGCGGTCGGTCTTCATCAGGTCGAGGCCCATCATCATGTTCGGCTCGATGATCGAGAGGTCGATCTCGGGCACGCGCTTCTTGAAGATCTCGAGCGCCGACTTGGGATCGCTCATGACGTCGCGCCAGCCCAGGTAGGAGGCCTCGAGGAAGGCCCGCAACATCGGGGCCCGCTCCTTCATCGTCTTCTCGCTCGCGATGATCGACATGCTGTACATGTCGAAGCCGTGGTCGGCCCACGGCAGCATGATCGCGTTGCCCTTGCCCACCGCCTTCTCGTAGAAGGGCAGCCCGGTGGTGTAGTCGGCCACCGCGTCCACCCGCTTCTCGGCCAGCGCCGGCACCTTGGCCGCCGGCTCCACGTTCACCCACGTCACCTTGGTCGGGTCGATCCCGTTCAGGCGCGCGAAGGCGGGGAACATCTGCCGCTGCCCGTCGCCGGGCGGCGCCGCCACCGTCTTGCCCTCGAGATCCTTCGGCTTCGTGATCGGGGCGTCCTTGCGGCTCCACACGTTGAGCGGGCTCTTGTCGAACACCATCCCGACCACCTTCACCTTGGTGCCGCGGGCCGAGGACGCGATGACCACCGCGCTGTCGGCCAGCCCGACGTCGGCCCGGCCGGTGTCCACCTTGGCGATGGAGTCCCCCGAGCCCTTGGAGTTCTGCATGTCGACGTCGAGGCCCCGCTGGCGGTAGTAGCCCTTCTCGAGCGCCACCCAGTAGGCGGCGTGGTCACCGACCGGGAACCAGTTGAGCGCGAAGACCACCTTCTGCGGGGCCGGCTGCGCCGACGGCGCGCCCGAGCCGAGCGCCACCATCACCGCGGTCACGAGCAGTCCGATCGAGAGCGAGAGGCGTCGCATGGCGTGTTCTCCTTTAGTCCACGGTTTCCGCCCACGGCGCGATGCGCCGCGCGGCGAGCACCACCAGGCCGTACACCGCGAGGCCGACCACCGAGATCCATACCAGCGCCGCGAAGGCCACCGGGGTGTTCATGCTCCCCTGCGTGGTGATGATCACGTAGCCGAGACCCTGCTGCGAGGCCACGAACTCCCCCACGATGGCGCCCACCACCGCCGCGGTCGCGGTCACCTTGAGCGCGCTCAGGATGTAGGGATAGGCGTTGGGGATCCGGATCGTCGCGAAGACCTTCCACTTCGGCGCGTTGAAGACGCGCCCGAGGTCGAGCAGCTCCTCGTCCACCTGCGAGAGACCGACCGCGGTGTTGATCACCACCGGGAAGAAGCCGATCAGTGCGCCGATCAGCATGTTGGGCAGCACCCCGTAGCCGAGCCAGAGGAGGAAGAGCGGGGCCACCGCGACCTTGGGCAGCGTGTTCACGAACACCAGGAAGGGCACCAGGGCCCGCGACAGGGCCGGCGACCACGCCACCGCCACCCCCAGGGCCACCCCGACTGCCCCGGCGAGCGCGAAGGCGCCCACGATCTCGACCGAGGTGATCCCGAGGTGGCGCAGCCACGGGATCTCGTCGCCCATCATGGCCCGCGCCACGCTCATCGGCGCGGGGAGCAGGTACTCGCGCAGCCGGAGCACGGTCACCGCGAGCTGCCAGGCGACGATCAGCGCCACGAAGAGCGCGGCGGCGGGCAGGTAGCGGTGGAGCGCGCGTCCGGTCCCGGTCATCGGCGAGCACGGTCATAGTACTCGACGCGCCCAGGTCCCCGGCGGGCAATGTACGGCGGCCGGCCGCCCTACCCCGCGCGCCCGGCCGAGCCCGTCTCGAGCGAGTCGCCCCTCTCGAGAGAATCGCCCATCTCGAGAGAATCGCCCATCTCGAGAGAATCGAAGGTCCAGCGCTCGAGCGGGACCATCGCGTCCAGATCGGGATCGAAGGCCACCCCGTAGCCGGCGGCGGCGAGCGAGCCCACCCGCAGCCGGCCGCTCTCGATGCGCAGCCACGCCTCGCGCTCGTCGCCGATGTAGAGGTCGGGGTGATACCGCAGCGCAGCCGCCCGCTCCCGCCCCGAGCAGTGGGCGAGGCCGCGCACGTAGTGGTGCCCGTTGCGCTCGACGTGGGTGATGCCGAGCGCCCGCACGGTGGCGAGGTCCTGCTGCAGCGGCACCACCGGCACGTTGGTGAGATCCTCCGCGCTCATGAAGAGGCGCGCCGGCTCGGGCCGTGCCGCGTTGAGACACTCGACGAGCGTGCGGTTCAGGAACGACTTCACGATGCCCTTGCAGTTCTTGGTGGACACCCCGCGGTAGCCGAGCGCGATGGCGCGCGGGAAGGCCTCGAGGTCCCCGTCGCTCTCATCGATGATGATCGGCACCTGGCGTCCGAGCGCCTCGAGCCCCTCGGTGGCCGTCGCGTCGAGGGCGATGGCGCGGTCGAGCGGCTGCTCGATGAACGCGATCGAGCGCCAGAGGCGTGCCAGCGCCGGCGTCCCGCGGATCGACTCGACCAGGGCCGCGAAATCGCTCATCGCCTTGTACTGCTCGTTGCCGTCGAGGGTCACCAGGTACGGATCGGGAATCAGCCGGTCGAGCGTCCCCGCGATCCGGCTCAGGCGGTCCACGTCCGCGTCGATCTGCCCGCCCACCTTCAGCTTGAAGTGACGCAGGCCGTGCCGCTCCACGCACTCGGCCAGCGTCTGGGGCAGGCCGTCGCCCAGCCAGCCGTCCGCCGGCACGTCGCCCGCGACGATGGGATCGAGCAGCCCCACCGTGTGGCGCACCGCGATCGACTCGGGAGCGGTCCGGCTCGTCCAGGCTCCTAGATGGTCCCGGGTGAGCCCGGGGTGCACCGCGTCGGGACGGAGCCCGAGCACGTCGGCCCGCAGCATGCCCACGAGATCCAGCCCGCTCAGACGCCCCGCCGCGTCGGCCAGGGCGCGCTCGAAGAGGGACGATCCGAAGGCGGAGGTGAGCCCATTGAGCCCAAGCGCGAGCCCCCGACGCGCGCACTCCGCGTAGGCGTCCTGCCAGACGTCGAACACGGGCCGCGGCGTCCGCGCCGCATCGAGGTAGGCGGCCTGTGCCGCACGGATCGCCCGGAGCTCGTCCTCCACGTTGTCGCGGAAGCTCCGGGCCGGGTCCTTGTCGAACCACTTGGGCGGGAGGTTGTCGGCCGCGAATCCCCGCGCGCGGCGACCGTCGGCCGCCTCCACGTCGACCGCCAGGTGGAGCAGTGGGAAGTGGGTGAGCGTGACGACGCCGTAGCGGAACGGCAGCCGCGTGCGCAGGTTGCGGAGGTGGCACGAGGCGGCGGTCACCGCCAGGGCCAGGCTCACGGGCGCGCGCCGAGCGTGACCGAGGTCGCGTGATCCACGCCGTCGCGCAGGTACACGAGGCGCAGCGTCTCGCCCGGGCGCCGGCGGTCGAGCAGCGCGCGGAGGTCCGCGAACGCCTGCAGCCCGGTGTCGTCCAGGCGCACCAGCACGTCGCCGGCCCGCAGGCCCGCCTGCTCGGCGGCGCTGCCGGGCACGATCGCCCCGAGCCGCACCCCGTCCCAGCCGGCCCGGACGTCGGCCGCGATGCCGAGGAAGGCGCCGCCGGCGCCGCCCGGGCTCGCGCCACGCGCCGCCGACCGCCCGCGCGGCGCCGAGTCGGGCACGCGCGCGAACGCCGGGCGCGGGCCGTCCGCGATGCGCGTGGCGAGGATCCGGCCCATGTGGGCGATCCTCGCCATTCCCGCCGTGTCGATCCGGTCCGCGGTGTCGGACGGGCGGTGATAGTCGGCGTGCGAGCCGCTGTGGAAGAAGAGCACCGGCACGCCGGCGGCGTTGAAGCGCGTGTGGTCCGAGGGCCCGGTGCCGGACGCGCGCGGGTCGACGTCGAGCCCGACCTCCCTCGCCGCCGCCTCCACGAGCCCGCGGAAGCCCCCGCCCGTGTCCACCCCGCCGACCAGCAGATGGCGACCGTCCAGCCGGCCCACCATGTCGAAGTTCAGCATCGCCACCATGCGCTCGACCGGGACCGCCGACGGATGGCGCACCTGGTGGTCGGAGCCGAGCAGTCCCAGCTCCTCGCCCGCGAACAGGGCGAACACCAGCGTGCGCGGCGGTCGCGACGCGGCCAGGGACTGCGCGAGGCCCAGGACCACCGCGGTGCCGGAGGCATTGTCGTCCGCGCCGTGGTAGACCACCTCGCCCTCGCGCCCGAGGTGATCGTAGTGGGCCCCGATCACCACCGCCTCGCCGGCGAGCGTGGGATCCGTGCCCGGCACGACGCCGATCACGTTGGCCGCCCGCCGCTCCTCGGTCGCCAGGTCGACGCGCAGGCGGACCCGGACGCCGGTCGCCGCCGCGCGCGGCGTCGGGCTCGCGAGCGCGTCGACAGAGCCCCCCAGCACCGTGGCCGCCGCGGCCCGGCTGATGCTGCCCGAGACGATCGCCACCGGCGCGGCGGTCGCGGCCACCGCGGGCACCGTCTCGTCGATCAGCAGGAGCGCCCGGGCCCCCGCGCGCCGGGCCGCCACGAGCTGCTCGAGACGGGACGCGCGCGCCACGCCCGCGGGCACCGA
>DATJIR010000191.1:0-15105 GCA_035493135.1 Verrucomicrobiia bacterium
TGAACAAGGACACCACCACGCTCATCGGCGGAGGCGGCGACAAGGCGCGGATCGAGGGCCGCAAGCAGCAGATCCGGGCCCAGATCGACAAGACCACCAGCGACTACGACCGGGAGAAGCTCCAGGAGCGGCTGGCCAAGCTGGCGGGCGGGGTGGCGGTCATCAGGGTGGGCGCCCCGTCGGAGTCGGAGATGAAGAGCAAGAAGGAGGCGCTCGACGACGCGATCAGCGCCACCAAGGCCGCGGTGGCCGAGGGCATCGTGCCGGGCGGCGGGCTCGTCCTGCTGCGGGCCATCGACGCGGTCGAGCGCGAGGAGGGCAAGTGCGAGGGCGACGAGCGCACCGGGCTGCAGATCCTCCGCCGCGCGCTCGAGGCGCCGACCCGCCAGATCGCCGAGAACTCGTCGGTGGACGGCGGCGTGGTGGTCAACCAGATGCGCACCGGCAAGGGCAACATGGGCTTCGACGCCGCCCGCAAGGAGTACGTGGACCTGGTGGAGGCCGGCATCATCGATCCCACAAAGGTGGTCCGGGTCGCGCTGGAGAACGCGGTGTCGGTGGCGAGCCTGCTCCTGCTCACCGAGGCCACCCTGACCGAGGTGCCCGAGAAGAAGGAAGAGCCGGTGGGTCCGCGCGGCTTCGAGGGCGAGTGATGCTCGTCCGGGACGTGATGCAGGCTCACCCGGTGACCGCCACGGCCGAGACGCGCCTGAACCACCTGCTGCGGGTGCTCCAGCGGCGCGGGTTCCGGCACGTCCCGATCGTGGACGGCGAGCGGCTGATCGGCATCGTGTCCGACCGCGACGTCAAGCAGGCCCTGGCCTCCGCGGCGCAGAGCGCCGACGGGCGGGAGCGCGATCGACTCATCGACGGGCTGACCGCCGGGGGGATCATGACGCGCTCCGTGATCACGATCGGGCCCATGTTCGGTGTAGAGGACGCGGCCCGGCTCATGGCCACCCGGAAGATCAGCGCGCTCCCGGTCACCGAGGGTGACCGGCTCCTCGGCATCGTGACCGAGACCGACGTGCTCGGCCTGTTCGTGCGGGCCATGGGCGCGCTCGAGCCCTCGAGTCGGGTCGACGTGCTGCTGCGGGAGCCGGGGGCGAGCCTGGGCGAGGTCGTGCGGGCGATCGAGGCGACCGGCACCCGGATCTCGAGCGTCATGACCCTCGAGGACGCGACCGGCCAGCGAGAAGTGGTGCTGCGCCTGGCCACGATCGATCCGCGTCCGGCGCTCCGGGCGCTGGAGGCGGGCGGCCACCGGACACGGGACGCCGGGCAGGTGACGACCGCTCCCTCGTGAGCACGAGCAACCAGCTCATCGGGGACCGGCTCGACGAGGCGGCCGATCTGCTCGAGCAACAGGGGGCGAATCCGTTCCGCGTCCGCGCCTACCGCGAGGCGGCGCGGACCGTCGGTCGGCTCGCGGAGGCTCTCGGGGAGATCTACGACCGCGGCGGCGTCGAGGGCCTGGAGGCGCTGCCCGGGATCGGCCCGCGCATCGCGGCCGCGATCGCCGAGCTGCTCCGCACCGGGCGCTGGAGCCAGCTCGAGCGGCTGCGCGGCAGCCTCGACGCCGAGCAGCTCTTCCAGAGCATTCCGGGAGTCGGGCCGACGCTCGCGCAGCGGCTCCACGAGATCTTGCGCGTGGACACGCTCGAGGCCCTCGAGCTGGCGGCCCACGACGGGCGGCTGGACGCGGTGCCCGGCATCAGTCACCGCCGCGCCGCCGCGCTCCGGGCCTCTCTGGCCCAGATGCTGGGGCGCGCCCGTGGCCGTCCCCGCGAGCCCGTGGAGGAGCCGCCGGTCGAGATGCTCCTCGACGTGGATCGCGAGTATCACGACGCGGCCTTGGCCGGGCGGCTCCCCCGGATCGCCCCGCGCCGTTTCAACCCGACCGGGGAGGCCTGGCTGCCGATCCTCCACACCGAGCGCGACCACTGGCACTTCACCGCCCTGTTCTCCAACACCTTCCGCGCCCACGCGCTCGAGCGGACCCGCGACTGGGTCGTCGTGTACTTCCACGCCGACACGCGCCCGGAGGGCCAGCGGACCATCGTGACCGAGACGTCGGGAACCCTCGATGGCCGACGGGTGGTCCGCGGCCGCGAGAGCGAGTGCGAGGTGTTCTACGAGCTCACGGACAGGAGCCACGGCACCCCGAGCAGGAGCAGGACCGCGAGGAAGAAGGCGGCGGTGACTCCCCCGAGCATCCAGAACGCGCCACGGCCGACGTACCCGCTTCCGAAGTAGATCGGCGCCGGGCCGGTCGCGTAGGGCGTGAGCACGCCCATGAGACCGATCGAGTAGCACAGGAGCAAGGCGAGCGGGCGGACCGGCATGTCGGGCATGGCGACGCCCGCGGCCAGGAACGCCGGGAGCAGGGCGGTGGCGTGGGCGGTCAGGCTCGCGAACATGTAGTGGGCGGCGAAGAACACGGTCACCAGGAGCACCAGCCGGGTCGTGACCGGCAGCGGTGACAGGGCGGCGGTCACGCGCGCCGCGAACCACGAGAGAAAGCCCACCCGCTGCAGACCGTCGGCCAGCGTCACCAGCGTGGCGAACCAGACGAGCACCCGCCAGGCGTCGGTGTAGCCGAGCACGTCCCGCCAGGACAGGACGCCCACCAGCATCATGAGACAGAAGGCGACGAGCGCCGCGGTGGTCGGGTTGAGCCACCGGCCGGCGAAGATCCAGAGCCCGAGGGCCAGGACCGCGATCCCGGCCATGAGCATCTCGCGGCGGCTCATCGGGCCCATGCGGTCGAGCTCGCGGCGGGCCCAGACCGGGACCTCACGGCTGATCGTCAGGCCCGGCGGGTAGACGAGGTAGACGAGGACCGGCAGGGAGAGGAACAGCACGACGCCGACCGGCAGAAAGCCCGTGAACCACTCGCCCCATCCCACGGTGATGCCCGCGGTCTCCCTCATCAGGGACACCGCGAAGAGGTTCGCCGCGTTCGCGGTCAGGAACATGGAGCTGGTGATGCCGGTGGCCGCGAAGGCCGTCCACATCAGATAGGCGCCGACCCGTCGCGCGGTCGGCCCGGGGGAAGAGTCGTAGAGCGCGGGAATGCTCTTGATGATCGGGTAGACCATCCCACCGCTCCGCGCGGTGTTGGACGGCGTGAAGGGAGCCAGCACCAGGTCCGCCAGCGCGACCGCGAAGCCGAGGCCGAGGGTCCGCCGGCCGAGGCGCCGCACGAGGCCGAGCGCGATCCGCCGGCCCAGTCCGGTCTTCTCGTAGCCGAGGCCGAACATGAACGCGACGAAGATGAGCCAGACCGTGCTGTGCGAGAAGCCGGACAGAGCCCAGCGGATGGCCTCGTCGGGCGTCGGGCCGACCAGGCGCAGGGCGGTGGCCACCGTGATGGCGAGCAATCCGACCACCGGCCCGGGCAGTGGCTCGGTGATCAGGGCCGCGATGACGGTGGCGACGAGCGCGAAGTAGCGCCAGGCCGACGGGGTCAGGCCGGAGGGCGCGGGGACGAGCAGGAGGACGCCGCCCAGGGCCAGCGGGGCGAGCGTGCGCAGGACGCGAATGACTAGGCCCCCGCTGGCATGGCCCGCAGATTCTCCGCTTTCCCGGCATCGCGTTCAAGCGCCGGCGCTGGGGACCATGCGCCCCACCCGAGCCGCAGTGGGGTCGCCGGGCCCCACCGCTGGCCGGCCCGGGAAAGGGGAAAGCACTATTTCACGGTCGGTTGTCGGTGGCACATCACTTGCGGATGCTGAAGGGAGATGATGGCGACGCCCTTCACCGGTCCCAAGCGTCGGCTTCCCCGGTGGCTCGCCGGGGGAGCGATCGCGCTCGTGCTCGCGCTGGTCGCGGTCCTGCTCGTCCCGCGGCTGGTCTCGTGGCTCCGTCCGCCGGCGGATACCGGCCTGGTCTTGGCGAGCGGCCGCATCGAGGGCCGGATCACGACGCTCACCCCGAAGACGTCGGCGTGGGTCGTGACCCTGCACGCGGACGAGGGGCAGGCGGTGCGCCAGGGCCAGCTGCTCGCCACGCTGGACGACCAGGCCCAGCGCGAGCGAGTGCGGGCGGTCGAGGAGCAGGTCAGGGCGCTCGACCAGCGGCTGGTCGCGGCGAACAGCCAGCTCGGCATGACCGAGCGGCAGGTGACCCTGCAGATCGAGCAGACGACGGCGGCGCAGCGCGAGGCGGAGGCCCGGCTTCGGCGGGCCCGGTCGAGCCTTGTGCAGGCCGAGCGGGACGCGCAGCGCGCCGCGGTGCTGGTGGCGAAGGAGCTCATCGCCCCGCAGGAAGGCGAGCACGCCCGGCTCACCGCCGACATGGCGGCGCAGTCGGTCAAGGAAGCGGAGGAAGCGCTCGAGAGCAGCGGCAAGCAGGTGGCCCTGGCGCGCCTCGGCCTCGAGCAGGTCGCGATCCTGCGCGCGGAGCGCGATGCGCTCGCGCGGCAGCGCGGACAGGCCCAGGCGCAGCTCGCCGAGCAGCAGAGCCACGTTGCCGACTTCTCGGTCAAGAGCCCGATCGACGGCCGGGTGCTCACCCGCACCGTCGAGCGAGGCGAGCGGGTCGAGCCCGGCACGCCGCTCTTCACCCTCGTCGATCTCGACCGGCTGTACGTCAAGATCTACGTGCCCGAGCCGAACATCGGCAAGGTGGCCCTGGGGCAGGAGGCGCGGGTGTCCGTCGACGCCTATCCCGGCCGCGCGTTCTCCGCCCGCGTCAGCCGGGTCTCGCAGGAAGCCGAGTTCACGCCGAAGAACGTCGAGACGCGGGAGGAGCGGGTCAAGCTCGTGTTCGCGGTCGAGGTCGCGCTCGCCGAGAACCCCGGCGGCGTGCTCAAGCCAGGGATGCCCGCCGACGCGACGATCCGCTCGCGGCCCGACGCGCCGTGGAGGTGACGGCTCCCGGGCCTCCCGGACGCCCGGCGGGAGATCTCGCGGAGGATCCGCCGCCGATCCGGGTGGAAGCGCTGTGCCGCAGCTACCGGCGGGGCCGGATCCGCGCGGTGCACGACGTGGCGTTCGAGGTGGGGCGCGGCGAGGTGTTCGGCCTGATCGGCCCCGACGGGGCCGGCAAGACGAGCGTGCTCCAGGTGCTGGCCGGCGTGCTCCGGGCCGATTCGGGCGCGGCGTACGTGGCGGGCGTGGACGTGCTCCGGGACCCCGAGGCGGTGAAGGGCGTCATCGGATACATGCCCCAGGGGCTCGGGCTCAACCTCTACGACTCGCTCACCGTCCAGGAGAACATCGAGTTCTTCCGCGACCTGCGCCGCGTGCCGCGGGAGCAGTACGCCGACAATCGCGAGCGCCTGCTCCGCATGACGCGCCTCGAGCGGTTCCTCGAGCGCCCGGCCGCCACCCTCTCGGGAGGGATGCGGCAGAAGCTGGCCCTCATCTGCACCCTCATCCACCTCCCGGACGTGCTCCTGCTCGACGAGCCCACCACCGGCGTGGATCCGATCTCCCGCCGCGACTTCTGGTCGATCATCCACACCCTCGTGGCCAGTCGGGGCGTGACGGTGCTCCTGACCACCGCCTACATGGACGAGGCCGAGCGGTGCCACCGCGTGAGCCTCATGCACGACGGCGCCGTGATCGCGTCCGGCCGTCCGGACGAGCTGACCGCCGAGCTCGCCGGCCGGGTGTGGAGCATCCCGGGCGCCGATCCCGACGCTCTCGTGGAGGCGCTCCAGACGGGACAGAGCGCGCAGGCGGTGGCGATCGCCGGTGGTGAGGTCCGCGTCCTCGTCCGCTCCGCCGAGTCCGATGTCCCTGGGGAACTGGCCGCGGCTGGCCTCACCGGCTTCGTGCTCGAGCCCGCCGAGCCGAGCTTCGAGGACGTGTTCGTCGAGCGTCTGACGCGGGACCGGCGGGCCCCCGCCGCCGCCCCTCGCGGCCTCCTGGCGACGGCGCGGGCCACGTTCACGGGCGGTGCGATCGTGGCTGACGGCCTCACGTGCCGGTTCGGCAGCTTCACCGCGGTCGACCGGGTGAGCCTGACGGTGGACGAGGGAGAAATCCTGGGCCTCCTCGGGCCCAACGGCGCCGGCAAGACGACCCTGATCAAGATGCTGTGTGGTCTCCAGACCCCGGCGGCCGGCACGGCCACCGTCGCCGGCCTCGACGTGCAGAAGGCGCGAGCCGCGCTCCGGGGCCGAATCGGCTACATGTCCCAGCGCTTCTCGCTGTACCGGGATCAGACCGTGCTCGAGAACCTCCGCCTGTCCGCCGGCCTGTACGGGATCCCGCGCGCCGAGCGCCAGGGCCGGATCGGTTCCCTGCTGGCGAGCCTCGATCTCGACCGTCTGGCCGACCGCCAGCCCCGGGCGCTGCCGCTCGGCGTGCGCCAGCGGCTGGCCCTGGCCAGCGCGATCCTGCACGAACCGCCGGTGCTGTTCCTCGACGAGCCGACTGCAGGGGTGGACCCGCTCGCCCGGCGTCAGTTCTGGGACCTCGTGCACCTGCTGGCTCACCAGCATGGGGTCGCGGTGCTTGTCTCGACCCACTACATGGACGAGGCCACCCACTGCGATCGCCTGGGCTTCATGCACGAGGGGCGGCTCGTCGGGCTGGGCAGCCCGGCGGAGCTGAGGCGCAGGGCCGAGGAGGAGGGCGGCCCGGTGCTGTCGGTCGACGCGGCCGACTTCGGCCGCGCATTCATGCTGCTGCAGTCGCGCTTTCCCGACGCGATGCTCCACGGCCGTCGCATCCGCTGGCAGACCGGTCAGCCGGAGCGCGACCTCGCGGCGGCCAGGGAGACCCTCGCCGCCGCCCGCCTCGCCGCCACCATCGAGACCCAGCCCCTGTCGATGGAGGACACTTTCGTCAGCGTGGTGCGCGCCGCGGGGCTCGGTCGTGCGTAGACCCCGGATCGACCGCGCGCTCGCCATCGCCCGCAAGGAGGCGCGCCAGCTCCTCCGCGATCCCGCGTATCTGGGGCTGGCGATCGTGGTCCCGGTGCTGCTCATCCTGCTCCTGGGTTATCAGCTCTCGCTGGACGTCAAGGGTCTCCTGGTGGCGGTGGTGGATCGCGATCGCTCTCCGTGGAGCCGCGAGTACATCGACGGCCTGGTCCACTCCGAGTATTTCCGGCTCGTCGGCGTGCTCGACGGCCCCGACGAGGGGCGGGAGTGGGTGCGATCGGGACGCGCCCGGGTCGTCATCGATATCCCGCCCGACTTCGGGCGCGCCCTGAGCGCCGGGGAGTCCACCGCGGTGGGCGTGACGGTCGACGGCTCGTTTCCCACCCGCGGGCAGATCGGGGCGGGGTACGTGGAAGCGATCAACGCCCTCTACAACCAGCGGCTCCTGCGGGAGTATCTGGCCCGACGGGGCGCGGGCGACGCGCAGCTCTGGCCCGTCTCGATGGAGCTGGCCGTGTGGTACAACCCCACGCTCGAGAGCAAGAACTTCATCGTGCCGGGCATGCTGGTCGTGATCCTCATGATCTTCCCGCCGCTGCTCAGCGCGCTCCTGATCGTGCGGGAGCGCGAGAGCGGCACCATCCTCAACCTCTACTGCTCGCCGGCCGGACGGTGGGAGATCCTGGCCGGCAAGGCGCTGCCGTACGTGACGGTATCCTTCCTCGACTTCCTCCTGATCTTCGCGGCCAGCCTCTGGCTCTTCCGGGTGCGTTTCGTGGGCGCGGCGTGGATCCTTTCGGTGGGCGCGCTGCTCTACTCCACGTGCACGGTGGGTCTCGGCCTGATGATCTCCACGCTGACGCGGACCCAGCTCGCGGCCATGCTGGCCACGTTCCTCGGCGCGGTGGCGCCGGCCTTCACCTTCTCCGGCATCTTCACGCCGGCCGCGAGCCTGGACGCAGTGGGCCGATTCGTGAGTCGCCTGATCCCGGCGACGTACTTCATGGACGTGGTCCGGGGCAACTATCTCAAGGGCGGCGGCGTCGCCCCGTACGTGCCGAGCCTGCTCATGCTGATGCTCTATTGCGTGATCGTCTACGGGGCGGCCTGGCTGGCCCTCCGCAAGCGGGTCGGGTGATGGTCAGTCGCCTCGCCGCGATGATCCGGAAGGAGCTGAGCCAGCTCCTCCGGGACGTGCCGATCTTGTTGTTCGTGATCTGGGCCTTCACGGGTGCCGTCTACACCGGCGGCCACGGAATCGGCGCCGAGCTGCACAACTACCCGGTGCTGGTGCTCGACCTCTCCCGTAGCCCGGAGAGCCGCGAGCTCGTCTCCCGCTTCCGCGCTCCATACTTCAAGATCGTCGGCTACGCGGCGAGCGATGCCGAGCTGGTTCAGTGGCTCGACGGCGGGCGCGCCAGTCTCGCCATCGTCATCCCGCCGGATTTCGAGCGCCGGGCTCACCGGGGGGGCGCTCGCTTTCAGGTGATCTCGGACGGCAGCCAGTCGACGTCGGCCACGATCGCGGGGGCCCACATCGCCGCCATCGCCGGTCGCTACAGCGGGGAGCTGCTCGAGGAGCGGCTCGGTTCCGGCGCGCGGGCGGCGGTGCCCCAGGTGGAGGCCCGCATCCGCGTGGAGTACAACCCGAATCTCGACGAGACCTGGTTCTCGGGCCTGCTGGAGGTCCTGAACCAGGTGACCATGATCGCCATGCTGCTGGCCGCCGCCGCGATGGTGCGGGAGCGCGAGCACGGCACCGTGGAGCATCTGCTGGTGAGCCCCCTGCGGCCCTGGGAGCTGTTCGCGGCCAAGGTCGTCCCGGTGGTCGCCCTGGTGCCGGTGGCCGCGCTCGGGTCGGTGTTCGGCATCGTGCACGGCATATTCGGGACCCCCATCCGCGGGAGCGTCGTGCTCTTCTATGCCGTCTCCGTGGTCTACGTGTTCGCCATGGCGAGCCTCGGCCTGGCCATCGCCGTCTTCACCCGGAACCTGGGTCAGGCCATGCTGCTCCTGCTCCTGATCCTGTACCCGATGATGCTGCTCTCGGGCGCCTTCAGCCCGCCCGAGAGCATGGGGCCGTTCCTGCGCTACGCGGGCCTGCTGTCCCCGGTCCGCCACTACGTGGACTTCGGCTATCAGGTCCTGTTCAAGGGCAACGGCCTCGCGTACGTCTGGCCGGACGTGGTCGGGATCCTCCTGCTCGGACTCGCCCTCTTCGGCTTCTCGATCCGCCGCTTCGTGCAGCTCGCGCGCTGAAAGCTCGGCTCCGGTGGGACCGCGCCGCCCCGACCTGGGGCGGCGCCTCCCGCCGTGCCGCCGGCCAGCCGTGCGGGCCGCCCGCAAACCGCTGATTCGGCGCGAGTTCCGGCGGTGGTCCCATTGGCACCTCGGTTGCTCTATCTCACGCGTGCCACAGATCTTCGGTGAAGGGAGACGGGGCCGAGCGTGACCTGGGAGCCGATCCGGAAGTCGAGCCAGCCGGGGCCCGTCTCGCCGAATCTGTCGAGCTACGAGGCGGCACGGGCCGCCTTCACGTGGAAGACGGCCCGGGCCGAGCTCGACGGCCTTCCCGCGGGCGGAGGGCTGAACATCGCCTACGAGGCGGTGGACCGGCACCTGGCGCCCGGCCGCGGCGAGCATCTCGCGCTTCGCTGGCTCGGCAAGCGCGGCGAGATCGCGGACTACACGTACGCGCGCCTCGCGGACCTGACCGGCCGCTTCGCCAATGTCCTGCGATCGCTCGGGGTCGGCGCGGGCGACCGGGTCTACGTCCTGGCCGGGCGCATCCCGGAGCTGTACGTCGCCGCGCTCGGCACGCTGAAGAACCGCAGCGTGTTCTGCCCGATGTTCTCGGCGTTCGGGCCCGAGCCCATCCGGGTCCGGATGACGACCGGCCAGGCGCGCGTGCTCGTCACCACCGAGTCGCTCTACCGGCGCAAGATCGCCGGCATCCGGGCCGCCCTGCCGGACCTGGAGCACGTGCTCCTGGTCGGCGACGACCACGGTCCCACGAGCGTGCCCGGCACCCACGACTACCACACCCTGATGGCCGGGGCCGAGGGGCGCTTCGCGATCGAGCCCACCGATCCCGGGGACGTGGCGCTGCTGCACTTCACCAGCGGCACCACCGGCAAGCCGAAGGGCGCGGTGCACGTCCACGAGGCGGTCGTCGCCCACCACGTCACGGGCCGCCTCGCGCTCGACTTCCATCCGGAGGACGTCTTCTGGTGCACCGCCGACCCGGGCTGGGTGACCGGGACGTCCTACGGGATCATCGCCCCGCTCACCTGCGGGATCACCAGCATCGTGGACGAGGCCGAGTTCGACGCCGCCCGCTGGTACGGCATCCTGCAGGACCAGCGCGTGACCGTCTGGTACACCGCGCCGACCGCCATCCGGATGATGATGAAGACCGGAGTCGATCTCGTCCGCAAGTACGATCTCGCGGCGCTGCGCTTCCTCGCGAGCGTGGGCGAGCCGCTCAACCCGGAGGCGGTGGTGTGGGGGCAAGAGGCCTTCGGCCGGCCGTTCCACGACAACTGGTGGCAGACCGAGACCGGCGGGATCATGATCGCCAACTACGCGGCCATGGACATCCGTCCCGGCTCCATGGGCCGGCCACTGCCCGGCGTCGAGGCGGCGATCGTCCGGCGAATCGGGGAGGACCGCGTGGAGGTCGTCGAGGAGCCCGACTTGCAGGGGGAGCTGGCGCTCCGTCCCGGCTGGCCCTCGATGTTCCGCGGCTACTGGCAGGAGCCGGCGCGCTACCGGAAGTGCTTCGTCGGAGATTGGTATCTCACGGGCGATCTCGCCCGGCGGGACCGCGACGGCTACTTCTGGTTCGTCGGGCGCGCCGACGACGTGATCAAGAGCTCCGGGCACCTCATCGGCCCGTTCGAGGTCGAGAGCGTGCTGATGGAGCACCGGGCGGTCGCCGAGGCCGGGGTGATCGGCAAGCCGGACCCGGTGGCGATGGAGGTGGTCAAGGCCTTCGTCTCGCTCAAGGACGGCTACGAGCCCACCGAGGCGTTGCGCCGCGACCTGCTCGCCTTCGCCCGTATCCGCCTCGGCGCGGTGGTGGCCCCCAAGGAGATCGAGTTCCAGCCGAGCCTGCCCAAGACGCGGAGCGGGAAGATCATGCGCCGCCTGCTCAAGGCGCGCGAGCTGGGCCTGCCCGAGGGCGACACCTCGACGCTCGAGGGCGCGGACACGGAGCGATGAGCGCCCCGGCCGCCCTCGATCGCTCGCACGCGCTGGCCCTGCTCCGCCAGATGCTCCTCATCCGGCGCTTCGAGGAGAAGGCCGCCGAGCTCTATACCGTGGGCAAGATCCGCGGCTTCCTCCACCTCTACATCGGCGAGGAGGCGGTGGCGGTGGGAGCCATGCAGGCGCTCGGGCCGGACGACGGGGTCGTGGCGACCTACCGCGAGCACGGCCAGGCGCTGGCGCGCGGGATTCCGGCCGGCGCGCTGATGGCCGAGATGTACGGCAAGGCCAACGGTTGCAGCCGGGGGCGCGGCGGCTCCATGCACTTCTTCGACGTGGCGCGGCGCTTCTACGGCGGCCACGCCATCGTCGGGGGCGGGCTGCCCGTCGCGGTGGGCCTGGCGCTGGCGGACAAGCTCCAGTCCCGCGCGCGGGTGACCGCGTGCTTCTTCGGCGACGGGGCGGTGGCCGAGGGCGAGTTCCACGAGTCGCTGAACCTGGCCGCGCTGTGGAAGCTGCCGGTCCTCTTCGTGTGTGAGAACAACCTCTACGCGATGGGCACCGCCCTGGCCCGCCACCAGGCGCAGCCCGACATCCGGCGCAAGGCCGACGCCTACGGCATGCCGTCGGAGGCCGCCGACGGCATGGACGTGGTGGCGGTGGAGGACGCGACGCGGCGGGCCGCCGCGCACGTGAGGCGCGGGGACGGTCCCTTCCTGCTGGAGCTGCGGACGTATCGCTTCCGCGCCCACTCGACCGCCGATCCCGAGCTCTACCGCGGGAAGGAGGAGGTCGCGGAGTGGAAGCGACGCGACCCGATCGCGCTGTTCACCGCGCGGCTGCAGGAGAAGGGGCTCGTGAGCGAGGCCGACCTGGCCGCGCTCGAGACCGCGGTCGGCGGAGCGATCGAGGAGGCGGTGCGCGAGGCCGAGGCCGGGCCCTGGGAGCCGGTGGAGGACCTGACCCGGGACGTCTACACGGAGACGCCATGACCACGATGACCTACCGCGACGCGATCCGCTCGGGGATGCGCGAGGCGATGCGGGAAGATCCGCGCGTGTTCCTGATGGGAGAGGACGTGGGCGGCTACGGCGGCGCCTTCAAGGTCAGCTACGGCCTGCTCGCGGAGTTCGGGCCCGAGCGGGTGCGCGACACCCCGCTGTCCGAGAACACCTTCCTCGGCGCCGGCATCGGCGCCGCGCTCGGCGGCATGCGGCCCATCGTGGAGATCATGACCGTCAACTTCTGCCTGCTGGCCCTGGACCAGATCGTCAACAACGCGGCCACCCTGCGGCACATGTCGGGCGGGCAGCTCAGCGTGCCGCTCGTGGTGCGCATGACCACCGGCGGTGGCCGACAGCTCGCGGCCCAGCACTCGCACAGCCTCGAGGGCTGGCTCGCCCACGTCCCGGGGATCAAGATCGTGGCCCCCGCGGTCGCGGCGGACGCCCGGGGATTCGTGCTCGCGGCCCTGCGCGACCCGGATCCGGTGTTCATCTTCGAGCACGCCACGCTCTATCCGGTGGAAGGGGAGGTCGACGAGCAGGCCGGGCCCGCCGAGATCGGCCGGGCCCTGGTGCGGCGCCCCGGCGACGCGGTGAGCCTGATCACCTACGGCGGGACTCTCGGCACGACGCTGCAGGCCGCCGACCTCCTGGCCCGCGACGGCGTCGAGGCCGAGGTGGTCGACCTGCGCACCCTCCGGCCGCTCGACACCGAGACGGTGCTCGCCTCGGTGGCCAAGACCCACCGGGCGGTGATCGTGGACGAGGGCTGGCGCAGCGGGAGCCTCGCGGCCGAGGTGAGCGCCCGGATCATGGAGGGCGGATTCTACGGCCTGGACGCGCCGGTCGCGCGCGTGTGCAGCGCCGAGGTGCCGATGCCGTACGCCAAGCACATGGAGGACGCGGCGCTGCCGCAGGTGCCGGCCATCGTGGAGGCGGTCCGGGAGATGCTGGTCACCCATGGCTGAGTTCCTGATGCCGATCCTGACCGCGGACATGAGCGCCGGCACGCTCGTCGAGTGGCGCAAGCGGCCCGGCGACGCGCTCGCGCGGGGCGACACCATCGCGGTGGTCGAGACCGACAAGGGGCTGATCGACATCGAGGTCTTCACGCCCGGCGTGCTCGAGAAGATCATCGTGCAGCCGGGCGCCACGGTGCCCACCGGCGCGGTGCTCGCGATCGTCCGGGAGACGACCCCGGCGGCGGCCCCTGCTCCCGCGACGGCGCCGCCGCCGGCCCCGGCCGTCGCGCCGGTGCGGCGCGCGGTCGCGCCGGCGGCGGCCCCGTCCGACCGGGTCCGGCTCTCGCCGCTCGCGAGGAAGCGCGCCATCGAGCTGGGGATCGATCCCGCGAGCGTCCGCGGCACGGGGCCCGGGGGCTCGATCCGGCGCGAGGACGTCGAGCAGGCCGCGGCCGCGCGGGCCGCGGCGCCCGCCGAGAAGCCGCGCGCGCCGCTCGACCGGCAGGCCCGGGCGCGGCAGGCCATCGGGGCCGCCATGGCGCGCTCCAAGCGCGAGATCCCCCACTACTACCTCGCCACCACGATCGACATGCACCGGGCGATGATCTGGCTCGCCGAGGAGAACCTCAGGCGGCCGGTCCCGGACCGGCTCCTCTACGGCGTGCTGCTCATCAAGGCGGTGGCGCTCGCGCTGCGGGACGTGCCCGAGCTCAACGCGGTCTGGCGGGGGAGCGAGCCGGTGCGGAGCGAGGCCGTGCACGTCGGGGTGGCGATCTCGCTCCGAGGCGGGGGCCTCGTCGCCCCGGCGCTCCACGACACCGCGGGCACGAGCCTGGGCGATCTCATGCGAGGCTTCCGCGATCTCGTCCAGCGCGCGCGGAGCGGCGGGCTCCGGAGCTCGGAGCTCTCCGATCCGACCATCACCGTGACCAGCCTCGGCGAGCAGGGCGTGGAGAGCGCCTTCGGGATCATCTTCCCGCCGCAGGTGGCGATCGTGGGCTTCGGCAAGATCGTCGAGCGCCCGTGGGTCGTGGACGGACAGGTCGTCGCCCGTCCCGTCGTCACCGCCACGCTCTCCGCCGACCACCGGGTGAGCGACGGCCACCGGGGCGGGCTCTTCCTGGCCGCGGTGGACCGCCTGCTGCAGGAGCCGGGCCGGCTGTGACCCGCGAGGAGATCCGGGCCGCGGTGCTGCGCACCCTCGGCGAGATCGCGCCCGAGGCCGACCCGGCCACGCTGGCCCCCGACGTGCCGTTCCGCGACCAGCTCGATCTCGACTCCATGGACCACCTCAACTTCGTGATCGCGCTGCACGCGGCGCTCCAGGTGGAGATTCCCGAGGCCGACTATCCCCGGCTCGCCACGCTCGACGCCTGCGTGGACTATCTCGCCGCGGCGGCCCCCGGCCGCCATTGACGTGAGGAGCCCGGAGCGCTCGCGCGCCGGACTACCGGAGCGGGGGCTTGGGGTCGAGCGCCTCGACCGTGTAGCGGTTCTGGGGATTCCAGAGCATCCAGCCGCTGGCCCCCGCGTCGAGCGCCGCTCTCGTCTGGGCCTGGACCTCCGCCGCCTCGAACGGGCGGTGATCGAAGGCATAGTCGCGGAAGTTCTGGATCCACGGCCGGACCTGGACCGGAGTGCCTGCGGTCCGCTCGCGGGCTCGCCGGACGGTCTCGAAGACGATCTCGTACGGGTGGGCGACCGGGTTCCGGTAGCCCGGAATGCCGAGATGATAGCTCGACGGATACGCCATCGGGCACAGGACGTCCACCCGCGGCGCCAGGGTCTCGAGGCGCTGGCCGATGCCCGTGTCGTCGAGATTGAACGCGGTGTAGCCGAACACGTCGACGGCCAGCCGGGTGCCGGTCGGCTGGAGCGCGGCGCGGGCGTGCTCGAGGAACGCGGCGACGGCCTGCTCGCGGCCGGCCGTCGTGTTCGCTCGCCGGTAGCGCGCGGCCGCGAGGTGCCCCTCGGTGGGGAAGCGCAGGTAGTCGAGCTGGACCTCGTCGAACCCCTTGCGGGCCGCCTCGCCCGCGATCGCGATCGCGTAGGGCCACCCCGCCTCCTCGAAGGGGTCGAGCCACGCCAGCCG
>DATJIR010000192.1:0-11070 GCA_035493135.1 Verrucomicrobiia bacterium
TGCCTCCGCCCGCGCCCACCTCGACGAGGTCGATCACCGGCGTGCGCACCGGATAGCCGCCGCCGCGCCCCTCGCCCAGCGGCGTCACCGCCTGCGCGCCCACCTCCATCTCGGTGGAGAGCCGCAGCCGCCCGTCCTGGATCAGGCCGACCTTGGCGGTGGTCCCCCCCATGTCGAACGAGAGGACGTTGGCGTAGCGGTACGGCGCGGCCACCGCCCCCGCCGCGATGACGCCCGCGGCGGGCCCGGACTCGACCATGTAGACCGGCCGCTCCTTGGCCGAGGCCGACGTCATGACCCCGCCGTTGGACTGCATCACGTAGAACGGCGCGGTGGCGCCGAGGGCGGCGAGCCGCGACTCGAGCGCGTCCACGTAGCGCGACACGATGGGCATCACCGCCGCGTTCACCGCCGCGGTGCTGCCCCGCAGGTACTCGCGGAACTCGGGGCACACCTCGGAGGAGACCGACAGCCAGGCCTCGGGCATCTCCTTCCGCACGATCGCGGCGGCGGCGCGCTCGTGCGCCGGATTCAGATAGGAGTGGAGAAAGCAGATCACCACCGCCTCGACCGCCTCGGCGCGCAGCCGGCGCACCGCCGCGCGCACCTCTCCCTCGTCGAGCGGCTCGAGCACCGCGCCGTCGGCGTCGAGGCGCTCGCTGACCTCGAGGCTCCATCGGCGCGGGACCAGGGGGGCCGGCTTCTGCAGGTGCACGTCGTAGAGCCGCGAGCGGATCTGCCGCCCGATCTCCAGGATGTCGCGGAAGCCGCGCGTCACCAGCATGCCCACGCGCGCGGTCTTGCCCTCGATGATGGCGTTGGTCGCCACCGTGGTGGCGTGCACCACCGCGGCCAGGTCGCGGCCCCCGGCCCCGCACTCGGCGAGGCCCCGCTCGAGCGCGCCCATGAAGCCCACCGCCGGGGCCTCCGGGGTGGTGAGCACCTTCACCACCCGCACCTGGCCGGTCTCCCCGTCGACGAGCGCGGCGTCGGTGAACGTGCCGCCGATGTCGATGCCGACGCGCCAGGTGGTCATGCCGTTGCGCGCGCGGCGGTGGTGGCGGCCGCGTCGAGGGCCTGGGTGACCGCGTCCACGACCACGCCGTAGACGGCGCGCGCGCGCGCCGGCGAGATCTTGCCCTGGGCCACGTCGGCGGCCACCCGTGTCGGGTCCCGCTCGAGCGCCGCCTCGGTCCCGCCGCCACCGGGGGTCTGCACGCTCACCACGTCGCCGGGCGCCAGCTGAAAGGTGATCTTGGAGGGCAGCTCGCGCGCCGCCGGCGTGTCCGGGTTCAGGATGTACTTCGCGGGCCGCGCCGCGCCGCCGCCGAAGAGCCCCCACGGCGCGTGGCGGGCCTTGTCGGAGAGGATCGAGAAGCTCGGGGCGTGCCCGGGGAACGCATAGTCGCGCCGCACCCCGAGCCCGCCGCGGTGACGCCCGCCGCCCTCCGAGTTCTCGATCAGGGCGTAGCGCAGGATGCGGACCGGGTAGTTGGCCTCGGTCTCCTCGACCGGCGCGTTCTCGGTGTTCTGGAAGTGCGCCTGCACCGCGTCCATGCCGTCGGTGGTGAGGGTGGCCCCGTAGCCGCCCGCGATGGTCTCGTAGTAGGTGAAGTACTCGCCGCTGACCGGGCTCACTCCGCCGAAGGCGATGTTGCACACGCAGCCCTTGGTGCCCGCGACCACGCGATCCGGCAGCGCGGGGGCCAGCGCCTTGAACAGCAGATCACAGAGCTGCATCGCGATCTCCCAGCCCGCGGCCACCGCGGCGGGATGCTGGGCGTGGACGACCGAGCCGGGCCGGCTCCGGATATCGATCAGGCGGTAGAAGCCGTCGTTGACCGGGATGTCCGGGTCGATCAGGCACTTGAGCACGTAGACCACGCCGGAGTAGGTCTGCGACGACGTGGCGTTGGTCGGCGACTTGCGCTGGTCGTCGCAGCCGGTGAGATCCACCGACAGGCGGCCGCCCTCGATGGTCACCGTCGCCTCGAGCCGCACCGGCTGGTCGGTCACCCCGTCGCCGTCCATGAGCATGTCGGCGGTGAAGCGGCCGTCCGGGAACTCGGCGAACGCGGCCCGGGTGCGCCGCTCGGTGTAGCGCAGCAGCTCGTCGAGGTAGTGGGCCAGCAGCGCGCCGCCGTGCTGCGCGGCGAGCGCCTCGATGCGCTGCGCCCCCAGGCGGTTGGCCGCGGTCTGGGCGCGGAAGTCGCCCGAGATCTCGCGGGTGCCGCGAAAGTTCGAGCGGATCATCGCGAAGAGGTCGCGGTCGATCTGGCCGCCCTTCACGAATCGGACCGGCGGGATGACCAGCCCCTCCTGGTAGATCTCGCTCGACACCCCGATGCTGCCCGGGGCGCCGCCGCCCACGTCGACGTGGTGCGCGATGTTGGCCACGAAGCCGAAGAGGGCCCCCTCGTGGAACACGGGCGTGATCAGCGTGATGTCGTTCAGGTGCACGCCGCCCAGGTACGGGTCGTTGATCAGGATGCCGTCGCCCGGAGCCAGGCGCTCGGCCCCGTAGGTCGCGATGGCCCGCGGCACGATGTGGGCGAGCGAGCCCAGGTGCGACGGCTGGGCGAAGGCCTGGGCGATGGTGCGCAGGTCGCGATCGAAGAACGCGCACGAGAAATCGCCGCGGGTCTTGATGTTGGTGGAGTAGGCGGCGCGCCGGAGCGTGGCCCCCATCTCCTCGGTGATCGCGAGGAGCGCATTGCGGATGACCTCGAAGCGCACCGGATCGACGTCGGCGGCCAGGGCGCGGGTGGACGGCGAAGGAGTCGTCATGGCCAGAGCGGGCCCTCGTTCATGGTGGAGACGTGAGCGGCGATCACCTTCCAGCCGGCGGCGGGGAAGCGGACCCAGGTCTGGCTCTGCCGGCCGATCAGGTCGCGACCGCGCACCTTGAACTCGAGGTTCACGGTGGCGAGGTCGCGCCCGAGGGTGAGGATCTCGAGGCGGATGCGCCGCTCCTTGATGCCCGGCCCCGGCGGGCGCGCCATCCGGTGCGCGTGGATCTCGGCGAAGCCGTACCCGTTCTCGTGCAGCGCGTACCGGATGGTGTGCGGGCTGTCCCAGAAGGTGGCGTCCAGGACGTCGACGTCCTTGTCGACGAGCGCCCGCTCGTAGCGCTCGAAGAGCTCCCGCACCTCGGCCACGATATCCGGACGATTGGGGGTCAGGTCGGCCGGCACCTCGGTCACCGGCCGCACTCCATGGCCTTCGCGACCGCCACCAGCGTGGCGTCGGTGCCGCGCGCGCCCAGGATGGACAGGCCGACCGGCAGCCCGGCCACGTGCGCGCCGGGGATGCTCACCTGCGGCACCCCGGTCAGGCCTCCGTGCGCGGCCAGACAGGTGATGCGCACGCGCAGCGGGGAGAGGATCGGCAGCGGCAGGCCCTTGCGGGGCGCGGGGAACGGGGTGGTGGGCAGGCACAGGATCGTGCCGGGCCGCAGCAGCCACGAGAGGCGCGCACGGGCTTCCGCGCGGGTCAGCGCCGCCCACTCCCGCTCCGGCTCCGAGATCGCGGCGGCCAGCGCCAGGTTGCGCGCGACGCTCCAGGCCATGCGCGGGTTCTCGCGATCGATCCAGTCCTTGAAGGTCACCCACGCCTCGTAGGACTGCAGCGTGCGCTGCGCGCGGGCCCAGACCGACAGGCCGGGCGGGGCCAGGAGCTCCTCGCGCACGTCCCGCACCAGGGCCGACAGCCGGCACACCATCGGCCGCAGCGCCGCCGCGGTCTCGTCGTCGGCGAGGCCGAAGGCGTCGGCGGCCACCACGAGGCGCGTCGGCAGCTCCGCCGCCGCCGGCTCGCCCAGCAGCACCTCGGAGACCCGCGCGAAGGTGTCGGCGTCGCGGGCGAACCACCCGGTGGTGTCGGAGCTGGGCGCCTGGCGCATCATGCCGCCCAGATCGAGCCGGCCGTGCGTCGGCCGGATGCCGTAGAGCCCGCAGAAGCTGGCCGGCACGCGCACCGACCCTCCGGTGTCGGTGCCGAGCGCGGTGTCGCAGAGCCCCTGGGCCACCGCCGAGGCCGAGCCCGACGAGGAGCCTCCGGGCACGCGGTCCGGGCCCTTCGGGTTGAGCGGCGTGCCGTCGAAGGGATTCTCGCCGAGGATGCCGAGCGAGACCTCGTCGGTGATCGTCTTTCCGATCAGGGTCGCACCCGCGTCGAGCAGACGCTGCACGGCCCAGGCGTGACGCGTGGGGACGGGATGCGCCCGCGCCCAGTCCGGATTGCCCCCGCCGGTCGGATGCCCGGCGATGTCGAACAGGTCCTTGGCGGCGAAGGTCAGGCCCGCGAGCGGACCGCCCGGGGCCCCGGCGATGCGCACCGCTGGGCCGGGCACGAAGGGGCTGGTCATTGAGAGGGTCTCCGGACGGAGACCATGCTGCGCCTCCCGGGGGCGCGGCGTCAAGGGCACCCGGCCGGACCGATGATCTCGCGCGTGACCCGGCAGGGCGGGTAGCCCCACGACGGGCAGTAAGCGTGCTGGGGTATCGGCAGATCCGCGCCGGCCACGATCAGCGTGATGTCGTCCGGCTCGCGCACCGCCGGGATCGAGCCACTCTCGGCCGCCGCCCGCGCCCAGTCGGGCCAGTCGCTCGCGCGCGCGGTGGCGTGGATCCACGAGCGCCGCCAGGTCTCGGCCGCGAGCCGGCCGCGCGCGAAGAGCTCCTCCCGCACGGAGGCGCGCGTCCAGCCCTCCCCGGCCAGCCGCCGGGCGGTGAACGGCGAGAGGATCACCCCGGGCTTGCCGGAGTGCAGGATGCCGAAGAGCGAGGCGGCCGAGCCCATCACGCTCGCCAGCTCGTCGAGGCCGCCGGTGACGTTGATCACGGTCTCGGCGCGCAACACGGTGACCGCGCTCTGATCGGGGCGGTAGCCGAGCTCGACGTGCAGCGGCGGCCACGGCGTGTCGTCTCGCTCGGCCAGACACAGGGTGTAGCGGCCCGGCTGGCCCAGCCCCGCGAACGAGACGGCCCCGGGCCAGCCGCCTCCCAGGTTGTGCATGACGAGGCGCAGCGCACGGCCGATCGTCGCGTTGGCGGGCCAGCCGGGGCCGAGGGCGCCCCACGCCGCGTTGACCCCGATCCGGGCCGCGACCGGCCCGCTCACCACGAGCAGCGGCGCCACGTTCTCGTCGGTGGTCTGCACGCCGCGCAGGTTGAACGCGGGATCGAGGACGGCCTGCACCGCGGCCAGCACCACCGGGAAGCAGGGCGGCTCGCAGCCCGCCATCACCGCGTTGGCCGCGACCTTCTCCACCGTCGCCACGCCGCCGAGCGGCTCCACGTCGCCCAGGATCACGTGGCGCTCGAGCGGGCTCTCGGCCAGCATCGCGTCCACCCGCCCGAGGGTGGGCGGGACGATCGGCAGCCCGTCGGTCCACCCGCGCTCCTGGTAGAGGCGGTTCACCGCGGCCACCGGGTCGCCGTCGCGGATCAGCTCCACACGCTGGCGCGGGAACTCCCCCGCGCGCGGGCTGCGCGCGAGCAGCCCCTTCTCCGCCGCGCGCGCCCGCAAGGTATCGTCGATCCACTCCCCCGAGGCCCGCTGCCCAGACGGCAGCAGCACCCAGACCGAATCCATCGGCCGGCGGCTCTCGGCGCCGCCGGCTATCGCGCGCGGGCTTCGCGCAGCAGGGCGGCCCATCCCGCGGGGAGGCGGACCGGCTTCGTCGTGGGATAGCCCAGGATGCCGTTGTGGGCGAAGGCGTAGGCGTTGGTGCGCAACGGATCGCCGCTCACCGCCACCATCAGGTCCTCGGCGCGGCAGACGATGGGCACGAGGCGCTCCGGGTCCTCGGACTCGGCGAAGACGGCCGGGATCTGCCCCGACTTCACCAGCTCGGCCAGGCTCGGCCGCCCCGGCACGAAGTTGGTCCACTCCCCCACGTAGCGCTCGAACTTCGCGGCCGGGATGCGGGCCAGCTCGAAGAGCCGCTGCTTGAGCGCCGCCTTGTCGAGCCCGCCCCGGGCCAGGGTCTCGGCCAGGATCGGGCTCAGGATCAAGAGCGGCCGCTGGCTGCCCACGCCCATGCCGACGGTGAAGAGCAGCTCCCAGCCGACCTTGCCCACGATGGCGTCGGCCAGGTACGGCAGCATCTGCTCTGGACGGTTGCCGAACACCGAGGCGATGACGCCGCCGCCGGTGTAGCGCGAGATCGTGACCGCGTTGCCGCCGGGCACGCCCTCGTCCGCCGCGATGGTGGGCCAGCCGATGCGGCGCAGCGCGTCCTCGTTCTCGGCCAGCACCACCCGCCAGGTGTTGCCGAAGGTGCCCTTGTCGGTGCGGTGGTGGAGGAAGCCGGCGACGTTACGGAGATACAGGCGCCAGAAGCGCCCGATCGTGGTGTTGGCCTGGACGCCGTCGCGCAGCGCGCCCTGCTCGTAGTTGAACCCGAGCTCTTTGATGAGGGGCCCGTTCAGGATGATCAGGGTCTCGGCGCCGGGGGTGTTGCCGCTGTGCTCCACGCCGTAGCGCGGGTCGGCCATCGCCTCCGCCAGCGCGACCAGGATCGGCATGTACTCCGGGCGGCAGCCCGCCATCACCCCGTTGACCGCCACGTTCCAGACGGTGGCGCGGCGCTTGTCGGGCAGCAGCACGCCCAGCTCGGTCTGGGCCGGCCGGTCGCAGAAGCGCAGGAACCGGGCGACGCGGTCGGGCGTCGGGGGCACGATCGGGAGGCCGTCGCTCCAGTCGTTCTCGTAGTAGAACCGGTTGACCTCGTCGAAGGTCCCCTCGAAGACGATGTCGGCCGGCGCCGGCTCCACCACCGCGCCGCCCGCCCGGGCGGGCGCCTCGGTGAGATTGCGGATCACCGCGTCCACCGTGACCGAGGCCACGTTCGCCCGCAGCTCCTCCGCGCTCTGCACGTCGACGTGGCCCGGCACCAGCGCGGTGGGCAGGCCGGGCAGCCCGAGCCCGGTGGAGGTGGTGGCGGCCTGTCCGAGGAAGCCCTCGCAGACCAGGGACGCGGTCGGCACCCCGGCCCGCTCGACCACCGCACTTGCCCGCAGCACGGCGGGCGTGCAGCTCCCTCAGCAGGCCATCCCCGAGATGACCGCGTCCACCTCGTGGCGCCGCAGCATCTCGGGCAGCTCCGCGAGCACCCGCTGCTCGTGGCGGCCGTGGGTCGAGCCGAAGGTGTCGTAGCGGACGAAGCGGACGCCGGGGAACCGGCGCGCGAGCTCCTCCTCGAGGATCGGGAAGATCTCGTCGCCGCGGAAGAGATCGTCCCAGAGCTGGCCGATCGTCTTGCCCTCGAGCGTGGAGAGCCGCGGAGCGACGTCGGCGGCCTGCACGGTCCGCGCCCCGCGCGGCCACACCACCCGGTAGATCTCGCGTTCGTCCGATCCGCTCATGCGCCCACCTCCGAAGGGATGGTGCAGAGCATACCATCGCCGACGACCGTCTTCTTTTCGACACGTTGACCGAGCTCCGGCCGAGCGATACCGTCGAGACATGAGCGAGGCGGTGCGCAGCAGGCGGTGGACCCGCGGGGAGTACGACCGCCTCGTCGAGCACGGGATCTTCGCGGCCGGTGAGCGCATCGAGCTGCTGGGCGGGCTCTTGGTGGTGCGGGAGCCGCAGGGCGGACGCCACGCCATGGCGGTTCGCATGGTGGAGGAGGCGCTGCGCGCCGCCTTCGCATCGGGCTGGGATGTCCGCGGGCAGCTCCCGATCGCCCTCGACGAGGAGTCGGAGCCCGAGCCCGATGTCAGCGTGGTACCGGGGAGCTTTCGCGACTATCCGCACGCGCATCCCGCCGGCGCGGTGATGGTCGTGGAGGTTGCCGACTCGAGCCTCGCGCTGGACCGGGGCGAGAAGGCCGCACTCTACGCTCGCGCCCGCGTCCCGGAGTACTGGATCGTCAACCTGATGGGCCACGCGCTCGAGGTGTACCGGGACCCGGGCCCCGACGCGCGGGCGCCCTTTGGCTGGCGCTACCGCGCGGTCGTCACCCTCCGGGCCGGCGAGACGATCACCCCGGTCGCGGCGCCGGCGGCTGTCATCGCCGTCGCCGACCTCGTCCCCTGACTAGCGGAAGCGCTCCGCGGTCGTCCCGCGGTACAGGATCTCGCCCTGCCGCTTCATGATCAGGGCGTGGCGGTCGCGCGCCGCGGGATCGAGGTCGGCGGCGGGCGGCTCCTCGAGATCGAAGTGGTGAAACTCGTCCACCCCGCGCACGAGGGTCGCGGTATCGCGCACCTCCGAGAGCTGGCGGACGTGGGTCGGAACGTAGCGGATCGCGTAGCCGATGCGGCGATCGGCCGAGCGGTTGGGCGGGGAGCCGTGGAACATGCGCACGTGGTGTAGCGACATCTCGCCCGGGTGCAGCACCACGTCGACCGCGCGGGACTCGTCGACCTCCACCGCGATCTCCTGGCCGCGCGAGAGCAGGTTATGGCGGGCGAAGGTGTCGCGATGCGCCACCTGCCCGGCGTGGGTCCCCGGGATCATGCGCATGGCGCCGCTCTCGACGGAGCTCTCCGAGAAGGCGACCCACGCGGTCACCACGTCCGGCTCGCTCAATCCCCAGTAGGTCGCGTCCTGGTGCCACGACACGAAGGCGGGATCGCGCGCCTCCTTGACGAAGAAGCTCGAGCTCCAGCAGAGCAGATTCGGGCCGAGAACGTCCTCGACCGGGTCGAGGATGCGCGGATCCCGGATCAGCCGGTTGAGCCACGTGAAGAGGAGGTGGCCCTTCTGCCGGAGCTGACCGCGGAGCGGCCCGCCGTGGGCCCGCTCCACCGCCTCCAGGCGGGCGCGATACTCGCCCGCCTCGTCGGCCGAGAACACGCGGATCGGAAAGTAGAATCCGTCACGACGATAGCGGGCCACCGCGTCCGACGAGAGCGCGCTCATGACCCCAGGTGTAGGCGGCGCCGTCTCGGTTGTCAAGGCGGAGCGTGCCCGCCTTGACAAGGCGGCGTGGCGCTTCCATGATCGCCGGTGCACGGCCGCACGATCACCAGGAGGACATCATGAGTCTCTTCGATGCGATCGACAACGCGCTCGGCGCCAACGAAGCGCACGCGGGACTGGTCACCGCCGCGATGGAGGCGCTGGGCGGCTCGAGCGGAAGCGGCCTCGGCGGGCTGGTGGAAGCGTTCCAGGCCAAGGGCCTCGGCGACGTGGTCGCGTCGTGGATCGGCACCGGCCAGAATCTCCCGGTGAGCGCGGAGCAGATCCAGAGCGTGCTCGGCAGCGGCCTCGTCCAGCAGCTCGCCGCCCGCGTGGGGCTGCCGCCCGAGGCCGCGACCGCGCTGCTGGCCCAGATCCTGCCGCAAGCGGTTGACCGGCTCACCCCGGAGGGCACCGTGCCCGCGGGCGGACTGCTCGGCCAGGCCACCGGCCTCCTGCGCGGCCTGCGCTGAACGCCCGCCGCATGCGACGGCGCGCCCTCGCCCTGATCGCGCTGGTCGTGGTCGCGATCGTCGCGGGCTGCGCGACGCTCGGCATGGTCGAGAGCATCGAGTCGCTGCTCGCCCAGGGCAAGGAGCTGTTCCAGTCCGGCAAGTACGCGGACGCGCTCGCCAAGTTCCAGGCGGTGATCGCCCGCGATCCCAAGTCGTGGGAGGCCTATCTCTACACCGCGCGGACCTACATCGCCCAGAAGTCGTGGGGACCGGCCATCGACAGCGCGCGCAAGGCGCTCGGCCTGGCGCCGAGCCAGGGCGACGTGGTTCCGGTGCTGGCCCAGGCCCTGCTCGAGGGCGGGCGCGATTCGCTCGCCCGCGGCCAGTACCCCGAGGCCGCCACCCGGCTCAAGGACTACCTCACGCTGAGCCCGACCGACGCGCGCGCGTACGTGGACCTGGCGCGTGCCCACCTGAGCGCCGGCTCGTGGACCGACGCGCTCGCCGCCGTCCAGCGCGGCCTCGGTCAAGCCGGCGACGCCGGCACCCGCCAGGACCTGCTCGCGGCCCTGCGCGACGGAGGCCGGCAAGCGCTCGCCGGGGGCGACCTGAAGGGCGGCATCGGGCTGCTCGAGGAGTACGTCACGCGCGACCCCGGCCAGGCCTCGGCCCTCCTCGACCTGGGGAAGGCGTACTGGCAGAGCGGGCAGCAGGGCGAGGCGCTCAACGCCTTCCGTCGCGTGCTCGAGCTCCAGCCCGGCCAGACCGAGGCGCTCCGCTACCTGCTGAATCCGCCCGCGCGCTAGCCGGCTCGAATGGCCACCGAGCGGGTGCCCGGCTTCTGCGCGCTGTGCCGCTCCCGCTGCGGGTGCGTCTCGGTGGTGGAGGACGGCCGGCTGGTCGCGGTCGAGCCGGATCCGTCGCATCCGACCGGACGGCACCTGTGCGTGAAGGGCCAGGCCGCGCCGGAGCTGGTGTACGCGCCCGATCGGCTGCTCCACCCGATGCGGCGCACGCGGCCCCGGAGCGATCCCGACCCGGGCTGGGTGCGCATCACCTGGGACGAGGCGCTCAACTGGACCGCGGAGCGCATGCGCGCGCTCGCCCAGCGTGAGGGGCCCGAGGCGGTCGCGTTCGCGGTCACCACGCCGGCGGGGACCGCGGTCTCCGACGGCTTCCCGTGGATCAACCGCCTCATCCGCGCGTTCGGCAGCCCCAACATGGTGTGGGGCGAGGAGCTCTGCGCGTGGCATCGCGACTACGCGACCGCGTTCACCTTCGGCGCGGACATCGGCACCCCGGACTTCGAGCGGGCCTCGTGCCTGCTCCTGTGGGGCCACAACCCGTCGACCGCCTACCTCGCCCAGGCCACCGCGGTCTCGGAGGCGGTCTCGCGCGGCGCCGCGCTGATCGTGGTCGACCCGCGGCGCGCCGGCCCGGCCGCCCGCGCCGACCAGTGGCTGCGCGTGCGTCCCGGCACCGACGGCGCGCTCGCCCTCGGGCTGGCCGCGGTGATGCTCGCGGAAGGCTGGTACGACCGTGACTTCGTCCGGGACTGGACCAACGGCCCGCTGCTGGTGCGCGAGGACACCGGCCGGCTGCTCGCCGCCTCCGATCTCTCGCCCGACGGCCACCCCGCCCATCGCGTGGCGTGGGACCGCGGCGCGGCGCGGCCCGTCCCGTACGACCCGGCCGCCGGTCG
>DATJIR010000193.1:0-18806 GCA_035493135.1 Verrucomicrobiia bacterium
GCCGAAGGCCTCGATGAAGCGCTGCCAGCCCGACGCGACGGTGAGCGCGGCGCCCAGCTCGAGGATCTCGCCCTCGTCGAAGTGCCGGCGCAGCAGGGCGAAGAGCGCGTCGTCCACCGCGGGCTTCTCGCCGCTCAGGCAATCGGCGAGCCGCAGCGCGGCGACGGTGCGCGCGGGCAGCGCGGCCCGGTCCAGCTCGCCGAGCGCCTGCTGCACCTCGTCCTCCCCGAGCCCCTTGCGCACCAACGATGCGCTGCGCGCGAGGCTTCAGTGCACGCACTGGTTGCGCTGGGCCAGACGGATGCGGCACAGCTCGACCAGGCCCGGATCGAGGCTCGAGCCGCCCGCGTAGATGAACGACACCCAGGAGAGGAACAGGTCGAGCACCGCGGGTCGGCGCGCGAGCGTGAGGAAGAGGTTGTCGTCCCGGTAGGCCTTGGCGAGCCAGACCTCCAGGCGGCGGCGCAGCCCCGGATCGAGCCGATCCGGATCGGCCTTCGGCAGGCGCCCGTGCTCGTTGGCCATGCGGGCGCCAGTCTAGCACGGGGTGCGTCGGTCGATCCCGGGGCGCCGCCTCAGCCGAGCATCCACTGCCCGCCGTCGACGCTGATGGTCTGGCCGGTGACGTAGCCCGCGTCGTCGGAGACGAAGAAGAGCACCGCGCGCGCCACGTCCTCCGGCGCGCCGAGCCGGCCGAGCGCGATCGAGTCGAGGAGGCGCGCCTGCCCGCCCGCGCCCATCGCCTCCCACTGCCGCTCGGTGGCCGGGTTCGTGCGCATGAAGCCGGGAGCGACCGAGTTGACCCGGATGCCGTGACGCCCCAGCTCGCGCGCGGTCTGCCGGGTCAGCCCGATCAGGCCCGCCTTGGCGCTCGCGTAGGCCTGGATGCCGGTGAGGCTGTAGGACCGGCCGGCGCCCGAGGAGATGTTCACGATGGCCCCGCGCCCGGCCCGCTTCATCGCGGGCGCCACCGCGCGCGTGAAGTGGAACGCCCCGTCCAGGTTGATCGCGAAGATCTCGCGCCACGCCTCGTCCGAGACCTCCTCGACCGGACGCATCACCTGCCCCGACACGCCGCCCGCGGTGTTGACCAGGATGTCGACGCGCCCGGCCGCTCCCTCCACCCGCGCCACGAACTCGGCCACCGCGCGGGCGTCGCGCACGTCCACCACCGCGGCTTCCCCGGTCCCGGGCCGCACCGAGTCCACCGCCGCGCGCGTCGCGGCGAGCTCGGGCGCGCGCACGTCGCAGGCCCACACCCGCGCGCCCTCGCGCGCCAGCTCCACGCCGATGGCGCGACCGATGCCGTGCGCGGCGCCGGTCACGATGGCCACCCGCCCCTCGAGCCGCACGGCTAGCGCGGACCCGGTCGCCGCGGGTCGAGGACGTCGACGCCCGCTTCGTCGACCGTGATCGCCATGGGCCCCTCCACTACCATACGGTCCGGGGGGCGTCAACGCGGGCGGGTACCGCTCCGGGCTCGGGCCGTGCTATGGTCCAGTGCTCCAACATCGCGCCACGCGGGGAGGACCGCATGCAGACCGTCCAGATGAGCCGGGAGGAGATCGAGCACCGCACCGGGCGCTTCGCCGCGCTCCAGCCCATGGAGTTCATGAAGAACGACACCACCGTCTCGCAGGCGGCCAAGGACATCATCCTCGCGCGCAAGCTGATGCCGGTGGTGCTGGAGCGGACCCAGTCCGCCTTCGGCAACGACGCGCCGATCTACAACGCGGCCGGCCTCACCATGTTCATCTCGATCATGCCGCCCGGCCAGGGCCCGTGCCTGCACGCCCACGTGAAGACCTTCGAGACCTTCATCGTGCTGGAGGGCAAGATCGAGTTCTCGCTGAACGACGACGGGGGCGAGAAGATCGTGCTGAACCGGTGGGACACCTTCTCGTGCCCACCCGGGGTCAACCGCGGCTTCCGCAACGTCGACACCGAGGACAGCGTGCTGCTCACCGTCATCACCGGCGGCATCAACGACCGGAACGACATCGGGCTGCCGCCCGCCATCGCGAGGCAGATCGAGGCGGTGGACCCGCACGCGCTCGAGGTGTTCAAGACCAAGATGGGCTTGCGCTTCGACGCGGGCCCGGACGCCTGAGACCGGGCGGCGCTCAGGCCTTCCGGAAGCGGTGCACCCCGTCGTCGCCGACGAGGCGGCTGGCGTGGCCCTGCGCCTCGAGGAAGTGCAGGTGCGCCACCGTCTCGCCGATGGCGAAGCCGAGCTGGTGCGCGTCGAGCTGCCGCCGGAACAGCACCGGCACCAGCTCGTGGGCGGTGCGGGGCTCCGCGAGCGCGTCGATGGTCTCGCTGAGCCGCTCGTCGTGGTGGTGCTGGAGGTAATCGAGCCGCCGGTGCAGGCCGCGGAACGGCAGGCCGTGGGACGGCAGCACCAGGGTCGACTCCGGCAGCGGGCGGAACCGGCCGAGCGAATCGAGGTAGAGCTTGAGCGGGTTGCCGTTGGGCTGATCCGGCCACACGCTCACGTTGGTGGTGATCTTGGGCAGCACCTGGTCCCCCGAGATCAGCACGGTGGCCTCGGGCGAGAAGAGGCAGGCGTGCTCCGGCGCGTGCCCCATCACGGTGAAGGCGTGCCACGCCCGGCCTCCGATGGTGACCACGTCGCCCTCGCGCACCGCCCGGAAGTCCGGCGCGACCGTCGGCACGAGCTGGCGGAAGTGGTTGCCCCGCCCGCGGAAGGCCTCCACCGACGCCTCCGGCACCCCGTGACGCCGGTAGTGGTTGAGCCGCTTCTCGGAGTCGTTGCCGCCCATCCCCTGCCAGGCGAGCTGGGCCATGAGCCACTCGGCCTGCGGGCACCACAGCTCGACGCCGAAGCGCCGGGCGAGCCAGTCGGCGTTGCCGATGTGATCCGGGTGGAAGTGGGTGACGAGCACGCGCACGATCGGCGTGCCGGAGAGCTCGCCGGCGAAGAGCGTCTCCCACAGCGCCCGCGTCGGCGGCAGCCCGACCCCGGTGTCCACCACCGTGATCCCGTCGCCGTCGTCGAGCAGCCACAGGTTGATGTGGTTGAGCTGGAACGGCAGCGGCATCCGGATCCAGCGGATGCCGGGGGCGACCACGATGCTGGCGCCGCCCTCGGGGGGCTCGGGCCAGGGGTGGACGAGGCCGGGCGCGGGCGCGGCCAGCGGATGCTCGGGCTCGGGTCTCATGGGCGGGTCACTTCTTCCGGTACACGTTCAGACCGATCTTCTCCTCGCGCTCCGGCACCGTCACGTTGCCCTCGGTCGAGGCCACGATGATGGTCTTGCCGGAGGCGGAGGGTCCGAACTCCTTGGTCAGGTCGACGGTGATCGTGAGGATGTTGCCCGCGATGGTCATCTCGACGTTCTTCATGGATTGGCCTCCGAGCCTCTATGATATGCCAAGGAGGCACACGACATGACCCGATCCGCTCTCGCCACGCTCGGGGCCCTGGTCCTCCTCGCCGGCTGTGCCCCCGCCGCCTCGACCGCGGAGTCCAAGGACCGGGCGGACTGCAAGGAGTACGCGCGCACGTTCGAGCACTCCGGCCGCATGAAGGACGCCTGCCTGATCAGCCGGGGCTACACCGTGAGCTACAGCACCAACGGCGGCGGCGTCGACGTCACCGCCCGGGCCCAGCCGCGGCCCGCGGCGGAGGTGGTGGCTGCCGATCTCAAGGCCTGCAACGATCAGGCGGGCATGGGCTACGCGGGACGGCTGCAGTTCGCCGGCTGCATGACCCCGCGCGGCTACGGGGTGCGGAGCGGCGACTAGCTCTAGTCGACCGGGGCGGGCAGCGGCGGCACGCGGCCCCCCTCGCCTTCCGCCTCCTCCCGCGACATCGGCGGCTCCACCCGCACGCGCCGCATCAGGGGCAGGAACAGCGGGACGATCGAGAAGAGGATGGCGAGGAGCCAGAAATCGTCCGCGTAGGCCAGCACCTGGGCCTGCCCCACCGCGTCCTGGTAGAGCATGGCCACCGCCTGGCGCTGGGCGGTGAAGGCGTCGCTGCCCTGGGCCAGGAAGTGGCTCGTCCAGCGGGCGAGCCGCTCCTGGGTCGCGGGGTCCCACACCGTGACGTGGCTCACCAGGCTCTGCTGGTGGAACTGGCTCCGCTGGGCGAGCAGCGTGGTGGCGAGCGCGATGCCGACGCTGCCTCCCAGGTTGCGCAGGACGTTGTAGGCGGAGGTCGCATTGACAAGCTTGTCTTTCCGAATAGTCGCGAGCGTCAGCGTCGAGAGCGGGACGAAGATGAAGCCGAGCGCGAAGCCCTGGATCACCCGCGGGAACGTGAGCGTCCAGTAGTCCATCCCGAGGGTGAGGTTCGACATCATGTAGAGGCTCAGCGCGTTGACCAGGCAGCCGAAGGTCAGGAGCACGCGCTGGTCCACCCGCGTCACCAGCCGGCCGCACAGGATGAGCGAGAACATGTTGCCGACGCCCCCGGGGGCGAGCACCAGCCCCGAGGTCAGCGCGTCGTAGCCGAGCAGCTTCTGGGAGTAGAGCGCGAGCAGCACCATGCTCGAGAACATCCCGAGCCCGATGAGGGAGATGAAGGTGGCCCCGAACGCGAAGTTGCGGTCGGTGAACACGGCCAGGTCGAGGACCGGATGCTCCGCCAGCAGCTCCCGGGCCACGAAGCCCACCAGCGCGACGCCGGCCACGATCGCGAGGGTGACGATCAGGGTGGAGTCGAACCAGTCCTCGTGCTCACCCCGGTCGAGGAAGAGCTGCAGGCAGCCGAATCCCAGCACCATCAGCACGAGCCCGGGCCAGTCCACCCGCGCCGGCTTGCGCAGGTAGGGCGGATCGAAGAGGAACGCGCTCGCCATGAAGAAGCCGAGCAGGCCCACCGGCAGGTTGATGTAGAAGATCCAGCGCCAAGACCAGTTGTCCGCGATGTAGCCGCCGAGGGTCGGCCCGACGATCGGCCCCATCATGAACCCGACGCCCCACACCGCCATCGCGAGCCCGCGCTGGCCGAGCGGGAAGATCTCCCACAGGATGGCCTGCGACAGCGGGATGATCGGCCCGCCCCCGATGCCCTGGAAGATGCGGGCCAGGATCAGGAAGGTGAGGTTCGGGGCCATGCCGGACAGCACCGAGCTCACCGTGAACAGCACGCAGCAGATCAGGAAGAACCGCTTGCGCCCCAGCACCCCGGCCAGCCAGCCGGTGGCCGGGATGATGATGGCGTTGGCCGCGAGGTAGGAGGTGATGACCCACGACACCTCCTCGAGCCCGGCCGAGAGCGACCCCTGTAGGTGCGGCAGCACCACGTTGGTCACGCTGGTGTCGAGCACCTGCATGAAGGCCACCACCATCACCGAGAGCGTGATGGCCCACTTGCGGGGGGCGGAGATCGGACCGACGTCGGGGGTCGCGGCCACCGCGGCGCGCGCTCCGCTACTTCACGTGGATGACGACGTACGCCGACATCCCGGCCCGCAGGGTGTGGGGAGTGCTGAGCTCGCGGGGATCCAGGCGGATCTTCACCGGCACGCGCTGGACCACCTTGACCCAGTTCCCGGTCGCGTTCTCGGGCGGCAGCAGCGAGAAGCGCGAGCCGGTCCCCGCGCTGAGCGAGTCGACGCGGCCGTGGAAGACCTGGCCCGGGAACGTGTCGATCTCCACGGTGGCCGGCATCCCGGGCCGCACCCGGGAGAGCTGGGTCTCCTTGAAGTTGGCCACCACCCACACGTCCTGGAGCGGCACCAGCGCGAGCAGGGGCTGGCCCATCTGCACCACCTGCCCCACCTCCACGCTCTTCTTCGACACCACCCCGTCGCCGGGGGCCCGCACGTCGGTGTGCGAGAGCTGCAGCTCCGCGAACGCGAGGTCGGCCTGCGCCTGGCTGAGCGCGGCCACCGCGCGCTCGATCTCGGCCTCCTTCACGATGACCTGGCGTCGCTGGCTCTCCACCCGCCCGAGCGCGGCCCGTGCCTCGTTGATGCGCTGCCTGGCCTGGCCGACCGCGAGGACCCGGCTGGTCAGCGCGGCCTCCGCCTGCTGCGCCTCCTTCTCGGCCTGGCTCAGGCGCTTCTGGGTGGCCTCGAGGGTGGCGCCCGCGGTGGCGGCGGCCATCTCGGCCTGGTCGAAGTCGCGCTGGGAGACGAAGCCGCCCTCGAGCAGCCGGCGCATCCGCTCCTTCTCCCGCGCGGTCTGGCGCTGGGTGGACTGCCAGCCGGTGACCTCCGCGGTCATGGCCGCGGTGGCCGCGTGCTTGGCCTCGAGCGTGGCCCGCGTCTCGACCACCGCTGACTGGGCCGCCTGCTCGGCCACCCGGGCGGACTCGAGCGCGGCGCGCGCCTCCTCGACCTGGGCCGCGGTGGTCTCGCGGGTCAGCTGGGTCTCGGAGCGGGTGGCCTGCTGGCTGGCCGCCGCGACCGCCACCGCGGCCCGGGCCTGGTCGCGCTTGGCCGCGTAGTCGCGGGGATCGATCCGGAGCAGGAGGTCGCCGGCCTTGACCGCGCGATTGTCGTCGACGTGGATGGAGGCCACGTGGCCCGCGACCTTGGCGCTGATGACCACGATGTTACCCTCGACGTAGGCGTCGTCGGTGGCCACGTGCTTGCGGCTCTGCCACCAGACGTAGCCGCCGTAGGCCAGGGCGACCAGCGCGACCGCTGCGGTCAGGCCGATCAGACGCCCTCGTCTCATGGCCCGGGTATGCTACCACCGGTGAAAGGAGACCACACGAATGTCGACGCCCCTCTCCCAGGACATCAAGCAGCTCATCGACGGCCCCAACTTCGCCCACCTCGCCACCCTGATGGCCGACGGCTCGCCCCAGAGCGTGCCGGTGTGGGTGGGACGCGAGGGCGACCGCATCCTGGTCTGCACCGGCGAGGGGTCGCTCAAGGCTCGCAACACCCGCCGGGATCCGCGGGTCGCGCTCTCGATCGTCGACTTCCGCGACCCCTACCGGGAGGTGCAGATACGCGCCCGGGTCGTGGAGCGCAGGCCCGACCCGGCGCTCGAGATCATGGACCCGATCTCGCGCAAGTACACCGGCAAGCCCTTCCCGTTCCGCAGCCCGGAGGGACGGGTGGCGCTCGTGCTCGAGGTCGAGAAGGCGCGCTATGCCAAGCTGCCCTTCGAGCATACCCCGGGGCCGGGCGGCTAGGCCCCCGCCGCGGGGGTCACCGGAGCTCGGACGAGGACAGCACGCGGTAGCGCCCGGGGAAGCGCTCGAGGAGGCTCTTCATCTCCTGCGACGAGAGAGCTCCTGGCGCTGCCTGGCGGGGGTGTCCTCGACCACCCAGCGCCCCTGGAGCGTCATCCCGGTCAGTCGCTGGTGCCACTCGATGGTGCGGCGACCCTCGGCCTCTGGTTGATGGACCACGACTGCCAGACCTCGGTCACCTGGGGCAGCACCTGCGGGAAGACCTCGACCGGCGCGGTGACAGGGTCATGTAGTACTGCCAGTGGCCGTTGCCGAGCGCCGCGCCATTCACCAGCGCGAACGACCGATAGCGCCGCCCCCTGGTTCATCTGGTCGACCAGGAGGTACGCGCTGCGGCCGCGCCCGCCCTTGACTCCGCCACGCCGCGCGGTCCAGTATCCTCGCCATACATGCACTTCGGGGTCTTCGTCGAGGAGCTGCGCCACGGGGCGGATCAGGCTACCGCGTTCCGTGACATCTTCGAGACCGCCCAGCGCGCGGAGGCCGGGGGCGTCGACTGCGTCTGGCTCGGCGAGATCCACTTCACCCCGACCCGCTCGGTCATCTCGGCCTCGCTCCAGGTCGCGAGCGCGGTGGCGGCCCGCACCCGGCGGGTCCGGGTCGGCACCGCGGTGCAGGTCCTCCCGCTGAACCATCCCCTCCGCATCGCCGAAGAGGTGGCGACGGTCGACCACATCAGCGAGGGGCGCTTCGAGTTCGGCATCGGGCGCAGCGGCGTGGTGCGCACCTACGACACCTACGGCGTCCCGTACGCGGAGAGCCAGGCCCGCTTCCGCGAGGCCCTCGACATCCTCCGCCGGGCCTGGACCGGCGAGCCGTTCAGCCATCGGGGCGAGTTCTACCAGGTCGACAACGCCACGGTGGCGCCGCGGCCCTACCAGGTGCCGCATCCGCCGCTCCGCATGGCCGCCACCAGCGACGAGACGTTCCCGGCCGCCGGGCGGATGGGCCTGCCCATCTTCGTCGGCCTGCGCTCGACCGAGATCGCGGACCTGCAGGCGCAGCTCGGGCCGTACCGCGAGGCCTGGCGCGACGCGGGGCACCCGGGCCGCCCGAGCGCCTACCTGCGGATCCCGGTCTACGCCTCCCCCACCGCGGACGGCGCCCGCGAGGAGCCGCGCGAGAGCCTCACGTCCTTCTTCGCCCGTCAGACCGACCTGGCCCGCCAGGCGGTCGGCCGCGCGGGCGCCGGCCCGGCCGACCGGCGGCGGATGCAGGCGGAGCGGATGGCCGCGCTCTCCTACGACGACATCCTCGCGCGGAAGGTTGCGTTCGGGACCGCCCGCGGCGTCGTCGACCGCCTGACCGCGCTGCGCGCCGAGCTCGGGATCGACGGCGTGGTCGCGGAGCTGAACCCGGGCGGGCGCATCCCTCCCGCGCTCGAGGCGCGCAGCCTCGACATCCTCACCCGCGAGGTGATCCCGGCCTTGAAGGAGCGTCCGACCCCATGAGCGAGGACGCGCTGCGGGAGATCGCGCTCCAGGTGCGCAACTGGGGCCGGTGGGGCCCCGAGGACGAGCTCGGCACGCTCAACTACATCACGCCCGAGCGCGTGGCGGCCGCCTGCCAGCTCGCCACCACCGGCAAGGTCTTCGCCCTGGGCATCCCGCTCGACCGCAACGGCCCCCAGAGCGGCACCCGCGCGCGCTTCAACCCGATCCACACCATGTTCCGCGACGGCGGCGACGCGCCCCGCACCCCGGCCGAGGTGGCGGCCATGGAGGGCTACGGCGGCTCCGACGACTGGATCGTGATGCCGCTGCAGTGCGTGACCCAGTGGGACAGCCTCGCCCACATCTTCTACGAGGGGAAGATGTACAACGGCTACGACGCCACGCTGGTCACCAGCAGCGGGGCGGCGAAGAACAGCATCGACAAGACCACCAGCAAGCTCGCCGGGCGGGGCGTGCTGCTGGACGTGGCCCGCCACAAGGGGGTCAAGGCGCTCGAGCCGGGCTACGCGATCACGGTGGCCGACCTCGAGGCCACCGCGGCGGCCGAGCGCGTCGAGGTGCTGCCCGGCGACATCCTGCTCGTGCGCACCGGCCACATGTCGCGCTACCTCGATCGCCACGACTGGCGCCACTACGACCTGGATCCGTTCCCCGGCGTCTCGGTGCATACCGCCCCGTGGCTGCACGCCCGGCAGATCGCCGCGATCGGCTGCGACAACTACGCGGTGGAGGTGCGGCCGTCGGAGATCCCGGGCTTCCGCAACCCGTTCCACGTGGTGGCGATCCCGAACATGGGTCTCACCCTCGGGGAGATCTTCTTCCTGGAGGAGCTGGCCGCCGACTGCGCGGCCGACGGCCGCTACGCGTTCCTGCTCGTCGCGCCCCCGCTGCCGGTCGTGCGCGCGGTGGGTACGCCGATCAACCCGTACGCGATGAAGTAGGCTAGAGCCATGGAGATCGTGCTGGTGGTGGACGACGAGCCCGACATCCGGACCGTGGTCCGGGGCATGCTCACCGCGAAGGGCTACACGGTGCTCGACACCGGCGACCCGCAGCAGGCGATCCGGATGTCCACCCAGCAGGCGGTGCACCTGCTGGTCACCGACATGGTGATGCCGCTCATGAAGGGCACCGATCTCGCCAAGCGGGTCCAGGAGGTGAGCCCCTGGACCAAGGTGCTGCTGATGTCGGCCTACAAGGTGGCGGAGGTGACGACCTCCGGGCTGCCCTTCATCAGCAAGCCGTTCACGCCCGAGGCCCTGGTGGACAAGGTGCGCCAGATCCTGGCCGCGCCGTCTCCGTTCGCCCGCCCGGCTCCCCCCACGCCGCCGGCTCCCGGCGCGACCAGCTAGGCGCGCCGCCGCTCAGGGATAGATCTGGCGGTACGCAAGGCGCGCCCGGTCCCCCGAGGCGCCGAAGCGGGCGTCGTAGTCCCGCGTCATGGCGCGCAGCGTGTCCGACTCCGCGAAGGCGCGTAGCGACTCCTCCGAGTCGAACTCGTAGCACACCATGTACTGCCACGGCTCGGAGCCGGCGTGGGGGGTCTCGAGGGGAATCGCGGCATAGCGGCGCATCGCGACGCAGCCCGGGACCTGCGCCGCCTCCCGGGACCGCACCGAGTCGTACCACTGGTTGAACGCCGCCTCGAGCTCGGGGGCGATGGTGGCCTTGACGACGAAGAGGGCGGGGCGCGTCATCGGTCCGGTACCGCGTCAGAGACTAGCCGACCCGCCCGCGGCGGGCAACCGGCCCGTCGGCATTCTTTTCCTACCCGCGCCCACGGCTGGCACTTCGTGTCAGCGCGCTGACAGCGATCGTCGACCGGCCCGCTCCGCCTCGGGGTTCGTCGCGCGAAACTCCGGAGAATCGCGCGGTCGATCCCTGGCCTCGAAGCTGCCAGCACTGTCGGTGTAGCCATCATCTCGAAGGAGAAGTGCCGCAGTGAGAATGCTCCCCGTCTCCGTCGTCCTCTCGTCCCTGGCCCGCATCGCCTCGGCCCTCTCGATCCCCCAGCCCGGCGAGCCCCTGCCGGGCTCGAGCCCCGCGCTGGCCGGCGCGCCCCCACCCGACGGGGCCGGCGTGCGCGCCGCGCCGGCCCGCCCGCTGCGCCGCTCCCTCTGCGCGGCGGTCGCGGAGGGCGCGTGCGCGGAGGTCTTCGCGGCGTGCGCCACCGGCGCGGTCATCACCGGCTGGGCGCTCTACCTCGGGGCGAGCGCCGCCATCATCGGATTTCTCGGCGCGCTCCCGCTGGTCGCCCAGGTCACGAGCCTGCCCGCCGCGTGGTTCATCAGCGCGCACAGCCGCAAGCTCGCCACGGTCCTCGCGGTGTGCATCTCGCGGCTCACCTTCCTGCCCCTGATCGCGCTCCCGTGGCTCGCCCTCGCGCCGGCCGCCAAGCTCCGGCTGTTCCTCGGCATCGTGGCGGTCAGCACGATCTTCGGCGTGATCGGCAACAGCGCGTGGGTGGCCTGGATGGGCGACCTGGTCCCGGGCCGGCTGCGGGGCCGCTACTTCGGGCAGCGCACGATCTTCCTGACCGTCGCGGGCACCCTGGCCTCGCTGACCGCCGCGGTGACGCTCGATCGGCTCGCGCCGCTCGGCCTCACCGGGGCCGCGCTCTCCGCGCTGACCGCGGTGGCCTGCCTCGCCGGGCTCGCGAGCCTGGGGCTCCTGCTCCGCCAGCACGAGCCGGCGGCGGTGGTCCGCGAGTCGGGCCTGGACGGCTGGCGCAGCCTCCGGGCCGCGCTCGGCGACGGGCGCGCCCGGCCGTTCCTCCACTACCAGCTCGCGTGGAACGCCGCGGTGGGCATCTCGGCCACCTTCTTCGCCTACCACCTCCTGACCAATCTCCGGACCGGCTTCCTGGTCGTGGCCGCCCACGGCGTCGGCGTGGCCGTCGTGCGGATCGCCTCGGCGCGGCTGTGGGGCCGCGCGGTCGACCGCATCGGGGCGCGGCCGGTGCTGATCTGCTGCTCGTTCGGCATCTCGGTGGTGCCCGCGATCTGGCTCTTCCCCACTCCGGAGCGCCTGTGGCCGATCGCGGTCGAGGCGGTGATCTCGGGCTTCCTGTGGGGCGGTCACGGCATCGCCGCGCTGGACCTCTCGATCGGCCTGGCCCCCCGCACCGGGCGCCCGTTCTACCTGGCCGCCTTCGCCACCGCGGGCGGCATCGGCTTCGGGATCGCGTCGGTGCTGGCCGGCCAGCTCGCCACCCTCGCCCCCGCGCACTTCGTGCTCGCCGGGTACGGGTGGACCAGCATCCACATCCTGTTCTTCCTCTCGTCGCTGGGCCGGCTCGCGTCGGCCGGGCTGGCCACGCGCCTGCACGATCCGGGCGCCCGCGGCGGCGTGCCCGAGCTGATGCGCTCGCTGTCGGCGCCGATCCGCGCGGCGGTGGCCGACTCCTTCGTGCCGGACCTCGTGCGGATCCCCGCGTTCGCCCGCCGTCAGCGCTGAACCACCTCGTCGGCGCGGGCCAGCAGTGACTGGGGGATCACGAGCCCCAGGGCCTGGGCGGTCTTCTGGTTGATCAGGAGCGAGAACCGGGTCGGCCGCTCCACCGGGACCTCGCGCGGCGACGCCCCCTTCAGCACCCGCACCACGTGGCGTCCCGCCTGCTCGAACATGCTCCGCAGGTGCGGGCCGTAGCCGATGAGGCCACCGTCCTCGGCATAGCCCGGGAACGCCATGATGCTGGGCAGGCGGCTCCGGGCGGTCAGGCTCGACACCTGCCGGCGGGCCGCGTTGAAGACCGGGGACGACAGCACCACCAGGGCCCCCGCCCGCTCCCTCACCGCCGACTGGATCGCCGCCTCGAGGTCGGCCGCGGCCGGCGCCTGCAGGGGCTGGATCTGCAGGCGCAGGGTCCGCGCAGCGGCCTCGGCCCCCTTCATCTGGGCGGGCCCGGTCGCGGGATCCCAGAGCACCGCGACCCGCGTGAGGCCCGGCACCGCCTCCCGGATCAGCTCGAGCCACTTGCCGGCGAGCTCCGGGAAGTCGAGGAAGAGACCGGTGACGTTGCCGCCGGGCCGCGCCAGGCTGGTGACCAGCCCGGTGGCGAGCGGATCCGTCTCGAGGTCCACCGCGACGATGGGGATCGTCCGGGTGGCCTGGGCGGCCGCCATCACCGCCGCCGGCGAGATCGCGGTGATGACGTCGACCGGCAGGCGGACGAGCTCCCCCGCCAGCCCCAGGATCGCGTCGCTCGGGCCCGGGCGCAGGCGGTACTCGATCGTGAGGTTCGTGCCCTCGACGTAGCCGCCCTCCCGCAGGGCATCCCGGAAGCCGTCGAAGTCGCGCTGGAAGCGCGCGTCGCTCGGCGCGGGCCGGAGCACGCCGACGCGGTAGGGGCGAGCGCCCGGCTGCGCGGCCGCCCGGCGCGCCGCGACGAGCAGCGCGCCGGCGAGGCCCCGGAGCAGCGTTCGGCGGCCCAGCATGCGGCCAGCATGCCTCATCGCGTCGGACTCTGCTAGACTCTGGGCGCCTCGCCGGCCACCGGCGAGGCGCCGGGAGGAGCGCGCGATGAGCGATCTGCTGAGTGACGCGCGGGAGCTTCGCCTGAAGCTGCACCGCCTCGAGATCCTGCTCGAGATCGAGAAGGGCCGGGAGAGCCGCGGCTGGTTCGGCGGCCGGGCCCCGCAGGACGTCGAGCGGGCCGCCGCGATCAAGCGGCTCACCGAGACCGGCCTCATCGAGGCCGCGCCGCCCCCCGATCACTTCCGGGTGACCGCCGATGGCTGGGAGTTCCTCAAGGACGTGCGGGCCAAGGTCGGGGCGGGGGGCAGCCTCGACTGGACCCGGGTGGACGAGATCGACTTCTCGAAGCTCTGATCGGGCAGCTCCGCTCAAGGAGGCGTCTCCATGCTGCAGCGACAGGTCGGTGACATCGTCATCAACCGGATCATCGAGTCGGAGCGTCCGGACTTCGACGCCGCCCAGTTCTTCCCGCAGATCACCCCCGAGCAGTGGGGGCCCTACCGCCAGCGCCTCGCCGGCTGGGCCCTGGATCCGGCGGTCAACGGCCTGGTCTTCCCGATGCAGTCGTTCCTCCTGCGCACCCGCCACCACACGATCGTGGTCGACACCTGCGTGGGCGACCACAAGCAGCGCGCGCGGGCCAACTGGAACATGACCTCGAGCGGGGAGTACCTCCGGCGCCTCGCCGAGGCCGGGGTGCGCCCCGAGCAGGTCGACTACGTGCTGACCACCCACTTCCACACCGACCACGTGGGCTGGAACACGCGCTGGGAGCAGGACCGCTGGGTGCCGACCTTCCCCAACGCCCGGTACGTCATGTCCGAGAAGGAGTGGACGTACTGGTCGGCCATGCACCGGGAGACCCCGCAGAACCAGATCGCGGACAGCGTGATCCCGATCGTCGAGGCGGGCCGCGCCCAGATGGTGAAGAACGACTTCGCCCTCGACGACGAGGTGCGCTTCGAGTCCACGTGGGGCCACACCCCCGACCACATGAGCGTGCACGTCACCTCCCGGGGCCAGCACGCGGTGATCACCGGGGACCTGATCCACTCCCCGGTGCAGTGCCTCGAGACCGACTGGGTGCCGCGGCCCGACTTCGACCCCAAGCAGGCCGCGGCCACCCGGCGCGCCTTCCTCGAGCGCTACTGCGAGCAGGACGTCCTGGTGTGCGCGTCGCACTTCCCGTCGCCCTCCTTCGGCCGGGTGGTGCGCGAGGGCAACGGGTTCTGGTTCGAGTACCTGAAGGGCTGAGCCGGGGCGCGCCGGGGTGACCGCGCGGAAGAAGAACCAGGACTGGCTCGCCGGGACGGTGGAGGAGCCGCTCGAGCCGGACCTCCCCATCTGCGACCCCCATCATCACCTGTGGGACGGCGAGACCGCCCGCGTCGTCCCGCGCTACCTCCTCGACGAGATCCTGGAGGACGTGCGGGCCGGCCACAACATCGTCTCCACCGTCTTCATCGAGTGCGGGGCGATGTTCAGGCCCGACGGGCCGGAGCCGCTCCGCGCGGTCGGGGAGACCGAGTTCGTGAACGGCATCGCCGCGATGAGCGCCTCGGGCCTCTACGGCCGGACGCGCGTGGCGGCCGGCATCGTGGGCACCGCCGCCCTCCGCCTGGGCGCCGCGGCGGCCCCGGTGCTGGACGCGCAGATCGCGGCGGGCGGCGGGCGCTTCCGCGGCATCCGCCTGGGCGCGGCGTGGGACCCGGATGAGGCGGTGCCGAACCACCGCACCCGTCCCCCCCAGGGCCTCTTCCTGCGGGACGACTTCCGGGCCGGGTTCGCCCTGCTCGCCCCGCGCGGCCTCACGTTCGAGGCCTGGTGCTACCACCGGCAGATCCCCGACGTCACCGCGCTGGCCCGCGCCTTCCCCGACACCACGATCGTCCTCGACCACTTCGGCGGCCCGGTCGGCGTCGGCTCCTACGCGGGCCGGGCCCGCGAGGTCTATGCGGAGTGGCGCGGCTACATCGACGAGCTCGCGACGTGCCCGAACGTGGTGGCCAAGCTGGGCGGGATCAACATGGAGGTCAACGGCTTCGGCTGGCACGAGCGGCCCCGACCGCCGGGCAGCCAGGAGCTGGCGGACGCGACCCGGCCCTACTACGAGCACACCATCGAGAAGTTCGGCGTCGACCGATGCATGTTCGAGTCGAACTTCCCGGTGGACGCGGTGAGCGCGAGTTACACCGTGCTGTGGAACTCGTTCAAGCGCCTGGCCCGTGGCTACTCCGCGGCCGAGAAGGCCAAGCTCTTCCACGACACCGCGGCCCGGGTGTACCGACTGCCCGCCTGACCGCGCGATGCCCGGCCGCGCTCCCTCGATCACCCGGCGCGGGCTCCTGACCGGCTCGCTCGCAAGCCTGGCCCTCTTCGGGTGCGGCGAATCCGCCGGCCCGCGCCCGACGCCGGCCCCGGGCGGCCGGTACACGACCCGGTTCGAAGGCACCGAGAACCCGCTCTCGGAGGGCGGCGCCTGGTCCCACCGCGGCCGCAGCTGGGCGAAGGTGCAGAAGAAGGATGGGCTCGCCTACGGCACCCAGAGCGGCTTCGGCGGCTACGACGATTCGTACGCCTACCTCTTCGGGCTCACGCCCGATCAGCAGGGCGAGGCGATCGTCCACGTCTCCCCGACCCTGGCCGGCGAGCCGCACGAGGCGGAGCTGCTCCTGCGCTGGGCCGACTCGGCCCTGAGCGCGCGGGGCTACGAGTGCCTGTTCAGCTTCGACGGCGGCGTCCAGGTCGTGCGGTGGAACGGTCCGTACGGCGACTTCATGAGCATCGGACAGGACGATGGGCGCCTCGGCCGGCGCCTCGTGACGGGGGACGTGGTCAGGGCGAAGGTCGTCGGCCCGGTCATCACGTGCTACGTCAACGACGTGCAGCTCGCCCACGCCACCGATGCGACCTGGACGGACGGGCAGCCCGGGATCGGCTTCTTCCGGCGAGAGGCCGGCACGAATGCCGACCTCGCCTTCTCGAGCTACACCGCCATCTCTCTTCTCTGAGGCGGGGGCGCCGGGGCTCGGCCGCGGCACCCCCGCGCTGGTCCCCGCCTGGGGACTTCGGCGCCCCAGTGGGACCGAGACTCCACACCCCGGCCAGGGGGGAAGCACGAAAGTGCCTGGAAACATGGGATTCCCGGGGACCCGGCCCCCGGCACGCGGCTTGCCACCACCGGGAGGCGAGGTCGGCGTCGCCGAGACGATCAGTTGCGAGGTGAGGACCGTGACGATTCGCGAGCTGGGGAGGAGGGCCATGACGATTCGCGAGCTGATGACCGGCGGGCTCATTACGGTGCGCGGCGAGACCTCCGTGCAGGACGCCCGAGACCTCATGGCCCAGAAGCGGATCCGGCACCTGCCGGTGACGGGCCCGGGCGGGGCGCTCATCGGCATCCTCACCGACCGCGACATCCGCCTCGCGCTCCCGTCCCGGGCCACCAGCCTGTCGGTGCGGGAGATCAACCACCTGCTCACCCGGCTCACGGTCGAGGAGGTCATGACCCGATCCGTGATCACGATCGGCCCCGACCGGGCCGCCCGGGACGGCGCCCAGCTCATGCTGGAGCACCGCATCGGAGCGCTCCCCGTCCTCGACGACGGACATCTGATCGGCATCCTCACCGAGACGGACATCGTCCGGGCCTTCGTCGACACGACGGCCGCGGCGAACCCCTCCCGCCCCTGACGCCCGCGGCGTGACGCCGCGAGGAGATCGGAGAACAGCCCATGGGTCCGGATACGCTCACCGTCACCGACAACCGCACCGGCAAGTCCTACACGCTGCCCATCGCCAACGGCGCGGTCCGGGCCATGGATCTGCGCCAGATCCGCACCGGCCCCGACGACTTCGGCCTGCTCTCCTACGACCCGGCGTTCACGAACACCGCGTCCACCGTCAGCCGGATCACCGAGATCGACGGCGATCGCGGCATCCTCCGCTACCGCGGCTATCCCATCGAGCAGCTCGCCGAGCGGTCCACCTACATGGAGGTGGCCTACCTGCTGCTGCACGGGGAGCTGCCCACCCGCGGCGAGATGGACGACTGGATCTGGCAGGTCACGCATCACACCTGGGTGCACGAGAACGTGAAGAAGTTCATGGACGGGTTCCACCACGACGCGCATCCCATGGGGATGATGGTGTCGACGGTGGCGGCCCTGTCCACGTTCTACCCCGAGGCCCGCGACGCGACGGATCCGGCCACCCGCCGGCTGCAGATCATCCGGCTCATCGCCAAGATGCCGACCCTCGCCGCGTTCGCCTTCCGCCACGCCCTCGGGCTGCCCTACGCGTATCCCGACAACGACCTCTCGTACACCGGCAACTTCCTGAACATGCTCTTCAAGACCACCGAGGTGAAGTACCAGCCCAATCCCACCATCGAGCGGGCGGTCGAGGTGCTATTCATCCTGCACGCCGACCACGAGCAGAACTGCTCGACCAACGCGGTGCGCAGCGTGGGCTCGTCCCAGGTCGACCCCTACTCGGCCCTCGCCGGCGGCGTGGCCGCGCTCTACGGCCCCTTGCACGGCGGCGCCAACGAGGAAGTGCTCCGCATGCTCCGCGCGGTCGGCTCCAAGGACCGCATTCCCGAGTTCATCCGGCAGGTGAAGGAGGGGAAGGCCAAGCTGATGGGGTTCGGCCACCGGGTCTACAAGAACTACGACCCGCGCGCCAAGATCATCAAGCGCATGGCCGACCAGGTCTTCGCGGTCACGCAGCCGAGCCCGCTGCTCCCGATCGCGCTCGAGCTGGAGCGGATCGCTCTCGAGGACGAGTACTTCGTCTCGCGCCGCCTGTATCCCAACGTGGACTTCTACTCCGGGCTGATCTACCAGGCCCTGGGCTTCCCGGTCGAGATGTTCCCGGTGCTCTTCGCGATCCCGCGCACGAGCGGCTGGCTCGCCCAGTGGCAGGAGATGCGCGGGGACGCGGAGCAGAAGATCGCCCGCCCCCGCCAGCTCTACCAGGGCGCGGGCGAGCGCGGCTACGTCGAGATGGCCGGGCGCGGCGGAAAGCCGGCGACTCGAGGGTAGTGCGCGCCGCCGCCGCTCCGGACGGTGGGGTGGCTGGCGGCCGCGGGTCGCCGCCGCCTCACCTGGGGCGTCCGGTCCACGCAGGCGGGTGCGCGCCACCGCGTTCTTCCCGGTCCTCCGGTCGCCCCCCCTCGCTAAGGTCCCGATCGTCCACAGGAATCGGGCCGCCGCGCGCCGAAGCGACCCCGCGGCACGTGCCTTGCTCCTCCAACGCTCGGTGTAGCGCCACTCTCACGACGGGAGGTCCCATGGCGGTCGGCCGCATCGATTCCAAGGAGGAGCTGCTGCAGCTCCGGCTCCTCGCGCTCGACGCGGCGGCCAACGCGGTGGTGATCACCGACCGTGACGGCCTGATCGTCTGGGTCAACCAGGCCTTCACGCGGTTGACCGGATTCGCGGCGGACGAGGCGGTGGGGCGCACCCCGACGATCCTGAAATCGGGCGAACAGGAGCCCGCGGTCTATCGCGACCTGTGGGCGACCATCCGCGCGGGGCACGTCTGGCGGGGGCGCCTGGTCAACCGCCGGAAGGACGGCACCGTCTACACCGAGGACGAGACCATCACCCCGGTCACCGGGGCGAACGGCGAGATCACCAATTTCATCGCGGTCAAGCAGGACGTGACCGAGTACCAGGAGATCCGCGCGCGCC
>DATJIR010000194.1:0-5782 GCA_035493135.1 Verrucomicrobiia bacterium
CAGCGTGACCCGGTGCCAGCCGCGGGCCTTCGCGGCGGCGACCACCCGCTGTAGCTCGGTCTCGGTGATCTCCACCGGCTCGTCCAGGGTGACGATCGCGCTCCCGGGCACCCCGAACTTCTCCAGCGCCGCCACCGATTCACCCTGGAAGTCGAGGGGGCGGATGCCGAGCTCGAGCAGCGTCCGGACCCGCTGGGGCACGAACTGACGCGACACCAGGACCTGCGGAGCTCCGCCCGCCTGGAACAGCGCGGCGGCGCGCGCCTCGCGACCGGGTGTGCCGCCCGCCACCACCACGATCGCGTCCGCCGGCCCGCCCGGATCCTCCACCACGAGGGCGTGGCCCGCCGCGCGCAGCAGCGGGCGGTGCGCCACCGCGACCGTCGCCAGCAGCGCCAGCGCGACCAGGAGGGCGCTGAGGAGCGGGCGGCGCCTCATTCGCGCGTCCCCCGCGCCAAAAACCTTGGTGGGGGACCCCATGGGAAGTACGATCGACGCCAGGAGGTACTACCCATGCGACGTTTTCTTGTGCTTTCCGTGACGGCGCTCGCCCTGGCCGCGTGCGCCTCGACGCCGCCCAAGGTCCAGCGCAGCGAGTTCGAGGACATCCCGGTGCCGAAGGGGCTCGCGGTGGACCTGAACCGCTCCACCATCATCGAGTCACCGTCGGAGAAGGCGGCGCGGTTGTTCTCCAAGGGCCGCATCGAGCCGGACAGCCTCGGCCTGGCGTTCCGCACCACGCTCGAGGCCAACGGCTGGAAGCACCTGTCGTCGACGACCGCGTCCGACAAGGGCACCACGCAGATCTACGAGAAGGCGGGCAGCTCGCTCCAGGTGCTGATCTACGAGAGCTGGTACTACACCTGGGTGGAGATGTCGGCTACGCGGATGGTCGGCCAGGCGTCGGCCGCGCTCAACAGGTAGCCACGAGCGACGCGTCACGGCGGCGCCCCTAGGGGCGCCGCCAGCGCCGCCCGCTGCGCTCGATCAGCGTGTCGGCCTCGGCCGGGCCCCAGGTGCCGGCCTCGTAGTTGGGGAACTTTCGCAGATCGCCCGCGGCCCAGCTCGACAGGACCGGCTGCAGGAGCTCCCAGGCCATCATCACCCAGTCGCCGCGCGCGTAGAGCGTGGCGTCGCCCTTCATGGCGTCCAGCAGCAGGCGCTCGTACGCCTCGGGGGGCTCGCCGCCGAAGGCCTGCCCGTAGTCGAACTCCATCTCGACCGGCTTGATGCGCAGCTCCGGCCCCGGCAGCTTCGCGCCGAACGACAGCGACATGCCCTCGTCGGGCTGGATGCGGAGCACGAGCCGGTTGGGCTCGGCGAGGATCTCCGGGTTGCGGCGGAAGACGAGATGCGGGGTCTGCTTGAACTGCACCGCGATCTCGCTCGCCCGCTTCGGCATACGCTTGCCGGTGCGCAGGTAGAACGGCACGCCCGCCCACCGCCAGTTCTCGATCTCGAGCCGGAGCGCCGCGAAGGTCTCGGTGAGCGACTCGGCCGACACGCCCTTCTCCTCGCGATAGCCCGGCACCCGCTGGCCCTCCACGAAGCCGGGGCCGTACTGCCCGCGTACCGCCATCCGGTCCACCTCGTCGGCCGCGATGGGCCGGATCGCGCGCATCACCTTGGTCTTCTCGTCGCGCACCGGATCGGAGTCGAAGGTGACCGGCGGCTCCATGGCCACCAGGCAGAGGAGCTGGAGGATGTGGTTCTGGATCATGTCCCGCAGCGCGCCCGACTCCTCGTAGTAGGCCCCGCGGCCCTCGACCCCGATGGCCTCGCCCACCGTGATCTGCACGTGGTCGACGTGGTTGCGGTTCCACAGGGGCTCGAAGATGCCGTTGGCCCAGCGGAACACCAGGATGTTCTGGACCGTCTCCTTGCCGAGGTAGTGGTCGATCCGGTAGACCTGCTCCTCGTGGAAGACGCCCGCCACCACCTGGTTGAGCGAGCCCGCGGAGGCGATGTCGCGGCCGAACGGCTTCTCGATGACGATGCGCACCCAGCCGTTGGTGTTCTCGGCCGGCCGGCTGAGCCCGGCCTCGCCGAGGCGGGTCACCAGGTGCGGGTACACCGAGGGCGGGGTGGAGACGTAGAAGAGCCGGTTGGACCCGGTGCCGCGCTCCTGCTCGACCTGCTTGAGGTAGGCGGTCAGACCCGGATACGTGGCGCCGTCGGCCGGATCGCCCGCGTAGTAGAAGAGGGCCTGGGCGAAGCGGTCCCACACCCGGGCCGAGGGAGGCTGCACGCGCGCGAAGTCGGTGATCGCCTCGCGCATGCGCGCGCGGAACTGCTCGTTGGTCATCTCGGAGCGCGCGACCCCGACCACCGCGAAGGGCTCGGGCAGCACGCGGCTCTGGAACATGGACCAGAGCGCGGGGAGGAGCTTGCGGCGGGTGAGATCGCCGGAGGCGCCGAAAATGACGAGGGTGCAGGATTCGTCGGTGGTGGAGGCGGTCATGCCGTCATAGCCTCTTGGTCAGTCCCTGGACCATCTGCAGCAGCTGCTGCAGGCCCTGCGACTGCTTGCCGGTCAGATGGAGCCGGATGACCCGGCGCGCTCCATCGCGCAGACTCTGGAGATCGCCCAGGGCCTGGGCGGCTTTCAGGGTCGTGAAGCCGTAGCCCGAACCGGGGATCGGGAGGTCCTCGCGATCGTCGCCGGTGATCTGGAGGAAGAGCCCGCTGGTGGGCCCGCCCTTGTGCATCTGGCCGGTCGAGTGCAAGTAGCGCGGGCCCCAGCCGAGCGTGGTCGCGATGCGGAGGCGGTCCCGCAGGGCCAGCCGGATCTCCTGCAGCACGCGCCAGGCCTCCGGGGTCGGCGCGAGATACGCCTGGATGGCGAGGTAGTCTCCCGGCGCGGCCATCGCGAGGTGGGCCGCGAGCCCGCGGCTCACCGAGCCCGGCTTCTTGTTGGACTTGGTCATGAGCAGGATGCCGTCTTCCTCGACGTCCGACGGCCACTCGGGCAGGCGCCGCGAGCGCTTCCACTCGGTGAGCAGCGTCGCGGTGTTCTCCTTGGCTCGCGCCACGTCGGGCTCGTCGAACGGGTTCACGCCGAGCACCGCTCCCGCGGTGGCCGCGGCCAGCTCCCAGCGGAAGAACTCGGCGCCCACGTCCATGGGGTCGCGCAGCACGAGGCGCAGGACCGGGTGGCCCGCGTCGGCCAGCTTGGCCAGCCCCGCGTCGTGCGAGTCGTCGCCCTCGAGCACGAGGGCCACGAAGACCCGGTCGTCGCCGTAGACGGTGGGGGCGCCGAGCGGCTCGTCGACCACCGGCACGATGCCGGTGCCGTCCTTGCCGAGCGACTCGGCGAGCAGCTGCTCGATCCAGGGGCCCAGCGAGCGGATCTTCTCGGAGAACACGAGCGTGGCCTTGTCGCGCCCGGCCCGCGCCAGCCCGGCCAGCACTGCGCCGAGCTGCACCGCGGGATTGCCCCGCACCCCGACCTCGTTGCCGCACGTCTCCACCATGCCGTTGGCGCGCTCGAGCAGGATCTTGATGTCGACCCCGATCAGGGCGGCCGGCACCAGCCCGAAGAAGGACAGCGCGGAGAAGCGGCCGCCGATCGACGCGGGATTGAGGAAGGTGCGGCGGAAGCCGGTCTCGGTTGCCAGCTTGTCGAGCGGGCGGCCCGGGTCGGTGATGGCCACGAACTGCATGCCGGGGCGCGGAGAGGACGCGGCCTCGACCAGGCCCCGGAAGAAGGCGTAGGCCGCCATGGTCTCGTTGGTCGTGCCCGACTTGCTCGAGATCACGAAGAGCGAGCGGCTCAGGTTGATGCCGTCGGCCACCTGCTTGACCGCGGCCGGATCGGTGGAGTCCAGCACGAGCATGTCGGGGAATCCCATCTTCGAGCCGAAGGTCTCGTTGAAGACCATGCCGGTCGACGACGAGCCGCCGGTGCCGAGCAGGACCACGTGGGAGTACTGCAGGCGCCGCACCTCGTCCGCGAAGGCGCGGATGTCCTCGGAGTGGCTGCGCATGATGGTGGGCGAGGTGAGCCAGCCCAGGCGGTTCCGCACCGTCGCCGCGTCGCCCTTCCAGAGGGTGGCGTCCTTCACCCAGAGCCGGTCGAGGAACTCGCGCGACTCGAGGAAGCGGAGTGTCTCCTCCACTGCCGGCAGCTTGAGCGGGTCCGGCAAGACCGGCGGCGGGTTGACCACCACCGGCGCGGGCGCCGGACGCTGGGGCGGGGCGGGGGCCTCCGGGCGCACGGCCGGCGCCGCGGGAGCGGCCTCGCGCCGAGCCGCGGCCTTGGCGGGGGTCGCCTTCGCAGTGGTCGGCTTGGCCGTCACCTTGACGTCCCCCGTCCCCGGCTTGAGTGGTGCCTTGTCGGCGCCGAGCAGGCCCGCCTCGAGCTGACCGATCTTGGTCACCCGGCGCGCCTGCTGCTCGCTCGGCTCGTACTGGGTCGCGATGAAGGTCTGGGCGATCTCGATCGCGTCCTTGGGGTCGAGGTCGCCGGCGGCCAGGCAGAGCACGTTGGCGTCCGCCTCCTCCCGGCTGGTCCGGGCCTCCGCCGTGTCGTGGCAGAGGGCGGCCCGGATGCCCCGCATCTTGTTGGTCGCGATCACCGCGCCCGCTCCACTGCCGCAGAGGAGCAGGCTCGCGTCGACGAAGCCGCGGAGGACCGCCTGTCCCACCGCCCGGGCGTAGTCCGGGTAGTCCACCGGCTCCGTCGAGAAGGTGCCGAGGTCGAGGACGTCGTGTCCCTCGGCCTCGAGGGCGGCAACCAGGGGCTCCTTGAGCGGAAATCCGGTGTCGTCGCAGCCGATCGCGATTCGCATGGTCTCCGCGCGGTCTATTCTCTCACCCGATGCCAGCCAGGGCCAAGTGCTTGAAACCCTGACGGAAGGCGGGTTTCTGAGGGCGGGTGCTACGGAAAGCCACCCCGAACTCGAAGGCAAATGTGATGCTCAGACTACCGATGCTTACCCGGTGCGGCTCCGCCTTCTACACCAGGGCCACGTCCCGGGTCTGGAAGAGCCTGCGGCCGACCAGCCTGCCAGAAGCTCAAGTCCGGTGCCTCACGGTGACGGCACAGCCACGAGATGCGGGCGGGGAGGAGGCTCTGTCCCTGGTCTACTCCTCGAAGTTCGAAGAGTTCATGCGACAGGTAGACCGAGCCACCGTCCCGACGATCAGGGTCAGAGAGCGCAAGGGGATGGTCGGCACTGTAGCGGACCGTGGCAGCTGACCTTGGTGGAGTCGAAAGCGGGAGCGTGCAGGGCGGGCGTGGTAGCGCCCCAACAACCTATCGTGTGGGCATCCAGCGTGCGCCCGTGGCGACTGCGGGCCGGTTCGAGCCAGCAACCTAGCGCCACGACGGGCCGCGATGCGATGCGGCGGCCTCGGCCGGCCACGCACGAGCGCAAGGAGTCTGCCTCCAGCGTGCGCGGGTAGCGTGCGCCTCTCGGCTGTGGAGAGATCGGCCCCACCCGGCGGGGCGGGGAACTTCAAGCCTCGGCTCTGGGCGGTACGCTGAGAGATTTTTCGGCCGCTTTTCAGGCTTCCCACGCTAGCGTGGCTGGCGATGAGGAGACGACGGGTTCACTACCTCCCGCCCGGTCGAAAGCGGCCGCTCTGCGCAACTCGGCTACTCTGACACCCGTTCAATCTCGGGTCCAGCTGTAACGGCCTACTACTCGATCACCTGATCCGCCCGCAGTAGGAGCGACGGCGGGATCGTCAGGCCAAGGGCGTGGGCGGTCTTGAGGTTGATCACCAGCTAGAACTTGGTCGGCTGCTCGATGGGGAGGTCGCCGGGCTTCGCGCCCTT
>DATJIR010000195.1:0-4835 GCA_035493135.1 Verrucomicrobiia bacterium
CGTCCTTGTCCAGCACCTCCTTGAGCTGCTCCACCGGCACCGCGATCTTCACCCCCGCCCGCTCCTCCTGCAGCAGCATGGCCACCCGCGAGTCGCGCTCGCCCCAGCCGCGATTCATCGCCTCGGTCAGCTCCTCCAGGACCAGGTTGGCCATCCGCATCGGCACGCCCAGCTCGCGCGCGAGGCCGACGGCCAGCGAGACGTCCTTGTGGCTCAGGCGGAGCGCGAAGGCGGGCGGATCGAAGGTGCCGGGCAGGAACTGATCGGCGAGGCCGTCGAAGGTGCGGCGCCGGCCCCCCGCGCCCTGCCGCACCGCCTTCCAGAGGGTGAGCGCGTCGACCCCGCCCTTGACTCCCATCGTGAACACCTCGGCCAGCGCGGTCTGCACCGCGTAGCCCGCACAGTTGTGGACGAGCTTGGCCACCGAGCCAGCCCCGATCGGTCCCACGTAGTAGGGCTGGTCGCCGATCGCGTCCAGCACCGGCTTGAAGCGATCGAAGACCTCGCGGTCCCCCCCGATCCAGAGCGCGAGCTTTCGCGACTTGGCGCCCTTGGGCCCGCCGCTCACCGGGGCGTCGAGCACGTGGATGCCCTTCTCCTTGAACGCGGGGTAGAGCCGGCGCATCAGGGCCGGCGAGTTGGTGCTGAGGTCGAAGTAGGCGGCGCCCTTCTTCATGCCGTGGATGAGCCCGTCCGGACCGAGGGCGACCTGCTCCACTTCCTTGGGGCCCGGCAGCGAGGTGAAGACGGCCTCCGCGCCGTCCGCGACCTGGCGCGGGGTGTCCTTCCAGATCGCGCCCGCCTTCAGATGGGGCGCGGCCGCGTCTTTTCGAATGTCGCTGACCTGAAGCTCGTGACCGCCCGCTTGCAGATTGGACGCCATGCTGGCGCCCATGGTGCCGAGACCGATGAATCCGACTTTCATGCCCGCTTCTCCTGGTCGAAGACCTGCTTCACGACCTTGGCCGCCGACATCGCGCTGGGCCAGCCCCCGTAGAAGGCCAGATGGGTGATGACCTCGCCGATCTCCCCCCGGGTGACCCCGTTGGCGAGCGCGCGCTCGGTGTGGCCCTTGAGCTGATCGGGGCGGTACATCGCCATCAGGGCCGCCACCGTGATCAGGCTCCGATCGCGCTTGGACAGGCCGGGGCGCTCCCAGATGTCGGGGTAGACGAGAGTCTCGGTCAGCTCGATGAGCCGGGGGGCCACCGTGCGGACCTCGTTGCGGGACGCCGATACCGCGGCTGGCAGGGTCATGCGTGCTCCTCCTCGTGAGAGCGGTGAGAATCGGAAACGCGTAGAATCCTGCCACGGGAAAGGAGACTTGACCATGCCCAATGCGCCCTATTGCATCTACGCCGTGCGCTACGCCCACCGGGCCTGCAACACCTCGGAGGCGTTCTACGGCGACTACCACAAGGCCCCCATGACCATGGACTACTTCGTGTGGGCCATCACCAACGGCACCGAGACCGTGGTGGTCGACCTCGGGTTCACCGAGGCGGTGGGCACGCGACGGGGCCGGCAGTTCCTGCGCTGCCCGGGCAAGGGTCTGGCCGAGATCGGCGTCGACGCGACCGCGGTCAAGCACGTGATCCTGAGCCACTTCCACTACGATCACGTGGGCAACTACGCGCTCTTCCCCAACGCGACGTTCTACGTGCAGGACTCCGAGATGGCGTTCTACACCGGGCGCAACGCGGCCCTGCCCGCCTTCCGCCACTCGGTCGAGGTCGACGACGTCTGCGCGCTGATCCGCCTCAACTACGACCGCCGCATGACGTTCGTGGACGGCTCACGCGAGATCGTGCCCGGGATCGCGGTGCACCACGTGGGCGGCCACACCGCGGGCATGCAGATCGTCACGGTGGCGCACGCGCGCGGCCGGGCGGTGGTGGCCTCCGACGCCTCGCACTACTACCGCAACTTCGAGGAGGGCATCCCGTTCAACACGCTCCAGGACCTGCCGCGCATGTACTCGGCCTTCGCGAAGATCCGCGAGCTCGCGTCCTCGGAAGACCTGGTGCTGCCCGGCCACGATCCGCTCGTGCTCGAGCGGCTCAAGCGCGTGGGGGACGGGATCGTGGAGATGTAGGAGGGGTACGAGGTGGGAACGGCCCTTGGAAGGCGCGGGTGAGCTCGGCGCCGAAGAGCACGATCTGGGCCGAGTAGTAGACCCAGGCGAGGACGAGGATCACCCAGCCCGCCGCCCCGTAGGCGGCGCCGAGTTCGCTGGTGCCGAGGTAGAGGCCGATCACGAGCTTGCCGACCGAGAAGAGGCCCGCGGTCACCGCGGCGCCGAGCCAGACGTCGCGCCACCGGATCGCCACGTCCGGCAGGAGCTTGAAGATCATCGCGAAGAGCAGCGTGTGCACGACCAGCGAGCCCAGGAAGTCGGCCAGCTCGAGCACGCGGCCGATGCCCGGCACCCAGCTCCAGCCGAAGCGGCCGAACGCGGCCATCGCCGCGCTCAGCACCAGGGACACGCTCAGGAGGAAGCCGGTGCCCAGCACCGCCGCGAACGACAGGAAGCGGGCCCGGACCATGGCCAAGAGGCCACCGTGGGCCTGGGGCGGCACCCCCCAGATCGTGTTCAGCGCGGACTGGAGCTGACTGAACGCGCTCGTCGAGCCGAAGAGCAGGACCAGGAGGCCGATGGTGGTGGCGCGCGGTCCGGCTCCCTGCCGGCTCGCGCTCTGGATCAGCGACTGGATGGCGATGGCGCCCTCTTCTCCCACCAGGCCGCGGATCTGTCCGACGATCTCGCCCTGGGCCGCTTCCGGCCCGAACAGCGCGCCGGCCACCGCGATCACGATGACCAGGACGGGGGCGAGCGAGAAGACGGTGTAGTAGGCCAGCGCCGCCCCGAGGGTCAGGCAGTCGTCGGCGCTCCACTTGATCGCGGCGCGCTCGAGCACCTCCCAGATCGTTCGCACGATCGAGGACCCAGCAAGGCGCGTGCCGTCAGATCGGACAGACCAGGTGGCCCAGGCGCTCGGTCAGCTTCGGGTTCTCCCGGTAGTCCACCGGGACGTCGACGATGGACGGGCCGGGACAGGCGAGCGCCTCGGCCAGCACCGACCGCAGATCGCGCGCCGCGTCCACCCGGAAGCCCCGGGCCCCGAAGGCGTGGGCGAGCACCACGAAGTCCGGGTTGGTGAACTCGACGCCCGACTCGCGCCCGAGGCGCGTCTGCTGCTTCCACTGGATGAGGTTGTACCCGCCGTCGCGAAAGATCACGTTCACCACCGCGAGGCCCAGGCGCTTCGCGGTCTCCAGCTCCTGCACGTTCATCAGGAAGCCGCCGTCGCCGCTCACCGCCACCACGTTCAGCTCGGGGTGGACGAGCTTGGCCGCCACCGCGGCGGGGAGCGCGAACCCCATCGCGGCGAGGCCGTTGGAGATCAGCACGCGGTTCGGCTCGTAGGCCGGGAAGGTGCGGGCGATCCAGAGCTTGTGGCTGCCCACGTCGGAGATCAGGATGTCCTCGCGGCCCATGACCGCCCGCAGATCGCGCAGGATGCGCTGCGGCTTGATCGGGAACGAGTCGTCGTCCGCGCCCTCCGCGAGCTGCTCGAGGATGTAGCCGCGGAGCGCCCGGTACGGCGCGGGATCCTTCTGGCCCTTCACCAGGCCGTTGAGCAGCTCGAGGGCCTCGCGCACGTCGGCCACCACCTCGACCACGGGCTGGTAGTAGCCGTCGACCTCGGCGGGGGTGAAGTCGATGTGGATGACGTGCTTCTTGCGCTCCGGGTTCCAGAACTTCGGCGCGTACTCGACCAGGTCGTAGCCCACCGCGATGATCAGGTCCGCCTTCTCGAAGCCGCACGAGACGTAGTCGCGCGACTGCAGCCCGGCGGTGAGCAGCGCGAGCGGGTCGTCGTAAGGCATGCAGCCTTTGGCCATGAAGGTGTTGACCACCGGGATGCCGTGGGCGCGGGAGAACTCGCGCAGCTCCCGGGCCGCGTTGCCGCGGATCACCCCGTTGCCCGCGAAGATGAGCGGGAACGACGCGGCCTCGATCAGGCGCGCGGCCGACTGCAGCGCCGGGCGGTCGGGCGAGGGCCGCCGCGGGCGCTCGGTCGACAGGGGCTCGCCCTCGGCCGGCTCCTCCGCCACGTCCTCCGGCACCTCGACGTGGCAGGCGCCCGGCTTCTCCGCCTCCGCGATCTTGAAGGCCTTGCGGATGACCTCCGGAATCACCACCGGCATCTCGGCCCGCGTGTTCCACTTGGTCAGCGGACGCATGTGCTCGACGATGTCGAGGTACTGGTGCGATTCCTTGTGGATGCGGTCGCGCCCCGCCTGCCCGGTGATGGCCACCAGCGGCGCGTGGTCGAGGTTGGCGTCGGCGACCCCGGTGACCAGGTTGGTGGCCCCCGGCCCCAGAGTGGCGAGGCACACCCCGGCGCGCCCGGTGAGCCGGCCGTAGGCGTCGGCCATGAAGGCGGCGCCCTGCTCGTGCCGGGTCGGCACGAAGCGCACCCTCGAGTCGGCGAGCGAGTCCACGATGTCGAGGATCTCCTCGCCCGGCACCCCGAAGACGTAGCGCGCGCCCTCGTTCTCGAGACAGCGCACGATCAGGTCCGACGATCTCATGGTCCGCTCCGGCCCAGTCTACGCCCGCGCCGGTGACGCGGCCAGCCGAAGGCCGATTGCCGCGCAACCAATCGGGGTCCATCGTCCTCTCAACAAGAGGAGGAGACCCCCATGAGCATCCAATCCGTGAATCCGGCGACCGGCGAGGTCCTCGAGACGCTCGAGGAGACCTCGGCCGCCGACCTCGAGCGCATCGTCGCCACCGCCCACGCCGAGTTCAGCGCCTGGCGCGATGT
>DATJIR010000196.1:0-8698 GCA_035493135.1 Verrucomicrobiia bacterium
CACCGCCCGGAGCTGCTCGGCGGCGGTCGAGGCGATGGTCCGGGCATGGCTCTCGGCCTCGCCGGTGGTGCCGACGATCGCGTCGAGCGCGCGCGCCGCGTCGGCGCTCAGCTCCTCGACGCCGGTGACCGCCTCGCGGCCGCGCGCCATCTCGCCCGAGACCGCCGAGACCTGGGTGGTGATCTCCTCCAGGAGGGCGCGAGCTTCACCCGCCGCGTGCAGGCTCTGCGCCGCCAGGTCGCGCACCTCGTCGGCGACGACCGCGAACCCGCGTCCTTCGGCTCCGGCGCGCGCCGCCTCGATGGCCGCGTTGAGGGCGATGAGGTTGGTCAGGTCGGCGATCTCGCGGATGGTCCCGATGAAGCCCTTGATCCGACTGGTCATCGCGCCGAGCGTGGCCACCTGCTCCACGCTGGCGGACACGAAGGCGTTGAGCCCGACCAGCCGGCTGATCGCCTCGCCGATGACGGCGCGGTTCCGCCCCGCCACCTCCACCGCGATGCCGCTCGCGTCGGCGGCGCGGGCGCCCTGGTCGGCCATGACCCGGGAGGCGGCGCCGAGCGAGTCGGTGGCGCGGAGACCGTCCGCGACGAAGCTCTCGAGCTCCCCGACGCCCTGCCGCATGCCCTGCGAGGCGTCGGCCAGCGCGAGCGCGGACCCGCGGAGCGAATCGGTCACCCGGGCGAGCGCCGTGACCTGCTGCCCGATCTGCTCGACCGTGCCGAGCAGCGGGCGGCGCAGCTCGGCGATATGGATGGCGGTGGCGATCTGGGCGCCGAGCGTGCTGAGCGCGGTGAGGTCCTTCGCCCCGTAGGTGTGGCGCTTGGGATGATCCACCTCGAGCGTCCCCAGCAGCTCCTCCCCGAACCGAATCGGGTAGATCACCAGGCTGCCCACGTCGGCCATCGCGACCCGGACCCGGGGATCCGAGCGCACGTCCTTCACCTCGACCACGCGATTCTCCGCGATCGCCGTGGCCCGGAACGGGCCGGCGCCTTCGGGCGGGTCGCCGCGGTTGGGCCGGCCGAGGCTGCCGCGGTGGGCGAGCGAAGGGACACCGTCCACCACCCGGTAGATCCGGAAGTCGCCCCAGTCGAGCAGCCGATAGGCCAGGCGCTCGATCTGGTCGAACGACCCCTGCAGGGTCGCATTGCTGGCGATCGCGGTTTCCATCAGGTGGACCTTGTTGAGATCCTCGGCGCCGATGGCCTCTTCGAGGATTCGTCGGGTGAGCACGCCCAGCACACCCATGGCCAGGGCCACGGCGACCCACCCGACGGGCGACAGGCCGCGCAGCGCGGCGACCACTACCACCGCCGCGATCACCGTCAGGAGGTAGGAGATGATCTCCCAGCGGAGGATCAGGATCTTCTCGGCGTGCTCCAGCTTGTCGCGCAGGAGCAGGGTGAAGTAGAACAGGACCCGGGAGGCGAAGAAATACATGCACACCAGGATGGTGGCCGCGGGCAGCAGATCGAGCGACAGGTCGGGCCGGCCCGTGAGAGCGAGCACCGCGGCGTAGGGGCCGAACGCGGCCGCGAGCGCGATCACCTCGCGCCCCGCATTGATGAAGCCCGCCTTGGGCAGCTTGCGGAGCCACACCACGTCGGACGAGAACACGCCGAGCCACAGCGCCAGCACTACCGGCGCGGGCCCGACCGCCACGGCGCCCACCAGCACGGCGATGCCCGACTGGGTCAGGTAGGAATACTTGCTGAGCCGCACCGGCGAGGCCCGGAGGATGAAAACGGCCAGCAGCATCACCAGCGAGGCCACCGGCTGGCTCAGCCACCTCAAGTCCACCACCAGGTATACGAGCGCGACCAGCGCGCCGCCGGTCGCCATGGCCCGAGCGTACCCGTCCACCAGGCGCTGGACCAGGATGTTCATCGCGCCACCGTCCGGCCGTCCAGCGCCTCGCGCAAGGCCACGAGGAAGGCCCGCGCCCCGTCCACGCCCCGTTCGCCGAGCGCGTCCACCAGGGCGCTTCCCACCACGACGCCGTCCGCCTGGTCCGCGACCGTCCGGGCCTGAGCCGGAGTCGAGATGCCGAACCCCACGGCCACCGGCAGCGGTGTCGCCCGGCGCACCTGCGCGATCGAGGCCTCGAGGCCCGCCGCCAACGACGCGGTCGCGCCGGTCACGCCGAGTCGCGCGACCAGATATACGAACCCCTGCGCTCCCTCAACGGCAACGGCGAGGCGCTCGGGTCGGGTCGTCGGCGCGATGAGCCGAATCAGGTCCAGCGGGCTCGCCTGCACCGCCGATTCCACCGCCGGGTCGCTCCCCGCGGGCAGGTCGGTCAGCAGCAGCCCCGCGAGTCCGAGCGCGTCGGCGTCGCGCAGGAAGCGCCCGAGCCCGTAACGCAGGATCGGGTTGAGGTAGCTGAAGACCACCACCGGACGGGTGAGCGCCGCGCGCTCGATGAGCGCGAGGGTGCCGGCGAGCGTCATGCCCTCGCGCAGCGCGTCGAAGGTGGAGCGCTGGATGGTGGGGCCGTCGGCGAGCGGGTCACTGAACGGGACGCCGACCTCGATGATGTCGGCCACCTCGTCCGCGGCGCGCAGCGCCTCGAGGCTGGCCTCGGCCGAGGGATACCCCGCGGTGAGGTACGGGATCAGCGCCGTGCGACCCTGGGACCGGAGCCGGTCCCAGGCCGGCGCCAGCCGGGACTCAGACAAAGTAATCGCCAACCGTGAGGCCGTAGCGGTCCGCGTTGGTCACCTTGACGATCGAGCGTCGGAAGGCGCCCGTGTCGTCCTGCTCGGTGAGGCTCACCAGCGTCCCGGGCGGCGGCACCAGACCGCCGTCGGCATCCACCGCGATGCGGACCATCGGGCGGTTGAGCTGCTGCCCCTCGGGGTTGGGAGCCGCGACGATCGCCACCTCGAAGGTGTCGAGAATGACGCAGGTGCCCACCGGGTACACGCCGATCAGGTTGATGAGCGCCTTCACCAGGATGGTGTCGTAGCCCCGCTTGGGGTTCTGCCACATCTCGCGGAGAACCTGGTCCGGCTCGATGGGGACCGTCTGGTAGCAGCGGCGCGTCGTGGCGGCGTCGAACCCGTCGGCCACCGACACGATCCGGGAGAAGATCCCCAGCGCCCGCTCGCGCACCACCTTGGGATACCCGGTCAGGTCGGTCTTCATGTGGTGCTCGTGGGCCACGAGGATGGCGCGATAGGGCAGCTCGTCCTGGGCCCGCATGCCGAACAGCGTCAGGGCGCCGAGCCACGGGTGGCCCTGCATGATCCGCCACTCCTGCTCGTCCAGGCCCGTGGTCTTGTTGAGGATCTCCACCGGGACCCGGGCCTTGCCCACGTCGTGGAGCAGGGCGGTCATCCCCAGGTCGTACAGCTGGAGCTTGGTGAAGCCGAGCTTCTTGCCGAGGGCCACGGAGAAGATGCACACGTTGACCGAATGGGTGAACGTGTACTCGTCGTAGTCGCGGATGGTGGTGAGCCCGACCAGCGAGGTCTCGTTATTGAGGACCTGGTCCACGATGAGCTGGACCGCGCGCTTGACCCGCTTGACGCTGGTGGCGCGACCCAGCCGCGCGCCGGTGATCACGTCCTTCGTGACCGCCACGCCCTGCGAGTAGATCCGTTTGGCCTGCTCCTTGGCCTGCTCGGCCTCGGGATCGTGCTCCTGGTGGGTGGCCCGCTCGATCTCGATGCCCTGCACCTGCGCCGCCCCGAGGCGCTCGGCCAGCTCCTCGAACCGCTCGTCGGGCTCACCGCGCTCGGACAGGCTCAGCAGCAGGCTCAGGAGGATCTGCCACTCGCGCCGGTTGGCGGTGCCGTGCACCCGGAGTCCGCCGATGGAAAACGCCCTGAGCATGGCGAGGATGTGGCTGAACGAGGCGTAGTTGTCGAGCTCGAGCCTGAGGCGCGTGGCGTTCACGAAGATGAAATCGCCCGCGAGGCGGATCTCGAGATCCGACTCCTGGGCGAGCAGCGCCCGGGCCGACACGTCGAGATCGTCCAGCGCCTTCTGCACCGTGGTGTTCTCGACCGGGTAGAGCTTGAGGCTCCTGAGCGCGGTATACAGCGCCAGGAGCAGCGCGCGCCCGCCCTGGCGGAGCCGGCCGTCGGCCGCGTTGCTGGGCGCCTGCTCGGCCGGCGAGGTCACGCGGCGCCCTCGCGCAGGGCGCGGCTCACCGCGTTCCGCACCACGAGCTCCTTGTCGTCGGCGGCGCGCTGCAGCACCTCGCGCGCCTCCGGGGTGCGGATCTTTCCGAGTGCGATGGCCGCGCAGGCGCGGGTCTCGGGGGACTCCTTCATGCGCAGCAGTCCGCGGGGCAGCAGCAGGCCCATCAGCGGCTTGATCCCGGCGGCCCCGGCGATCGCGCCGTAAGCCTCGAAGAAGGCCATCTTCTCGGTGAGGTCCATGTCGCCCACCGCCTTCCCCAGGACGATGGTCTCGATCCGTCGCTGTGCGCCCTTGTAGCCGCGGCCGCCCACCGCGCGCACCGCGGCCAGCCGGACCGCCCGGTCCTCGTCCTCCAGCGCCTTCTCCACGAACGCGAGCGCCGCCGGCGTGCCGAGCTGGGCGAGGGCCTGGACCGAGGCCAGGCGGACCGCCGGGTCCTTGTGCACCACGGTGTCGCCCAGGCCGGGCACCGTCTGCATCAACTGCAGCCGGCCGCACAGGGAGACGACCGACGCCAGCGCCTCGGACTCCGGCGAACGGAGGATGCGCAGGACTTCGGGTGGATGGGCCTCGGCCAGGCGGTCGGCGACGCCCTCGAGGCGCTCGCGAAGCTGCGGCGAGGACAGCTTGGGAATCCAGGTCAGGATCGGCTCGAGCGCGGAGGCGCGCAGCTCGCGCATCACCTCGGCCACCATCGCATCGCCGGCGATCGCGGGGGCCTCGTCGAGCGACTGCACCAGCTGGCTCACGATGGCCGGCTCGCTCAGCTTGCCGATGAACCCGTCGAGCCGCGAGCCCAGCCCCGGGGCGAGCCCCTGGACCCGCTGGCCCAGCGTGCGGCTCTCGCGCAGCACCGTGGCGGCGGTCCGGAAGTCCCGGGCATTGAGGAAGTTGGGAAACAGATGCTCGAGGACGCCGAGGATCTCACCCCGGATCGGCTCCTCGCCCTGGAGCTCGAACAGGTCGAACAGGATGTTGAGTGCCGCCAGCCGCACGTCGCGCCGGTACTCGTCCTCGACCGCGGCCGCGACCAAGTTGATCTCGCCCTCCTCGAGGAAGTACAGCGTGGAGTCGAACTCCTCCAGGTCGACCAGCCCCTTCGGCCGGGGCGGGGCCTCCGCGGCCGCCGCGGCATGCCGGTCCCGCGCGGCGGCATCGGCCTCCGCGCCACTGGCGGCGTAGGTCCCGGTCTGCTCCGGCATGCCGCCATCGCCGCCGAAGAACTCGATGAACTTGTAGGCGATGAACTCGAACTCCTGCTCCCACAGCAGGGTGAGCAGGTCATCGCCGGCGTCGGCGGGGAGAAAGCGCGCGCGGTTGATCGTCTCGAGGAACCGCGGCAGCTCCTCCAGCTCGGCGCCCCGCCGGATGGTGAGCGAGCGCATGCCGTCCTTGAACAGGCCCCAGGCCACGCTCTCGGCCTTGTTGAGCTGGTGGTAGACCACCTGCTCTTCCCAGACGAAGTCGGTCTCCGCCACGGCCAGCACCAGCTCGTCGAGCACCGCCCAGATCGGCTGGAACCCGATCCGGAGGTTGTCGCTCGCCCGCTGGTAGATGGGGTTGTTGGGGAGGTACATGTGATAGGCGCGCAAGGCCTTCACCAGCCCGCTGATCAGCTCGGCGACCTGCGACGCCGGCAGGATGTCGGTCGGCACCGGGCCGCCGGTCACGCCGGGCCCCCGAGCAGCGCCGCCACGTGCGCCACGTCCTTGTCGCCGCGGCCGCTGAGACAGATGAGGACGGGCGCGCCCGCCGGCCAGCGCCCGGCCATCCGCCGCACATAGGCGAATGCGTGAGCGGTCTCGAGCGCCGGAATGATGCCCTCGAGCCGGCAGACGGCCTGGAACGCGTCCAGCGCCTCGGCGTCGGTGGCGGACTCGTAGCTGACCCGCCCGGTGTCCCGCAGCCAGCTGTGCTCCGGACCCACCCCGGGATAGTCGAGTCCCGCCGACACCGAGTGGGCCGGCGCCACCTGGCCGTCCGCGTCCTGCAGCAGATAGCTCAGGCTGCCGTGCAGCACCCCTGGCGCGCCGGCGCTGAGGGTGGCGCTGTGGTGGCCGCTCTCGATCCCCTCCCCCGCGGCCTCCACCCCGATCAGACGGACCGCGGGATCGTCGATGAAGCCCGTAAAGATGCCCATCGCATTCGAGCCGCCGCCCACGCACGCGACCACCGTGTGCGGCAGCCGTCCGTAGCGGGCCAACATCTGCGCGCGCGCCTCGCGGCCGATCACCGACTGGAAGTCCCGCACCATGCGGGGATAGGGATCGGGGCCGACCACCGAGCCGATGATGTAGTGCGTGGTCGGCACGTGGGTGACCCAGTCGCGCAGGGCCTCGTTGGTCGCGTCCTTGAGCGTCCGCGTGCCCGACTCCACCGGCACCACGGTGGCGCCCAGAAGCTGCATGCGGTAGACGTTGAGCTTCTGTCGCGCCACGTCCTCGGCGCCCATGTACACCACGCACTCGAGCCCGAAGCGCGCGCAGACCGTGGCCGTGGCCACGCCGTGCTGGCCCGCGCCGGTTTCCGCGATGATGCGGTGCTTGCCCATTCGGAGCGCCAGCAGCGCCTGGCCGATCGTGTTGTTGATCTTGTGGGCGCCGGTATGGTTGAGATCCTCCCGCTTGAGCACCAGGGTGGCCCCGGCCTCCGCGCCGAGGCGCGGCGCCTCGGTGAGCGGCGTCGGCCGCCCCACGAACTCGCCGAGCAGGGCCTCGAACTCCGCCCAGAACGCCGGATCGGTCCGCGCGGCGTCGTACAGCGTGGACAGATCGTCCAACGCGGCCACGAGCGTCTCGGGCACGTATCGGCCGCCGTACGGTCCGAAGCGTCCACGGACGGCCCGCTCAGCTGCTAGCGCTATGGCCACACACCGCCTCCATGAAGCGGGCGATTTTCTCGGGATCCTTGATGCCCGGCAGGTGCTCCACCCCTGAACTTACATCCACCACCTCGGGTCGAACGAGGGCCACGGCCTCGCCGACGGTGTCCGGGCGAAGCCCACCGGCGAGCACCATGGTCGCCCCGGCCAGCCGGGAGCGCGCCTCGCGGGCAACGGCGAGGTCGAGGGCCACGCCCGCACCGCCGGCCGCGCACGGCACCCGAGGCTCGACCAGGACGGCATCGGCGTCGAGCGCCGCCTCGGCGAGGGTGTCCAGATCGTCCGGCGTTGCGATGCGAACGACGCGCCACACCAGCAGGCCTCCCGCCCGGAGACGCACGGCGGCGGCGCGCGGGTAGGGGCCGTGCAACTGCACCCCGGCGAGGCCGGCCGCTTCGCTGAGCTGGAGGATCTCCTCCACGGTCTGCTCGCCGAACACGCCGAACACGGGCACCTGGCCCGCGCTCGATCGCAGGGCGGCGGCATCCACCGCGGTCACGGCCCGAGGACCGCCGGCGAACACGACACCCAGGTACGCCGCCCCGGCCGCGACCGCGACCGCCGCGTCGCCCGGCCGCGTGAGCCCGCAGATCTTCACCCGAGGCGGGCTATCGGCCATGCCGCGCGATCCCGCCGAGCCGGGCGAGGAGCGCCCCCGGATCGTTGGCCGCCGAGAGCGCGGTGCCGATCAACACCGCGTCCGCGCCCGCCGAGGCGGCGACTTCGACGTCCTCCGCGCTCGCCATGCCGCTTTCCGCGACCGCCACGACACCGGGCGGGACCGATCGCAGCATCGACCAGGCGGCGGCGGTGTCGATCCGGAAGGTGTCGAGGTCCCGGCTGTTGACGCCCAGGATGCGGGCGCCGGCGTCGAGGGCCCGCGCGACTTCCGGCTGGGTGTGCACCTCGACCAGCGCATCGAGCCCGGCATCCGCGGTCGCGGCGAGGAGCGCGTCCAGCCGGGCCGGCGACAGCGCGCGCACGATGAGCAGCACCGCCGCGGCGCCGGCGGCGCGCGCCTCAACGATCTGGAGCTCGTCGAGAATGAAATCCTTCCGGAGCAGCGGCACGCGGGCCCGCGTGGCGGCCGCGCGAAGGTCCGCCATCGAGCCGCCGAAGAACGGGGCATCGGTGAGGACCGAAATCGCGGCCGCGCCATGGCGCGCGTACCGCTCCGCCCGGTCGGCGGGATCGAGGTCCTCGCGGATCGGGCCGGCGGAGGGGGAACGGCGCTTCACCTCGGCGATCACCGCCACCGTGGCCCGGCGCAACGCGGCGGCGAAGGACGGCGCCCGGGGCGCGTCCGCCGCCTCGCGTTCCACCGCGGCGCGACGGGCGTGGAGCGCAGGCAGGCCGTCGCGGGTGGAGCTCAGGATCTGGTCGAGCGTAACGGGCATCTTGTCCTTCGGCCGGTCTTCGGGTATTGTTGTTCGGGCTCTATTCGGTCGCACCGCGGACGAGGAGGAACCTGTGCCCCTGACCAAGCGACAGAGTGAAATCCTGACCTACCTGCAGACTCACATCCTCGAGCAGGGCTACGCGCCGAGCTTCGAGGAAATCGCGGAGCGGTTCGGCTTCCAGTCGCTCGCCACGGTGCACGAGCACCTGACGAACCTCGAGCGGAAGGGCTACATCCGCCGCTCCTACAACGAGAGCCGCTCCATC
>DATJIR010000197.1:0-42361 GCA_035493135.1 Verrucomicrobiia bacterium
TGCTGCACGGCCGCCTTCTTGATGGGCCCGGAGACGTTGAGAAAGCCCTCGAGCTGCTTGCCCATCATCTTGGCGAAGGTGTCGGTGCCCATCGCCTGTTCGAGCACGCGCGACCACGCCGCGATCCACTGGTCGAGGAACTGCTTCCACTGGGCCATCAGATCCGGCGACGGCGCGCTCCCCTGCGTCATCACCTTCGACCAGGCGGCCATGCCCTGGTCCATGAACGGTCGCCAGAAGGCCTGCGGATCCATGGGAGGCGTCGCGGCGGCCGGCCCCTGCCCCATCATCCGGAGCCACGCCTGGGTACCCTCCTCGACCTGGCGCTTCCACATGTCGAGCAGCTGCTGGCTGGTATTGTCGGCCATGACGTCCGCCTTCCGGCCGCGGCTACGACCGCGCGGCCAGCCAGGACGCCACCTTCGGCCAGCAATGCACCGAGGCGCCGCGTCCGGCGATGAGCGAGATGTGTCCTCCCGGCAGCTCCACGTACTCCTTGTCACGCGTGCTCACGACGTCGATGAGAGGCTTCACGCACGCGGGCGGCGCGATGTTGTCCTCCTTGGCCCCCACCGCGAGGACCGGGCAGCGGATCTCGCGCAGGTCCACCCGGTGACCCGCCATCACCAGCTCGCCCTTGATCAGACGGTTCTGCTGGTAGAAATCCTTGACCCAGTGGCGGAAGAACTCCCCCGGGAACGGCAGGTACTCGTTGGCCCACTTGTTCAGCGCGTTGAAGCCGGCCACGTAGTCCGGGTTCCAGAGGTTCCACCAGAGATTCAGGTTGGTGTTGAGATCCATGGTGGGCTTGAGCAGCTTGAAGCCCATCTTCACCATCTCGGCCGGGATGCTCCCGAGCGTGTCGACGTACTTGTCCACGTCGAAGACGCTCGCGTCCAGCCACTTGCCGAACAGGCCCACGTGGGCGAAGTCGATGGGGCCCGCCATGTCCACGTAGTTCTTCAACGGGAAGTCCGGGTGGGTGGCCACGAAGCTCGCGGAGAGCGGGGCGCCCATGCAGTAGCCGAGCACCGACATCTCGGACGCGCCGGAGGCCTCGAGGGCCTTTCGGGCCAGCCGCGGGAGGATCTTGGTGACCGCATCCTCCACCGAGAGACCGTTGTCCTCCTCCCCGAACACCCCCCAGTCCACCAGGAAGAAGTCGAAGCCCTGCCCGGTCATGTACTCGACGAACGAGCCCTTGGGCATGAGGTCGAAGATGTAGGGGCGGCTGATGCCGAGGTTGGGCACGAAGAGCAGCGGGGTGCGCACCGTGCGCTTCGACTCGTACCGCCAGAGCCGCGACTTGTTGGTCCGGTAGACCAGCTGGCGCGGGGTGGGCCCGACCTCGGGCTCCTTCGGGTTCATCACCATCTCGCTGAAATGCTTCAGGCGGAGAAGGTTGCGGTTGGCCTCCTCCCGCATTCGCGCGAGCAGCTCCGGCGACATCGCCGGAATCTCTCCCATCATCGTGAAGAGCTCGTCCTTCATGGCTCCTATCCTAGCGCGGCGTGACGCTGCGCGTCAACTCTGGACGTGAGGCGACCGCGCCCGGGCCCCGGCCCCTGGCCTCACGAGCCGGAGGGGCCGGGCGGCGCCGCGGGCTAGACCTGGAAGAGGCTTCCCACCTTCATGGCGAGGCCCATGTCGCCCTTGAGCTTGAGCTTTCCCGACATGAAGGCCATCTGCCCGGAGAGCTTGCCCCCCGTCATGTCGAGCCAGTCCTGGGACGACATCGTGAGGGTGAGGTTGGGGTTGGTCGCCGCGCCCTGGCTCACGTTGCAGGCGCCGTCCTTGATGACCGCGCTCCAGGTCCCCCCCTGATCCCCCGTGATGTCGTACTGAATGGTGGCGTTCACCCCCGCGGCCTTGTCGGCGCGGAACCGGGACGCCATGTTGTCGAAGGTCTCCTTCACTGTCGGCATGACCGCTGCTCCTTTCCGGTGTCGAGCGTTTTCTAGAAGGTGAAGAGGTCCATGCCCCCGGTGACGGTGAGCACGGCTCCCGTGATGTAGCGCGCGCGCTCCGAGCACAGGAACGCCACCGCGCTCGCGATGTCTTCGGGCTGCCCCTCCCGTTGCATGGCCACCCGCTTGACCATGCGGTCGTACAGCGGCGACATGTTCGCGTTCGGTCCCACGATCCCGGGGGCGATCACGTTCGAGGTGACATTGTACCGCGCCCCCTCGAGCGCCACCGACTTGGCGAACCCGATGACGCCCATCTTGCTGGTCGAGTATGCGGTCTGCCCGAAGCCGCCCATGAGCCCGGCGATCGAGGCCATGCAGATCACCCGCCCCCATCGGCGCTCGCGCATGCCGGGGAACACCAGCTTGGTGACGTTGTAGGTCCCGGTGAGGTTGATGCGGAGGTTCAGGTCCCAGTCGTCGTCCGCGGTGTCCTTGAGCTGGCCCATCGTGTAGATCCATCCCGCGTTGTTGACGCAGATGTCCACCGGGCCGACTTCCTGTTCGGCGCGCCTGAGGACCTCGGCCAGGACCGTCCGGTCGGTGATGTCGGCCGCGTACCCACGCGCGGTGCCACCCGCGTCGGTGATCTCCTTCGCGGTCTCCGCCGCACCCTCCGCATTGAGGTCCAGCACGACCACCCGGCAGCCTTCCGATGCCAGGGTGAGGGCGTCCTGCTTGCCGAGGCTCCGGGCCCCGCCGGTCACCAGCGCGGTCTTCCCGGCGATGCCGAGGTCCACTCTAGGACTCCACCTAGCGGCCCTTGAAGTCGGGGGGGCGCTTCTGGAAGAAGGCCTGGATGCCCTCGCCGGCGTCCTCGGTTCGCAGCGTTTGCAGGAAGGCGCGCACCTCGATCTCGATGGCCTGATCGATCGGGGCGTGGAGACCGTCATCCACCGCCTCGATGATGAGGCGGGTGGCGATCGGCGGCCGCTTGGCCAGCTCCCGGGCGAGCGCGCGGGCGTCGTCGAGGGTCTTGCCCTCCTTCGAGAGCCGGTTGACGAGCCCGGTCCGGTAGCACTCCTCCGCCGGCACCTGGGTCCCCAGGATGAGGTGCTCGAGCGCCCGCCCGCGGCCGATGAGGCGCGGGTAGCGCTGGGTGCCGCCGAAGCCCGGGATGATACCGAGGTTCGACTCGGTCTGCCCCATCCGCGCCCCCTCCTTGAGGATACGGATGTGGCAGCCCATGGCGATCTCGCAGCCCCCGCCCAGGGCGTGGCCGTTGATCGCGGCCACCACCGGCTTGGGGAAGCGCTCGATGCGACGGACCACGCTGTTGCCGAAGCGGATGAAGGTGCCCACGTCGGCGCCCTGGAAGGCCGACCCGAGGTCCGCCCCCGCGCAGAAGATCTTGTCGCCCGCCCCGGTGATGATCACCGCCCGCACGCCGTCGTCCGCCTCCAGCTCGGAGAGCGCCGCGTTCAGCTCGCGCATGAGCGTCTCGCTGATCGCGTTCGCGGGGGGCCGGTTGAGGGTGATGATCGCGAACCGCTCCTCGCGGGTCAGGATGAGGGTCTCGTACGCCATCGATGGACTCTCCTCTTGCGTGGGAAGCTAGGGCCGGGCGGCCACGCCCTGCAGGAACAGGTCGGCCACCGCCGGCGCGGTGTCCGCGAGGCGGTAGCCGCGCTTGCCGAGGACCCAGGACGTGGCCATCTGGTCCATGGCGCCGAAGAGCATCTTGGTGGCCACCTTCACCGGGAGATCGGCCTTGAAGTGCCCCTGGTCGACGCCCTCCTCGAGTACGGACCCGATGAGGGCGAAGTACGCCGCGACCTCCTGGCTCGAGGCGCCCCGGAAGAACTTCTGCCCCTGCCGCAGCTCGATCTGCACCACCTCCGCGAGATCCGGATCTGCCTCAAGCATGTGGAAGTGGAGATGCACGAGGCGGCGGACCTTGGCGACCGGGTCGGGCTCGTCGCTGATGGCGCGGCGCAGGGACGCCACGAACGTCGCCATCTTCTCGTGGAACAGCGTGATGAGGATGTCTTCCTTGGTCTTGAAGTAGAGGTAGATCGTGCCGGCCGCGATGCCCGCCTCGCGGGCGATGTCGGCCACCCGCGAGTTGAAATAACCCTGGCGCGCGAAGACCCGAACCGCGGCCTCGATGATCTGCTGGGGCTTGTCTGGATCACGCATGGGAAGAGATGAACCGCGGTTCATTCTATTCGCGGGTCCCGGGGCTGTCAAACGGAAGTCGGTCGCGAGCCGCGCGACTGGCAGCTCGCGATGTACTCCTGGAGCCGAGTGAACTCCCGGGAATCGAGGTTGGCGAAGACGAGCACCGCGCCACCCTCGTACGCTTCCCACACGAGCGCGGGCAGACGCAGGCGATCGAGCCCGGGCCGGGCCGGGAGCTCGATGACGACCACGTCTCCCTCGACGAGGGGCTGATCGGTGATCACGCGGCCGCCCGAGCCGCTGAGGTCGACGGTGTGGCCGTTCGCGGTTCCCGCCGATCCTCCCTCCACCCGGATCGGCAGGCTCACCGGCACCCGCGGGAAACGTCGGCGCATGTCGCCGCGCGAGACGAACGGCGTCACCCGACCGGCCGGCGAGTCCGACATCTTGAGGAACGCGACGCCGATGCTCTCCCGGTCGCGCCGCACCACGGTGCCCACCATCTCCAGACGTCCCGCGTCGCCGGGCAGCGTCACCCGCACGGTGACGATGCTGTCGACCGCCGCGTCGGTGTCCGACCGCACCTTCATGCCGGACAGGCTCAGGTTGACGACCTCGCCGGACACCACGCGGCCGTCCGTCGATTCCACCGTGGCCGGCCAGGCCGCCGCCGCTCTCGGAAACGCCCGTCGATCGTGACCGCTCACCCGATTCCTCCTCCCGCACCGCCTCGTCGCCTGGGCGCCGCGCGTGATTCGACCCTGACGTGTCGGGGGCCTTCCTGTCAACTCTTGCGATCGAGCCCTCTCGCCTTGACGGCTCCGACACCGGCGCGTACGATGCCGCAGCATGACGATCAGGTACCGCGTCGGCATCATGCCGGGACCGTGGCCTCCCGGCCGCGACGGCGCCGCCTTCCTGTGGACGCTCTGCGACATGCTGGAGCGGAGCGACGTGGATTCGATCTGGCTCTCGGATCGGCTCTCCTCTCCCGCGCCCGTTCCCGAGGTCATGACCACGCTCGCCGCGATCGCCGCGCGCACCAGCCGGCTCAAGTTCGGGCCGAGCGTGGTGGTGCTCCCCTATCGCACGCCGGTGGTCGCGGCCAAGGAGATGGCCACCGTCGACTGGCTGTCCGGGGGACGCCTCTTTCCCGCGGTGGGAGTGGGAGTGGAGCTGCCGCGCGAGTTCGACGCCTCCGGAGTGCCGTTCGCCGAGCGGGGTCGGCGCACCGACGAGGCGATCCGGGTGATGCGCCTGCTCTGGACGCAGGACGAGGTGACCTTCCAGGGTGACTTCTACAAGCTCGACCGGGTCTCGATCTTCCCCAAGCCCTGGCAGACGCCGCCGCCGATCTGGATCGGGGGCAAGAGCGAGGCCGCGATGCGGCGCACCGCGCGCCTCGGCGACGGCTGGATCCCCTCCTTCATCACCCCGGACGAGATGCGGGCCGGGATCCAGAAGGTGCACGACCTCGCCGCCGCGGCGGGCCGGGAGGTGCCGGAGGATCATTTCGGCACCCTGATCAACTACGCGATCGCGGACTCGGAGGCAACCGCCCTGGCCCTAGCCCAGCCCTACGTGCCGCGGGGACGCGTGGACGAGGCCACCATGCGTCGGTGCACCGCCTTCGGTCCGGCCGGCACCTTGATCGAGAAGGTGGAGGAGTACGTGAAGGCGGGTGCCTCCAAGTTCATCCTGCGCCCGCTCTGCCCGCCGGACCGGATGCTCGAGCAGCTCGCGCTCGTGGGCGAGCAGGTCTGCCCGGAGTTCCACCGCCGCTCGAGCTAGGCCCGTCCGGCCCGGGCCCGTATACTGCAGCCATGCGTCGACTCCATTCGCTGACCCGGGCCGCGCTCCTCGCGCTCGCGGTCTCCTCCCTGACCGGCTGCTCCCTCGTCACCCTCGACTTCCAGCCCAAGATCCGGCCGCTCGAGGAGGAGACGGTGGAGGGCAAGGGGTCGAGCAAGGTCCTGCTGCTCGACCTCTCCGGCACGCTCGCCGAGGACCTGCCGAGCTTCTCGCTGGGGGCGCCGCCGCCGCGGGTCCCGCTCCTGGCCCGCGTGCGGGAGGAGCTGGCCAAGGCCGAGAAGGACCGGCACGTCCGCGCGCTCATCGTGCGCATCAACAGCCCGGGCGGGACCATCACCGCGTCCGACATCCTCTACCACGAGATCCTCGCGTTCAAGCAGCGCCGCAAGATCCCGGTCATCGCCGCGATCATGGACGTGGGCGCGTCCGGCGGCTACTACGCGGCGCTCGCCGCCGACACCATCGTGGCCAACCCCACCACCATCACCGGCAGCATCGGGGTGGTCATGGTGACGATCAACGCGCAGGGGCTGATGGAGAAGATCGGGGTCACCCCGCTCGCGATCAAGTCGGGTCCGATGAAGGACGCGGGCTCGCCGTTCCGGTCCTTGACCGGGCCCGAGCTCGCCGTCTTCCAGAACATCATCGACGAGATGTACGGCCGGTTCGTGGGGCTCATCGTGCAATCGCGGAAGCTCCCCGAGGATCGGGTGCGCGCGCTTGCCGACGGACGGGTCTACACCGCGGATCAGGCGCTCCGGCTCGGGCTGGTCGACCGCATCGGATACCTCGAGGACGTGGTCAAGCTGGCCAAGGACGCGGCGAAGCTCGACCAGGCGCGGGTCGTGATGTACCACCGCCCGAAGGAGTACCGCTCCAATCTCTACTCGAGCACCCTCGCGTCGGCGACCGCGGAGAGCACCCTGGCCCAGTTCGCCGCCGCGCTCGGCGGCGGGGGACCGCGCTTTCTCTACCTCTGGTGGCCCTAGGCGGGAGTCGGGGCCGACCCGGGCCGGGGCCGCGATCCGTCCAGCGTCTCGCGGACCTTCTGCCCGAGGGCGGCGGGGGTGAACGGCTTCTGGATGAACACGGTGTCCGGCTCGAGGACGCCGTGCCGGATGATCGCCTCGTTGGTGTAGCCGGACATGTAGAGCACCTGGAGCTCCGGCCGGAGCGGCCGGAGCCGCTCGGCGAGCGCCCGCCCGCTCTGACGCGGCATGATGACGTCGGTCAGCAGCAGGTGAATGGCGCCCGCGTGGCGCTCCGCGATCAGCACCGCCTCGTGCGGGTCGCACGCCTGGAGCACGCGGTAACCGCTCGCCTCCAGGATCTCCCGGGCGAGGTCCCTCACCTCCGGCTCGTCCTCCACCAGGAGGACCGTCTCGTCGCCCTGCGGCGCGGCCGCCGCGGGGGCCCTCGCCTCGACCGGGACGGTCGTCGGCTCCGCGACCCGCGGCAGGTAGATCTTGAAGGTCGTACCGCGCCCGCACTCGCTGTAGAGATGAACGTGGCCGCCGCTTTGCTTGACGATGCCGTACACGGTGGCCAGGCCAAGACCGGTGCCCCTCCCGGGACCCTTGGTGGTGAAGAACGGCTCGAACACCCGCGAGCGGGTCTGCTCGTCCATGCCGAGCCCGGTGTCGGTCACCGCGAGCATCACGTAAGGTCCCGGGGGCACCGAGAGGTGACGGCTCGCGTAGGTCACGTCGAGCTCCACGTCGGCGGTCTCGACGGTGAGGCAGCCGCCGTCGGGCATCGCGTCGCGCGCGTTCACCACCAGGTTCACGATCACCTGCTCGATCTGACTCGGATCGGCCTTCACCCGCCCGAGTCCCACCGCGGGGATCACCGCCAGGTCCACGTCCTCGCCGATCAGCCGTCCGAGCATCGGCTCCATCCCGGCCACCACCGCGTTGAGGTCCAGCACCTGCGGCTGGAGCACCTGCTTGCGGCTGAACGCGAGCAGCTGCTGGGTGAGCGCGGCGGCGCGGTCGGCGGTGGTGCGCACCAGGGTGGCGTCGCGGTGGATCGGCTCCTCGGGGCGGAGTCTCGAGATGATGAGCTGCGCGCGACCGGCGATCACGGTGAGCAGATTGTTGAAGTCGTGAGCGATCCCCCCAGCGAGCTGCCCGATCGCATCCATCTTCTGCGACTGGCGGAGCTGCTCCTCGAGGCGACGACGCTCGCCGATGTCCTTCAGCACCCCGAGGGTGCCCACCTCCGCACCGGCCGCGTCGCGTAGCATCGCGATCGACGCGCTGACCTCGATGCGCCGGCCGTCCCGGGCGAGGAACCCGGTCTCGTAGTTCCGGAGCGGGCCCTCCTCCGCGAGGCGCCGCTTGACGATCCGCGCCTCCTCGAGCCCGCCCGGATAGAGGCTGGCCACCGTCTCGCCGATCATCTCCTCGGCGCGACAGCCAAACATCGCGGCGGCCCCCCGGCTGAAATAGGTCACCGCGCCGCGGCGGTCGGTGGTGATGATGGCGTCTGGGGAGTGGTCGGTGATGGACTGCAGGAAGTCGCGGGCATCCCGGATCTCGAGGTAGAGGGCCGAGTTCTCCAGCGCCACCGCGCCCTGGCCGACGAACGCGGCCAGGAGGACCAGCTCGTCCTCGGTGTAGGCCCGGCCCGGCGCGTCGCCCAGGCTCAGCACCCCGATCACCCGCTCCCCGGCCTTCAGGGGCATCGCGAGCACCGAGCGGAAGCCGGCCGCGCGCACGCGCTCGGCCGCCCAGTCCGGCAGCGTGATCTTCGGATCCGCGAGGATGTCCGGCGTCCAGACGCTCCGCTCGTCCGCCGCCGCGCGACCCACCACGCCCTCGCCGAGGGGCACGCTCCGCCCGTGCCACGCCGTCGCGTCGCCGGTGCCGGCGGCCGCGATGCACACGAGCCGCCCCGCCTCCCGCTCGAGACGGTAGAGGGTCGCGTGACGGGCGTCGAAGACGCGGACCACCGAGGTCGCGATCTGTCGGGCTACCTGGGCCGGCTCGAGGCCGGAGGCCAGCTCACGCCCGGTCTCGATGAGGGCGGCGGCCGACATCTCGACGCGGCGTCGCGCCGTGATGTCCGAATGGGCGATGACCGCGGCGCCGCCTTCCTGCGGCGTCACCGTGAGCGTGAACCAGCGGGAGTCGTCCGCACCGCGGCCGGCGTAGTCGAGGGTGAAGATGGGCAGCTCCCGGCGCAGCACGCGGGTGATGCCGGCCTCGGCCCGGGCCCCCTGGGGGCAGCCGGCCATCCGGCCCTCGCGGCAGACCGCGAAGTAGCCCTGGCCGACTCCCTCCGCCACCGCGGGGCCGGCGCCGTTCTCCCGGCCGAAGCGCCGCCAGGCCTCGTTCGCGGCCACGATGATGCCGCGGCCGTCCACGATGACGGTCATCGCGGGCAGCGCGTCGAGCAGGACCCGGCCCGGTCCGCTGGTCCACGCGCTCGGGTTCGACGCGTCCGGAGCCGCGCCGGTTGGCGAGATCCGCAGCGGTCCGCGACCGCCGGCGGTCATGCGCGGGCCCGCGGCGCGCCGCGCCGGAGAAGCCGCGGGCCGGCGGCGAGCGAGGGAAGGGAGCGCATGGCGGATCGAGTGGGGACGGCGCTACGCCGGACGCTGGAACTCCCGCGCGGAGATGCCGTAGCGCTTCATCTTGGCGTGCAGCGTGGTGTAGTTCGTCCGGAGCAGCCGCGCCGCGTGGCTCTTGTTGCCGAGCGTGCTGACGAGGGCCCACCGGATCGCCTCGCCTTCAGCCCGGGTCACCGCCGAGTCGACGATCTGGCGGAGCGAGAAGACCCCGACGCGCATCGGCGCGGGGGCCTGCTTGGGTGCCTCGACCACCGGCGCCGACGGCGCGGCCGGGTCGGGAACCGAGATCCACATCGGGACCGCCTCGAGTGTGCTCATGCCTTGCCCTCCTGCAACAGTGGGTGGTGCGAAACCACGCCCATAGCATGGCAAGCGCAGTGCCACCCTCGGGCCAGCCGCCGCGGGCCCACCGGCAGCCACCGGGTCACGGCATTTCAGCCACTTGCGAGATGGTCTCGTCCGGGCCGGGCCCCCTGGAAGCCCGCGCGATAGCGGAGCGCCACCAGAGCTATGGCGGTCGCCCCATAGGGGACGACCCAGGGGAGACGTGAGGTCAGCGGGGCGTGAAGTCCCGGGCGGAGATGCCGTAGCGCTTCATCTTCGCGTGCAGCGTCGTGTAGTCGGTGCGGAGGAGACGGGCGGCCTGGCTCTTGTTGCCCTTGGTCGACTCGAGCGCGTGGCGGATGACCTCGCGCTCGGCCTGGACCGCGGCGAGCTCGGCCACCTCCCGCAGCGACAGGTCCTCGCCCACCGGCTCGGCGGCGGCACGCGCGTGGGCGGGGGCCGAGACGCTGAGGGCCGGGATGTGCTCGGGCGTCACCACGTCGGTCGCAAGCAGCGCCGCCTTGCGCACCACGTTGCGCAGCTCGCGCACGTTGCCCGGCCAGTCGTGGTGTAGCAGCACCTGCATCGCCTCGTCCGAGATGCGCCGCACCGGTCGGCGCAGCTCCATGCTCACCTCGTCGAGGAAGCGCTGCGAGAGATGCATGATGTCCTCGCGGCGGCTTCGCAGCGGGGGCAGCGCGATCGTGAACTCGCTGAGGCGGTAGTAGAGATCGGCCCGGAAGCGACCCGCCTTGACACTCTCCTCCAGCTCGGAGTTGGTCGCGGCGATGATGCGCGCGTCTACCGTCACCGCGCGCGCCCCGCCGAGCGGATGGACCTCGCGCTGCTCGAGGGCCCGGAGGAGCTTGGCCTGCGTGGCGAGGGGCACGTTGCCGATCTCGTCGAGGAACAGGGTGCCGCCCTTGGCGAGCTGGAAGTGGCCTTCCCGACGGGCCTGGGCCCCCGTGAAGGCGCCTCGCTCGTGACCGAAGAGCTCGGACTCCACGAGCGTCTCCGGAATGGCCCCGCAGTCGACCGCCACGAAGGGGGATTGCCGGCGGGGGCTCTGCTGGTGGATCGCGCGGGCCACCAGCTCCTTGCCGGTGCCGGTCTCGCCCTGGACGAGCACCGTGAAGTTCGACTCCGCGACCTGGGCCACCTGCTGGATCACCTGGGCGATCGCGGGGCTTCCGCCCATGCGCTCGGCCAGCGAACTGCCCTGGCCCTGGCGCTTGAGCTCCTCGATGCGCGAATGGAGCCGATGGCGCTCGACCGCCCGCTCGAGGGTGAGGATCAACAGCTCCACGTCGAACGGCTTGGTCAGGTAGTCGTAGGCCCCGAGCTTCATGGCCCGGACTGCGGTGGCCAGGTCCGCGTGGGCGGTGCAGATGATGACCGGCAGCTCCGGGTCGAGGCGCTTGATCTCGGGCAGCGCGTCCATGCCGTTCATGCGCGGCATGCTCAGGTCCATCAGGATCACCGCGGGACGCTCGCGCGGCACCGCCTGCAGCGCGGCGGCTCCGTCCTCGGCGGTGGCGACCTCGTAGCCCTTGCTCTGGAGGACCGCCGCGAGGAGGGATCGGATCTCGGCCTCGTCGTCGACCACCAGGACCTTCGTCACCGGATCATCCCGTCGCCCGAAGCTGATAGATCGCGACGTGCCGGATCGAGGCGACCGGGTGCGTCGCGTCGGCCAGCAGGAGCAGGTCCAGCTCCACGAACTCGTGCCCCTTCCCCTGGAAGAGATTCTTCACCTTCGCGCGCGTCTCGAGACGCTGACCCGCCCGGGGCACGCTCAGGTGCTGGCCGTGGCTCTCCACGTGGATCCACGGGCTCACCCGCACGTTCCGGTCGAGCGCGCGGTTGGCCTGGTCGAGGTAGAGCCCCGGATGCGCGGGCGCGTCGGGGTCCCGGTAGATCGGCAGCGTGTCGCGCACCCGAGCGAGGAACGCGTCGATCACCGACCGCTCGAGGAGGAGCTCGGGCGTGCCGAGGACGGGGTGCGCCGCGAGATGGGCCCGGGTCGCCGGCGGTCGCTCGGCGGGAAGCGGTGCGGCGGGATAGGCGCCGAGCTCCGGCAGCGTGAGCAGCGGGCCCAGCGGAAGGCCCATCGTCGCGGTGGCGCAGACCTCGTCCTCGTCGTTCACCACCCGGGCCTGGATGGTCACCTCGTCCCGGGAGTGCGAGGCGACGCTGGTGCGCACCGCGACCTCCTGGCCAAAGTAGACCGGCCTGGCGAAGCGCACCGAGAAGGTGCCGTGATCGAGCCACGCCCCGCCGAGCGCGGCCACCACCGGACGCGTCATCCACGCGTACACGGTCACCCCGGGGACCAGACCGCCGCGGAACCCGAACTCGCGCGCGAGGCCATCCTCGTGGATCTTGTTCTCCCACGCGTCGTGCGTGGGCGTCGCGCTCACCCGGTACTCCGGAAGATCAGTTCCCACCACCAGGGCATCGAGGCTCATCGCGATCAGGGCTGGGGGGGCTTGCCGCCATAGCCTCCGGCGAGGTCCTGGTCCGCGTTCCACCGGACCCAGGTGGTCTCGAGCGGATCGACGGCGAGGGCGACCGGCTGCCCGGGCGTGCCGGACGCGGGGACGACGAGCTGCTGCGGACCGGTGAGCGTCCGCTCCCACTGCCGGTCCGGTCCCGCGCACACCGCGCTCCCGTGGTGGACCTGCACTAGGAGGGCGCCGTCCGCGCTCCGCCTCAGACCGACTCCGGCCCCGCGGATCGTGACCACCGCCGGCCCGGCCCGCACCTCGATCTGCGTCGGCGCGGGACTCCCGGGCATCACCGCGATCCAGAGCCATCCGGCGTCGAGTCGCACCCGCGTCGGCCCCGGGTTCTCCCCGCCTTCGGTGGCGAGCAACGCGATCTGGGAGCGCGAGCCGAGCCGGAGGGCCTGGCCGCTCGCGGTGCGGATGGTGGCCCGGCCACCGAGCTGGGTGCGGACGCTGTCGCCCTCGCCGACATCGGAGCGCAGGACCGCGGGGGCCCACGCCGGCGTGTCCTTCCGGGACAGCTCGGCGGTGCCCCCGAGCGTGACGAGCTTGGCGGGCAGCTCGCGGGGCTGCGCCCACGCTCCGGGCGCGGGGGCGCCGACGAGGAGGACGACCCCACCCAGGATGGCCGCCCTCAGGATATTGGGCACGCTCAGACCTCCGTGGACTTCGGTTGATGTCCCGCACAGCGTAGCACGGGGAGCCGCGGATACTTCGCAAACGCCGGGTCCCGGCTCGCGAGCGCGCAGAGCCAGAAGGCGGATCCCCGTCCCGAGACGACGCGCCGGGCGTGCGCGCAGCCCGCGCAGAGCCCCGGATCGTCGCGCGAAGGCCGCGGCTCGCCCGGCCGAGAAATGGCTACCGGCCGGTGAAGCGCGGCGGCCGCTTCTCGAAGAACGCGGTGATTCCCTCGCGCGCGTCGTCGGACAGGGCAACCAGCGTGATCAGCTCCCGGAGATAGCGCAGGGCCGCGCCGTACTCCATCTCCGGCACCATGGCCGCCGCCTCCTTGGCGAGCCCGAGGGCCGTCGGCGAGTACCCCGCGAGCGTCCGGGCCAGGGCGCCCACCGTGCCCTCCAGCGCGTCCCGCGGGACGAGGCGGCTCACCAGCCCCATCTCGTAGGCCTCGCGCGCCGACACCGGCTCGCCGGAAAGGATCATCAGGAGCCCGCGCTTGCGTCCCACCGCGCGGAGGATCGGCGCCATCACGATGAGCGGGAGGAGCCCGACCTTGATCTCCGGCAGCCCGAAGATCGCGTCGTCCGCGGCCACCACGACGTCCGCCCCCGCGGCCAGCCCGCAGCCGCCGGCCAGCGCGTAGCCGTGCACCTGGGCGATCACCGGCGTGCGCATCCGGGCCATGTGCTCGAGGATGCGGCCGAGCCCGCTGAAGGACTCGCGCGCCTGGAGCGTCGTGCCGCGGTCGCCCACCTTCTTCAGGTCCGCACCCGCGCAGAACGCGCGGTCCCCCGCCCCGCGCAGGACGACGACTCGCGCGTCCGGATCCTCCTCGAGCCGACGCAGGGCGGATTCGAGCTCGTGCAGCAGGGCCTCGTTGAGCGCGTTGCGCACGTCCGGCCGGTTCAGGGTGACGCGGGCCACGCCCTCGGCCACCTCCACCCGCAAGACCGGCTCGGTCATCGCTCGGGGCCCTCGTCGAGGAGTGCGAGGAACTGGCTCAGGATGCGCGCGGTCGCGCCCCAGACGACGTCGTCGGCCGAGACCTGGTAGAAGAGCACCGGGTGCGGCTCGCCGTCCCGCTCCCACACCTCGGTGCGGAAGATGGCCGGATCCCGCAAGGTGGCGAGCGGCACCTCGATGACCCGCTCGATCTCGCGCCCGTCCGGCTTGAACTCGACCGGGTCCCGCACGATACCCACCACCGGCGTGATCACGAAGTTGGTGGCCCGCGTCGGGGTGTCGTCGAGCAGCCCCAGCACCTCCACCGCCTCCGCGGGCAGACGGATCTCCTCCCAGGCCTCGCGCAGGGCGGTCTCGACGCGCGAGCCGTCCCGGGTCTCCACCACCCCGCCGGGAAACGAGAACTGCCCCTTGTGGTGGGGCACGCCCGACGACTTCTTGGTGAAGACGACGTGGGGCCCGCGGTGGTCGGTGACCGGAACCAGCACCGCGGCCGAGACCAGATCGCTGCGATCGAGGGTGCGGCGCGGGCGCCGGCTCAGCGCCGCGTCGAGGCGTTTGCGCAGGGCTTCCAGGTCCATCCGCCGGTCAGACGAACCGGCACGACACGCTGCCGAGACGCGTGAAGGAGGCGCGCGCCGACTGCCCGGCGGTCGGGCGCAGCACCTTCGAGATGGAGCCGGTCAGCACGATGTCGCCCGCGCGCAGGCCGCGGCCCATCCGGCCGAGCGTGTTGGCGGCCCACGCGAGCGACACCAGCGGGTTGCCCAGGACTTCCGCGGCGGTCTGGGTCGCGACGATCTGTCCGTCCTGCTCGAACACCACGCCCTCGAGGGCCAGGTCGATGCCGGCGACCGCGGTGAGGGGGCGACCGAGCACGATGGCGTTGGCGTAGACGCCGTCCGCGATCACGTCGACCCCGCGAGGGGCACCGCTCAGCCGGAAGTCGATCAGCTCGAAGGAGGGCATCGCGCCCTCCACGGCCAGCAGCGCGGACGCGGTGGTCACGCCGGGACCGGCCAGATCCGCCTTCAGGAGAAACGCCACCTCGACCTCGACGCCGGGGGCCACGAAGCGCGCGACGGGCACCGCGTCGCCGCTCCCGAAGACTCCGGAGCCGAGCAGGAAGCCCAGGACCGGCTCGGTGACCCCGTGCCGCTCCTGGAGAGCGGCGGTGGTGAAGCCCACCTTCCATCCGATCACTCGCTCCCCCCGCCCGATCAGCGCTTGCTCGAGCTGGTGCTGGAGCGCGTAGGCCCGCTCGAGCGTGAGGTCCGGGGCGGTCTCGCTGAGCGGGCTGGCGGCGCGCCGGCCCAGGCGACCCGCGAGGAGGTGCTCGACGGACGACGCGGTCACGGGCGCGGCCCGGCTCAGCCCGCTACCGGACGCGGCTGGAGCCGATCGACCATCGCGGCCAGCACGCTCGCCGCGCTCCCGCGCACCAGGAGGTCCGCCTGGTCGTCGTGGGGCGTCTCGCTCAGGTTCACGATCGCGAGCGTGGCCCCGGCCTCCTTGGCGTGGAGCGGCACGGAGGCGGCCGGGTAGACGACGAGCGACGAGCCCACTACGACGAAGAGATCGCAGGCTCGGGCCCGCCGCTCGGCCTCCTCGAGCTCCACGCGCGGCATCGACTCGCCGAACATGACCGTGCGCGGCTTGATGATGCCGCCGCACGGCGGATCGCACACCGGGACCGACACGCCCGCGTCGAGCCACTCCTGGACCCGCTCCCGCTCGTAGGGTGTCTCGCAGCTCAGGCATCGGGCCTGCGTCGCATTGCCGTGCAGCTCGATCACCCGGTCCGCGGGAAGCCCCGCCCGCTGGTGCAGGTTGTCGATGTTCTGGGTGATGACGCAGTCGAGCTTGCTGAGCCGCCACAAGGTGACCAGGGCGTGGTGGCCCGGGTTGGGCTCGGCCCGCCGGATCACCGGGAAGGTGGTGCGGCCGAGCTCCCAGTAGCGGCGCCGCCCCGCTTCGCTGCCCATGAACTTCTGGAAGGTGAACTCGTTGGGATCGAACCGATCCCAGACGCCTCCCGGGCTGCGGAAATCTGGGATTCCCGACTCGGTGCTGACCCCGGCGCCGGTGAAGACGACGACCCGGCGCGCATCCGCGACGAGCTCGGTCAGCCGCTCGACACCGGACTGGCTCACGAGCGGCGCTTCCCCTTTGCTTTCCCCGCCTTCTTGGCCGGACGCTTCTTGGCGGCTTTAGCCGCCTTCGGCTTGGCCTTGGGCCGGGCCGACGCCGGGCGGGGCCTGGGCCGTGTGGCCACGTGGGCCTCGTTCCGGGCGCCCACCCCGCCGCGAATCCTGGGCCCGCTCCCGATCGCCTCGATCCACGCCGCGATCTCGGACGCCAGCTCCGGATACGCATGGTCGCGATAGGCCTCGAGCGCCCGGAGGGCGGCGGGGTCCTTCCAGGGCTTGAGCACGAACGGCGCGTCGGGATCCTGCAGATCGAAGGGCGCCTCGGTGGCCATGGTCATCACGATGTACCGGCGAGTCAGCTCGGGCATGTCGATCACCTCGCTTCGCTCAGGGCCGGGAAAGGACCGGGCGCCGCGCGCGCCGGTCGTGAATGTCGTCGATCGTCCGGATGCCCGACGAGCGATCATCGCTCTCTCCCCTCGAGGCCCTCGATCGCGCGGCCGGGCCGTCCAAGCGTACTCTGGGCTCGGCCGGACCTGCAAGCCTCCCGTCCTGTGGGACAATCGCGCCATCATGCGCGCCATGCTGCTTCGAGCGCAGGCGTCGATCGGCACCGCGCCGCTCGAGGCGGTCGAGATGGCCCCGCCCACCCCGGGGCCGGGCGAGGTGCGCGTCAGGGTCCACTGCTGCGCGACGTGCCGCACCGATCTGCACGTCGTGGAGGGCGATCTCGTCCCGCGCCGGCTGCCGATCGTGCCGGGCCACCAGGCGGTCGGCACCGTCGAGGCGCTCGGCCCGGGCGCGGGACGGCTCCGGTCCGGCGACCGGGTCGGCGTCGCGTGGCTCCGCTCGACCTGCGGCGCGTGCGCCTTCTGCACGACCGGCCGCGAGAATCTGTGCGAGGGCTCCCGTTACACCGGGTGGACCGACGACGGCGGGTACGCCCAGTACTGCTGCGTGCCCGAGGCCTTCGCCTATCCCATCCCCGACGCGTTCGACGACGCCGAGGCCGCGCCCCTGCTCTGCGCCGGCATCATCGGCTACCGGGCCCTGCGACGGAGCCAGCTCGCGCCGGGCGCGCGGCTCGCTCTCTACGGCTTCGGCTCATCGGCCCACATCACGCTGCAGGTGGCCCGGCACCGCGGCTGCGTGGTGTACGTCTCCACTCGCGACGCGGCCCACCGGGCCCTCGCGCTCTCGCTGGGGGCCCGCTGGGCGGGAAGACCCGGCGAGCCCTTGCCAGATCGGGTGGACTCGGCCATCGTCTTTGCGCCCGCCGGCGACCTGGTGCCGATCGCGCTGCAGGGCCTCGAGAAGGGCGGCACCGTGGCCCTGGCCGGCATCCACATGACCGACGTGCCGGCCATGGCCTACGAGCCGAACCTCTTCTGGGAGAAGACCCTCCAGAGCGTCACCGCGAACACCCGGAGCGACGGGCTCGCCCTGCTGGCCGAGGCCGCGGCCATCCCGATCCGGCCACGCATCACCCGCTACGCGCTGGCCGACGCGAACACCGCCCTGCAGGATCTGGCGGGCGACCGGGTGGCCGGCACCGCGGTCCTGATGGTCGACTGAGCCCGACCGGTCAGCCCAGTCGCAGGAGGCGCGGGATCACGAGCGTGACCCACGGCACCAGGATCACGATGAGGAGCCCGACGCACATCATGTACACGTAGGGCATCATCGCGCGCGTCGCCCGGTCGCCGGGGATGTTGGCGATCCCGCAGGCGATGAAGAAGCCCACGCCGATCGGGGGCAGGAACAGCCCGATGCCGGTGGCGGCCACCACCACCGTGCTGTAGTGGATCACGTCGATCCCGAGCCGGGTCACCACCGGCATGAACGTCGGCAGCAGGATCACCACCGCGGGCAGGCCCTCCAGGACGGCACCGAGCACGATGAAGAGCAGCGCGGTCAGGCCGAGGAACACGAGGTTACCGCCGGGCACCGCGAGCATCGCCTTCAGCAGGAGCTGCGGGATCTGCTGCACCGCGAGCACCCACGCCACCACCGCGGCGGTCCCGAGGAGGAAGCACACCGCGGCGGTCACCACCGCGCTCTGGACGAGGATGTGGGGCAGGTCCGACCACTTGATCTCGCGGTACACGAAGACGCCGACGATGAATGCGTAGAGCACCGCGAGCACCGCGGCCTCGGTCGGCGTCACCACCCCGCCGAGGATGCCGCCGAAGATGATCGCGGGCAGACCGAGCGGCATCACCGCGTCCGAGAACGCGCGCCAGATGTCGGTCCACGAGGCCCGCTCGCGCGCCTCGATGCCGCTCCGGCCCGCGTCGTACCAGATGTAGACCATGATCGCGAGCGCGAGGACCACCGCGGGCAGGAAGCCGGCCGCGAAGAGCGCGGCCACCGACACGTTCGCGACCGAGCCGATCACGATCATCAGGATGCAGGGCGGGACCAGGATGCCCATCGCGGACGCGGCCGAGACCACCGCCACCGCCTGCTCGGGTCGATAGCCCGCGCGCAGCATGGGCGGGATCATGGTGGAGCCGATGGCGGACACGTCGGCCACCGTGGAGCCGGAGATCCCGGAGAAGATGTACTCCGCGACCACCACCGCCATCGAGAGCCCCCCGCGGATCCAGCCCACCAGCACCTGGGCCAGCCGGACCAGCCGCACCGCGATCCCGCCGGTCTCCATCAGCGAGCCGGCGAGGATGAAGAGCGGAATCGCGAGCAGGACGAACGAGTCCACGCCCTCGAAGATCTGCTTCACGATCACGGTGAGCGGGTAGTCGCCGCTCCACCACAGTCCGATGAAGCCGGCCACCCCGATGACGAAGGCGACCGGCACGCCCAGGAGCAGTAGCACCAGGAACGAGACCGCGATGATCGGGATCACGCCGAAACCGGCCCGGGCGCGCCGCGAAGCGCCCGCCAGAGGTGCGGCAGGCTGTAGAGGATGATCAGGGCGCCGCCCGCCGGCACCGACGCGTAGACGTACTGCTTGGAGAGGCCCATCACCGGCGTGCGCTGGAACTGTCCCAGCTCCACGAGCTTCCAGCCCTGCTGGATCATGAGCAGGCCGAAGCCCATCAGGACCAGCACGCCGACGACGCTGGCGACGCGGCGGATCCCGGGCGGGAACCGGTCGAGCACGAGGTGCAGGCGGAAGTGGGCGCTCCGGCGGACACCCACCGCGGCGCCCAGGAAGACGATCCACACGAAGAGGAGGCGAGCGATCTCGTCGTACCAGGTGAAGGTGCGGGCCATGACGTAGCGAGAGAAGACCCCGAGGAACACGTCGAGGCACAGCAGCACCATCATCACGAGCAGCAGGCCCTCGACGACCTGCGAGAGCGCCCGGGCCAGCACGGACTACTTCGACGCCGACTGGGCCGCCGCGCGGAGGCGGGCCATGAAGTCCTTGCCGACCTGGCCCTCGACGTAATCGTAGGCCGGCTTCATGAGGGCCTGGAATGCCTTGATGTCCTTCACCTCGTTGATCTGTACTCCCGCCTTCTTCATGATCTCGAAGTCGCTCTTCTCCTTCTCGACCTCGAGCCGGCGGTGGAGCTGACACGCATCCCGCATCGACTCGTCGACCATCTTCTGGATGTCGGGGGGCAGGCCCTGGTACTTCTTCAGGTTCATGAACCACGCGATCGGCGGATAGGAGTGTCGGGTCAGCGAGTAGTACTTGGTCACCTCCTGGAACTTGTCCGAGGTGAGCGTGAACGACGGCAGCTCCATGCCGTCGATCGTCCCCTGCTTCATCGCGAGATACACCTCGACGTAGGCCATCGGCACCGGGTTCGCGCCCATCGCCTTCATCATGGCCACGTAGGTCGGCGATTCCTGGACGCGGATGGTCTGGCCCTTCATGTCGTCGGGGGTGACGATGGGGCGCTTGTTGGACATCATGTTGCGGAAGCCCCAGCCGCCGCCGAAGCAGAAGGCCTTCAGGTTCTTGCTCTCCATCTTCTTGAGCAGCTCCTGCCCGAGCGGCCCGTCCATGACCTTCCACACCTGCTCGCGGGTGGACCAGAGGAACGGCAGGTCGAGAGCCTGGTAGAGCGGCTCGAACATACCGCCCACCGGGGCGCTGCCGATCGCGACCACATCGATGGTGCCGAGCTGCACGCCCTCGAGGTGCGCGCCCTCCCCCTTGGCCAGCGCGTTGGCGATGTGGACGTCGACCTTGATCCGGCCCCGGCTCCGCTCCCCGAGCTGCTTGGCAAACTGCTCCATGGCGTCGTTGAGGGGATTGCCCCCCGAGGTCACCGTGCCCGCCTTCCACACGTACTGGGGCGGGGTCTGGGCCGGCGCGCCGGACGCCGCGCCCAGGAGGACGGTCGAGCAGAGGGCCATCGCGACTGCCAGGCGACGATGCATGGTCGGTTCTCCTCGGAATCGAGTACGCGCGGGACGGAGGGTCATCGGGAGCCGCCCCTGTGTAACACGCGGCCTCCCGGAGGGTCAAGGCGGGGAAGACCCTGGACTTCCGGCGCGGGCCGGGGCAGGCTTGGGCCGCCGCCCCCGGCGGCTCACACTCGCTGCACCACGGAGGAGGAGGACGATGACGGAGCCGACCCTCGATCGGCTGCACGGACGCCTGGAGCGCCTCGAGCGCGAGCTCGCCTGGTGGCGTCGCGCCGGCGTCGCCGCGCTGGCGTGCGCCGGACTGCTCGGCGCGGTCGCGGCCACGGTCAGCACCAATCCCGACGAGGTGAAGACGCGCCGCCTGGTGATCACCGACGGCGACGGGAGAGCCCGCGCGGTCTTCACGGTGGACGAGAGCGATCGCACGCGCTTGTCCCTGAGCGACCGCGACAACGGCACCACCGCCGATCTCACCGTGGTGCCCGGCCAGTCGGCCGCGCTGTCGGTCACCCGCGGTGGCGTCCAGTCCCAGCTCGCCGCCAACGGTGACAACGGTCAGCTCTCGGTCAGCACCCGCGGTCAGCGCGGCTGGCTGGTCGCCGCCCCGGGCGGCTCGAGCCTCGGGCTGGGCAACGAATCGTCCAAGCCACAGGTCTCCCTCGCCACCAGCCCCACGCTCGCCCCGAGCCTTCAGCTTTCCGACCGGGACGGCAACATGGTCTGGAAGGCGCCGTAGACGAAAATCGTCGCTTTCCTCGACAATTTGTAAGCGGGGCGGCGCGCGCCTCCGGAGCGCCCGCTCGGGAGGCAAGAGCGGCCTCGTGTTATCAGCGGCTTAGGCTCCCCACCTCGTGGCACTCCTCTTGCTCGATCGGTCACCCTTGGAGCCCCCGCATGACCCAGGGACCGATCAATCGTGAGGTGGCCTTCGCCGGCCTGCAGGTCCGGCGCAAGGTGATCTTCGCCCTCACTCTCTGCTCGCTCCTCCCGCTGATGCTCCTGACCTACGCGTTCAGCGCTCCGGTGCGCGAGCTGCTGGGGCCACTCGCCGGCCTGGCCGACGCGATCAGCATCCCCGCGCTCCTGGTGTTCACCGCGATCCTGATGGCGGGCGGCGCCTTCGTGGTCTGGGACATCGCCACCGCCCTTTCGCGCGCGGCGCAGATCAGCAACGAGGAGAACCCGCACCTGCCCGTCGAGCCCGGCCGCAAGGACGAGATCGGCACCCTCATGAGCTCCTTCGCGCGCATGCTCGCGACCATCGAGCAGCAGTCGCAGGAGATCAACGAGTTCCCCCGCCGCCTCGACCAGCTCATCCGCGAGGCCTTCCGCGACTCGCTGACCGGGCTGCCCAACCGGGCGCTCTTCATGGACCGCCTCACGCACGCCCTCACGCGTGCCGAGCGCGCGGGCACCAACCTGGCGGTGCTGTTCCTCGACCTGGACCGGTTCAAGATCCTGAACGAGACGCTCGGGCACGAGGTCGGCGATCGCCTCCTGGTGGAGGTCGGCCACCGCATCGCCGCGTGCCTGCGTCCGGAGGACACGGTGGCACGCCTGGGTGGCGACGAGTACGGGCTGCTCCTCGAGGACACCGCCGATCTGGCCGGCGCCACCGCGGTGGCCGAGCGGGTGTCCGCGGAGATCCAGCGTCCGTTCGTGGTGGAGGGTCGCGACGTGCTGATCTCGGCGAGCATCGGCATCGCCCTGACCGCGGGCGGCTCCATGCAGTCCGAGGAGGTCCTCCACAACGCCGATCTCGCGATGTACCAGGCCAAGGCCGAGGGCCGGGGCCGCTACGAGCTCTACCAGCCGGGCCTCAGCGTCTCGACCCGTGAGCGGCTGGACCTGCAATCGGATCTGCGCACCGCAGGCGCCCGCCAGGAGCTGACCCTGCGCTACCAGCCGGTGGTCACCCTGGCGACCCTCCGGCCCGTCGAGGTCGAGGCCCTCATCCGCTGGGATCACCGGCGACGGGGCGCGCTGCTCCCGGCCGACTTCATCGCGCTCTCCGAGGAGAGCGGGCTGATGGTGCCGATGGGTCAGTGGGTCCTGCGCGAGGCCTGCCGCCAGACCCGGTCCTGGCAGGGCGACGGCTCGGGGACGCCGCCGCTGGTGGTGGGCGTGAACCTCTCGGCGAGCCAGTTCGAGCGGGACACGCTGCCCGAGGAGATCGGCGCCATCCTGCGCGAGACCGGCCTGCAGCCGGCCCGGCTCCAGCTCGAGGTCAGCGAGGCGGTCCTCATGCGCGACGACCCGCGGATGCTGCACCGGCTCGAGGCGCTCAAGGCGATCGGGGTGCGGCTCGCCATCGACGACTTCGGCACCGGATACGCCTCGCTCTCCTATCTCAAGCGCCTGCCGGTCGACGGCCTGAAGATCGATCGCTCGCTCGTCAAGGGCGTGGGCACCGACACCGAGGACACCGCCATCGTCCGCGCGGTGGTCGCCCTCGCCCGCAGCCTGGGGATCGTGGTGACCGCGGAAGGCGTGGAGACCGCCGAGCAGCTCTTCCAGCTGCGCGCCCTCGGATGCGACCAGGGCCAGGGCTACTACTTCGCGCGGCCGGTCTCCGCCGACCGCCTGCCCGAGCTGCTGGCGAGCCTCGACGCCGACGATCGGCACGGGAGTCCCTCGTGTCTTGGGTAGCGCTTCGCGGGCTGTTCCGCACCCTCCTCATCCGCCTCGGCGCGATCGTGGTGTTCACCGGAGCCCTCGGGCTCGGGACGAGCTGGCTCCTCGACGTGGTGGTCTCGGAGCCGGAATGGACCGAGACCGCGGCGATCGCCCAGCGCGCGGTGGACCGTAGCGGCCTGCCCGAGCTGCTGGCCGGCCAGGGCGCGCGCAGCCCCAAGCGCTGGGCCGACGAGAGCGCCCGCTTCGTGCGAGAGCTGCCGGGGGTCGTGCAGATCAAGGTGTGGGATCCCCAGGGCAACGTGGTGTGGGCGGTGCAGTCGGGCGCGACCGGGCAGCACTCCGACGGACAGGAGCTGCGCGACGCCCTCGCGGGCCGGGTGGCGGTCCGCTTCACCGCGCTGGCCCCGCCGACCGCGACGGCCGAAAACTTCGTCGCGCCCAACGTGGCCGACCTGTACGTGCCGGTCTACAGCCCGGGCGTAACCCGCGTGGTCGGCGTGGTCGAGCTCTCGCAGGTGCCGCTCCGGATGGACGCGGCCCTGGACCGCTGGAATCAGGTCGCCTGGATCATCGCCTTCGCCACCGGCGGCATCCTCTGCGTGATCCTGCTCCCCGCCGCGTGGCGAAGCCATCGACGGGTCCGCGCGGAGGCGAGCTCGACGGCGCAGCGCTCGGCCCATCGCACCCAGGAGCTGCAGCGGACCACCGAGCAGCTCCGGGAGGCGCTGAAGGCGGTCAAGCAGCGCGCCGAGGAGACCGACCGGATGCTCGAGGTGACGGAGGCGATCGGCTCCGCGCTCGAGCAGAAGCAGCTGTTCGAGGTCATCGCCCACGGGGCCGCGCGCGCCTGTCGCGTCGACCGCTGCTCGATCTTCCTGCGCGACAAGTCGGGGCAGCTCATGGTGCCGGTCAGCTCGCAACTCGCCGACCAGAGCACGGCGGCCACCAGCGGCGACGGGGCCGAGTCCCTGCGGGCCCTGGCCCTCGAGGAGATGCCGCCATTCCTCCTGGAGGCGGTCCGCCGCCAGGAGCCGGTCGTGATCTCGGATCCCGGCAGCGACCCGCGCGTGCCCCAGGGCTGGGTCGGCCTCTTCCAGGCCAAGTCCGCGCTGGTGGTGCCCCTCATCCACCAGGGCCGCACCGCCGGCGTCCTCATCCTGGACCACCTGAAGACGCTCCACGTCTTCACCGACGAGGAGATTCGCCTGGCCACCACGCTGGCCGCCCAGGCCGCGGTCGCGCTCGAGAAGGCACGCCTGTACGACGAGATCCAGCAGCGCCTGCAGCAGACCGAGACGCTGCTGGCGGTCAGCCAGGCGATCGGCTCCGCGCCCGACCTCACCGAGGCCATCCGCCGGACGACGCGGGAGATGGTGCGGATCCTGGGCGCCGACGCGGGCGTCGCCTGGTGCGTGACGCGCGGCGGTGACCGCTTCATCCCCCTGGCCGGCTACCACGTGCCGCGGGACCTGCGCGAGGCCCTGTCCGGCCTGCCCCTGGCCCCCGACGATCCGCTCATCGACCTGGTCAAGCGCCTGCGCACCGCGCTGCAGTCGAGCAACAGCAAGACCGACCCGCGCTTCAACCAGCCGGCGCTCAACCTGATGCCCCACACCTCGCTCCTGGTCCAGCCGGTGCAGGTGAGCGACGAGCTCCTCGGCATCTTCGCGATCGCCTGGGTCCGCGAGGCCCACGCCTTCACGATGGACGACCTGCGGCTCGCCGACGGCATCGCCAAGCAGGCCGCAGTGGCCATCGAGCTGCACCGCACGCAGCGGCACATCATCGAGCAGGAGCGCCTGAACGCGGTCGGCAAGATGGCGAGCGGCCTCGCCCACGACTTCAACAACGCGCTGGTGCCCATCTCCGGGTACGCCGAAATGCTGCTCGAGCACCAGGAGATCCTCCAGGACGGCGCCAAGGCCACCAAGTACCTGAAGCTGATCATGACCGGCGTGGAGGACGCGGCCAGCGTGGTGAGCCGCCTGCGCGAGTTCTACCGCAAGCGCGAGGAGGGCGAGACCTATCACCCGCTCTCGCTGAACCAGATGGTCGAGCAGGCGGTGGCCCTCACCCGTCCCCGGTGGCGCGACGAGGCGCTCGGCAGCGGCCGGACGATCTTGGTCGAGGCCGACATGCGGCCGATTCCCAAGATCCTGGGTAGCGAGTCCGAGCTACGCGAGCTCCTGACGAACCTCATCTTCAACGCGGTCGACGCGATGCCGGAGGGCGGCACCATCCGCATCCGTACCGGCATGCGCGAGGCCCCCGGCGAGGAGCCCCACACCACCCCGCCCGGCCCGCAGGTCTTCCTCGAGGTCAGCGACACCGGCACCGGGATGACCGAGGAGGTCCGCCGGCGCTGCCTCGAGCCGTTCTTCTCCACCAAGGGCGAGCGGGGCACCGGTCTCGGCCTCCCGATGGTGTTCGGCATCGTCAAGCGTCATCGGGGCTCGATGGACATCGAGAGCACGGTCGGCAAGGGCACCACCTTCATCGTCCTGCTGCCCGCCGACGCCAGTCAGGCGCGGGAGGTGCAGCAGCGCACGCAGGCGCCCAGCGGCCCGCTCCACGTGCTGGTCGTCGACGACGAGCCGATCGCCCGGGACGTGCTCACCGAGTACCTCACCGGGGACGGCCACACCGTGCAGACCGCGGTCAACGGGCGTGACGGCTTCGAGAAGTTCAAGGCGGGCGCGGGCCAGTTCGCGGTGGTCATCACCGACCGGGCCATGCCCGAGGTCGGCGGCGACCAGCTCGCGGCGATGGTCAAGGAAGCCTCTCCCGCCACCCCGGTGGTCCTCCTCACCGGCTTCGGCGACCTGATGAACGCGGCGGGCGAGAAGCCGGAGGGCGTGGACCTGGTGGTGAAGAAGCCGATCCGGCTGGGCACGCTCCGCGAGGTCCTGGTCAAGATGACCGACCCGCGGGCCGCCCCCGTCACGACCGGCGGCTGAGCGGGCGCCCCCCGCGCGTCAGCGCTCGACCCGCGCCGGGCCGTCCACGATCTTCTCCCCCACCATCGACTCCGGGCGGACCTCGCGGTCGAACTCGTCGGCGGTCAGGTACCCGAGCTTCACCGCGACCTCCTTCAGGGTGAGCCCCTCGGCGTGCGCGGTCTTGGCAATCTTGGCCGCCCGGTCATACCCCAGGCGCGGGGCGAGCGCGGTCACCAGCATCAGCGAGCGCTCGACCAGATCCCGGATCCGCTCGCGATCGGGCTCGATGCCCTGCGCGCAGTGGGTGTCGAACGACGCGCACGCGTCCGCCAGCAGCCGCACCGAGTTCAGCACGTTGTGCACGATGAGCGGCTTGTAGACGTTCAGCTCGAAGTTGCCGGAGGCGCCCCCGACTCCCACCGCGACGTCGTTGCCCATCACCTGCGCGCAGACCATGGTGAGCGCCTCGCACTGGGTGGGGTTCACCTTGCCGGGCATGATCGAGCTCCCGGGCTCGTTCTCGGGGATTCGCAGCTCGCCGATCCCGCAGCGAGGCCCGGAGGCGAGCCACCGCACGTCGTTGGCGATCTTGGTGAGGGCGGCGGCGAGGGCCCGCAGCGCGCCGTGCGCGCCCACCAGCGCGTCGTGGGCGGCGAGGGCCTCGAACTTGTTGGGCGCCGACACGAACGGGTGCCCGGTCAGGTCCGCGATGACCCGCGCCGCGCGCTCGCCGAAGCCACGGGGGGCGTTGAGCCCGGTGCCGACCGCGGTGCCTCCCAGCGCCAGCTCGTGGAGCCCGGGCATCACCGCGCCGACGTGGCCCAGCGCCCGGTCGAGCTGACTCACCCAGCCGGAGATCTCCTGCCCGAGCGTGAGGGGCACCGCGTCTTGAAGATGGGTGCGCCCGATCTTCACCACGTCCCCGAAGGCTTGTGACTTGGACCGGAGGGTATCGCGCAGCCGGGTCACCGCGGGGACGAGCCGTCCCTCGATCTGCTCCACCACCGCGATGTGCATCGCGGTCGGGAAGGTGTCGTTGGAGGACTGGCTGCGATTGACGTCGTCGTTGGGGTGCACCGGCTGCTGGGAGCCGAGCCGCCCGCCGAGGAGCTCGATGGCCCGATTGGCGATCACCTCGTTGGCGTTCATGTTGGTCTGGGTGCCGCTGCCGGTCTGCCAGACCGAGAGCGGGAAGTGCTCGTCGAGGCGGCCCTCGATCACCTCGTCGGCGGCCTGGACGATCGCCCGGGCCTTGTCCTCGGGCAGCAGACCGAGCTCGCGGTTGACCAGCGCGCAGGCCTTCTTGAGCACCCCGAGCGCGCGGATGATCTCGCGCGGGAACCGGTCGCTCCCGATGCGGAAGTGCTCGAGCGATCGCTGGGTCTGGGCGCCCCAGTAGCGGTCGGCCGGCACCTCGATCGTGCCCATCGTGTCCTTCTCGGTCCGCGTCGTCGCCATCGGTCGCCTCCTCGGGGTGGTTGAGCGCGTGCTCGCCATCGCATAGTATCGGGCGCGAGGAGACCACACAAATGGACTGCTGCGCTCACGAGGGCCCCGCGGCGGGCGACGCGCGCTTCGATCTCCGGCGGGTGGCCGACGGTGTCCACGTCGCGGTGGCCGCCCCCGCCTACAAGGTCAACTCCAACACCGCCATCATCGAGAGCGACGACGGGGTGGTGATCGTCGACACCCATTCCAAGCCGTCGGCCGCCCGCGTGATCGTGGACCGGCTGCGGGAGATCACCATCAAGCCGGTCCGCTTCGTGGTCAACACCCACTTTCACTGGGACCACTGGCACGGCAACGAGGTCTACCCGGCCGCCTATCCCGGCGCCGAGATCATCACCAACCAGCTGACCCGCGAGGCGATGGTGCGCAAGGGGCTCAAGCGGATCCAGGACCATGTCCGGCAGGTGCCCGCCGAGGTGGCCCGCCTCCGTGCCGAGCTGGCCGCGGCGGCCACCCCCGAGCAGCGGGCCAAGCGGCAGGCCGACCTCCGGCTCGCCGAGTCCTACCTCGCCGAGGTCCGGGCCCTGAAGCCCGCGCTGCCGACCATGGCGTTCGAGCGCACCATGAAGCTCTACCGCCGCGACCGGGAGATCCACCTGCTCTACCTGGGGCGCGCCCACACCGAGGGCGACGTCTTCGTCTATCTGCCCAAGGAGCGGACGGTCGTCACCGGCGACGCGGTCATCGGCTGGACCCCGTACATGGGCGACGGCTACCCGGAGGACTGGGTCACCACCATCGACCGGCTGAGCGAGCTCGACTTCGACACCATCGTGATGGGCCACGGCAACCCGGCGGGCCGGGACTGGCTGCGCACCTTCCGGGGCTACATCCACGACATGGTGGAGGCGGTGCGCGAGGAGGTCGCGACCGGCGCGAGCCTGGACGAGGTCAAGCAGCGGGTGCCCGCGCGCCTGGCCCCGACCTACGAGAAGGCCTTCGCGACCTACGAGCACTATCGCCCGTGGCGCGCCGGGCTCCTCGCCAACATCGAGCGGACCTACGCGATGGTGAGCTGAGTCACATGGCGGAGGCCGACCTCTTCAACCCGCTCTCGCCCGCCTTCCACGCCGACCCCTACCCGTTCTACCGGCACCTGCGCGAGACCGACCCCGTCCACCTGAGCGCGCTCGGCCTCTGGATCCTGACCCGCTACGAGGACTGCGTCACGTCGCTGCGGGACCCGCGCTTCGGCCGCGACGGCTTCGAGGCCATCCTCGCGGCCCAGTACGGCGAGGAGTCGGAGACCGGCCGCCTCCCCCGCTCCATGCTCTTCCGCGACCCGCCCGACCACACCCGCCTGCGGTCGCTCGTCAACCGGGCGTTCACCCCCCGGGTGATCGAGGGCATGCGCGGCCAGATCCAGGGCGTGGTCGACGGCCTGCTCGACCGGGTGCAGGCGTCGGGGCGGATGGACGTGATCGCCGATCTCGCCTATCCCCTTCCCGTGACCGTCATCTGCGACATGCTGGGGGTGCCGGTCGGCGACCACGAGCAGATCAAGGAGTGGTCGTCGGACATCATCCGGAGCCTCGACGCGATCGGCATCCCGTCCGACCCGTCGATCGTGGAGCGCGGGCGCGTCGGCCGGCGCGGGATCGCGGACTACTTCCGCGCGCTGCTCCCCGAGCGCCGCCGCCATCCGCGCGCGGACCTGCTCTCCGCCCTCATCGCAGTGGAGGAGCAGGGCGACCGGCTCACCGAGGGCGAGCTGCTCGCCACCTGCGTCCTGCTCTTCATCGCCGGCCACGAGACCACCGTGAACCTGATCGGCAACGGCCTCCTTGCCCTGCTCCGGCATCCCGCCGAGCTCGAACGCCTCCATCGGGAGCCCGCGCTCATCGGCAGCGCGGTGGAGGAGCTGCTGCGCTACGACAGCCCGGTGCAGCGGACCGCCCGCATCACGAACGCGGAGGTGGAGGTGGGCGGCAAGACGATCCCGAAAGGCGCCTTCGTGGTCACCGCGATCGGCGCGGCCAACCGGGATCCCGCGCAGTTCCCGGACCCGGACCGGCTCGACGTCGCCCGCGCCGACAACCGTCACATCGCGTTCGGCTTCGGCATCCACTTCTGCCTGGGCGCTCCGCTGGCCCGCGTGGAGGGGCAGCTCGCGCTGGGCACGCTGCTGCGGCGCATGCCTCGGCTACGGCTCGCCGACGCGCTCCTCGAGTGGCGCGAGTCGTCGACCCTGCGGGGCCTCAAGGCCCTGCCCGTCGAGTTCTAGCCCCACCCTCTCCCGCGGAAGGCGAGAGGGTGGGGTGGCTCCGAGAGCGCGGAGGCTACTTCAGCCCGTCGGCACCGGCCTTCGCCACCTGTCCGTCCTGTGGCGCGGTGCCACCCGACACGCCGATGGAGCCGACGATCTTGCCGTCGGCCATCAGCGGGATGCCGCCCTCGATCGGGCTCGCGCCGGTGAGCCGCAGGAGGCGAAGGTTGGCTCCACCCTGGGAGACCGCATCCTCGAAGGCCTTGGTCGGCCGACGGAACGCGACGGCCGACCAGGCCTTGTCGCGCGCGACCTCGATGCTCCCGAGCGCCGCGCCGTCCATGCGCTGCATCATGACCATCTGGCCCCCCGAATCGAGGATGACCATCACCATGCCCCAGTTGTTCTTCTTGGACTCGGCCTCTGCCCCCGCCATCACCTTCTTCGCTTGATCGAGCGTGATGGGAGATCCGTAGGTCGGCGGCGGGGGCGGCGCCTGGGCGGCGGCCAGACCGGCGGTGAGCGTGAGTGCGACGCCGATCGCGACGGACAGCAAGCGTGCTCTGGTCATACGTCCCTCCGGTGTTGGAGCGGGGTTAATGGAGCGGTCCGGGGTACCGTTGGCAGGTAACTGCGACGCGGGCCCGACAGTTCCCGGCGACCACCCGCGGGGAGGGGGCTCGGCGGAGCGGGAGGGGCGCTTCGACGGCCAGGCGCTGAGGGCGGGCTCGCGCGGCGGGGTGCGGACGGCGCCGGGCGCCCCGAGCACCTCGCGGATCTGCTCGAGCAAGCGCAAGCCGGTGAAGGGCTTGGCCAGGACGGCCGCGCCCGGCTCCAGGCCCCGGTCCTCGCCCGACAGGCCAGAGTGGGCGGGCACCAGGACTCGCAGGGCCTCCTCGGGGCTGGTGGCCGGCAGGACCTCGAAGCCCTTGAGATCCGCGAGCTCCTGTACCATCTGGACGACCTTCTCGTCGTCATCGACCACCAGCAGTGTCGGGATGGCTCCACGCGATCGCGCCCGCGATGCGGATCACTGCTACGTTGCGCGCGCACCTACTTGCGGCCCGCCCACGGGTGCGCCCGGCAAACCCGGCCGCGCAGCCCGGCGCGTCGCGCATCTCCGGCGCGCGCAGGCGCTAGAGCAGCGTGCCCCGTAGCACCAGGTACGCCACCGAGAAGTAGATGACGAGGCCGGTGACGTCGACCAGGGTGGCCACGAACGGCGCCGAGGCGCTGGCGGGATCGAAGCCGACCCGGCGCAGCACGAACGGCAGCATCGAGCCGGCCAGCGAGCCGAACATCACCACCCCCACCAGGGCCGCGCCCACCGTCAGGGCAACCAGCGGCCAGTGCGGGCCGTAGTCGTAGAAGCCGAGCAGCTGCCAGGTCGAGATCCGCACCATGCCGATGAATCCCAGAATGCTGCCGAGGGCCAAGCCGGCCGGCAGCTCCCGCACCGCGATCCACCACCAATCCCGCACCGCGACCTCCCGCAGCGCGAGCGCCCGGATGATCAGCGAGGTGGCCTGGGAGCCGGAGTTGCCGCCCGAGCTCATGACGAGCGGGATGAAGAGGGTGAGCACGATGGCCCGGCTCAGCTCGCCCTCGAAGTACTGCATCGCGGTGGCGGTGAGCATCTCGCTCAGAAAGAGCGCGCAGAGCCAGCCGGCGCGCTTCCGGATCATGGTCCCGAACCCGATCCGGGTGTACGGCTCGTCGAGGGCCTCGACGCCGCCCAGCTTGTGCAGGTCCTCGGTCTGCTCCTTCACGATCGCGTCGATCATGTCGTCGACGGTCACGATCCCGAGGAGGTGCCCGCCCTCGTCGATCACCGGGACCGCCAGCAGGTCGTACTTGGCGATCAGCCGCGCCGCCTCCTCCCGGTCGGTCCAGGGACCGACCGTCACCGGCGGGCGCCGGTCGCCGACCTCGAGCAGCGTGAGGGTGGGGTCGGCCAGCACCAGCTCACGGAGCGTCACGACGTGTACGAGGCGGCGGTCGACCGGATCGAGCACGTACACCGCGTACACCGGACGGCGCGGGTCCCCGGCGCTGCGGATCTGGGCGAGCGCGCGCTCGACGGTCCAGGTGGCGGGCGCCTCCACGTGCTCGGTAGTCATGATGCCGCCTGCGGTGGTGGGCGAGTAGCTCAGGAGCGAGCGAAGCGAGGCGCGCGTGCCCCCGTCGATCGCGGGCAGCAGCCGCGCCCGGGCGCGATCGGAGAGGCCCCGGAACACCTCCGCCCGCTGATCGGCCGACATCGCGGTCATGAGGGCCACCGCCTTGTCGGTGGGCAAGTGCTCGAAGAGGTGGGCCCGGTGATCCAGCTCGGGCTGGTTGACCGCGCGCACCGCCAGGTCGAACGGCAGCGCGGCCAGCACCCGCGCGGCGGCGGCGTGGTCGATGGCGTTCAGCGCCTCCGCGACGTCGGCGTCGTGCGCGGTCTCCAGGGTCTGCGCGACCTGCCTGGCCTCGCGCTGCTGCACCTCACGCTCCATGTCGTGTCTCCCCCGGCGGTCCGGGCTCCCGCGGCGCCGCCGCGAACCGACGCATGTTGCCCTGGGCGCGCCGCCCGTCGTCCTCGATGCGAAAGCCGCTCGCCTCGACCGCGCGCTCGGTGTCGCGGTTGGGATGGCATCCGCCGCTCACCCACGTCCAGGCCGGCTGCAGCCAATCTTGCAGTCGGGCCTTCCAGGCCTCGGTCGCGCGCACGTGCTCGAGCATGCGAAGGCGCCCGCCCGGCGCCAGCACCCGCCGGACCTCCTCGAGACCCCGGGGGGCGTCCGGCACGCTGCAGAAGGCGAGGCCGCTCAGCACCGTGTCGAAGACGCCGGCCCGGAACGGCAGATTCTCGGCGCTCCCGACCACCAGCGGCACGCCGGGTGCGCGGCGTCGAGCCCGCCGCAGGGAGTGCCAGGACGGGTCGAGCCCGATCGCCACCGTGCCCGGCGGCAGGAGCGGGAGGTTGCGGCCGGTGCCACAGCCCAGGTCGAGCACCCACCCGCGCGCGTGTCCGACGAGCCACCGACGCCAGCGCGCGAGCCCGAAGGCCTCGCACGCCGCGCAGACGACGTCGTACAGCCACGGGATCTGCTCCACCCCTCGCATGACGGCCGGCCCATTGTCGCACGGGCCTTCCGTCGCCGGGCTGGCCTCGAGGCGCGGAAAGCCGTAGATTGCTGGTGCCGCGGGTCCCGGACGAGGACGCCGCGGCCGGGAGAGGCCCATGGCCATTCGGATGGAGCGGAGCGACTTGGTGGCGACGATCGTGATCGACCGGCCCGAGGCGCGCAACGCGGTGGACGGCCCCGCGGCCCGCGCGCTGGTCGACGCCTTCCGGGAGTTCGAGGCCGACGACTCGCTCCGGGTGGCGGTGCTCTGGGGCGCGGGCGGCGTGTTCTGCGCCGGCGCCGATCTCAAGGCGCGGGGCAGCGAGCGCGGCCTCACCCTGTCGGCCGAGGGCGACGGGCCGATGGGCCCGACGCGGATGACCTTCAGCAAGCCCACGATCGCCGCGGTCGAGGGCTACGCGGTGGCGGGCGGGCTCGAGCTGTCGCTCATGTGCGACCTCCGCGTGGCGGGCGACACCGCCACCTTCGGCGTGTTCTGCCGCCGCTGGGGCGTGCCGCTGATCGACGGGGGTACCGTCCGGCTGCCGCAGCTCATCGGCCTCTCGCGCGCCCTCGACCTGATCCTCACCGGCCGCCCGGTCGACGCGCGCGAGGCGCTCGCGTTCGGGCTGGCCAATCGCGTGGTCCCGGCCGGGCGGGCCCGCGAGGAAGCGGAGGCGCTCGCGCGATCGATCGCCTCGTTCCCGCCCCGGTGCGTGCGGAGCGATCGTCGCTCGGCCTGGGAGGGCGTGGGAGTGCCGCTGCGCGCGGCGATGGCCAACGAGTTCGCCCTCGGCAAGGCGACCGCGGACACCGGCGAGAGCCAGGCGGGCGCCCAGCGCTTCGCGGCCGGCGCGGGCCGACACGGGCAGTTCTGACCCCTCACCCGTTCTCCAAGGAGATCGCAGTGCCCGACCAGACCCCCCAGACCAGGACTCCGAAAGTCTACGTGATCCAGGGCCGCGGCCAGCGCGACTACGCCGAGTGCCAGACCGCGCTCGACCGCGTGCCCGCGCGCATGGAGTCGGTACCGTTCATCGGCGACGCGGCGGAGGTGATCGAGCGGACCGGCGACGCGGACGCCCTCGTCGTGTCCTCCTCCCCGGTCACGCGGCGGGTCATGGAGGCGCTCGAGGGCCTCAAGGTGGTGGTGCGCACCGGGGTGGGCTACGACGTCATCGACGTGCCCGCGGCCACCGAGCTCGGCGTCGTGGTGGTCAACGTGCCCGACATCTGGGTGCGCGAGGTGGCCAACCACGCCCTCGCCCTGCTGCTCGCCTGGAACCGCAGGATCGTCGTCCTCGATCGCGAGATCCGGGCCGGGGTGTGGAGCGGGCGGGTACCCGGCGCGGTCACCGGCTCGCTCCACGGCGAGACGGTCGGCATCGTGGGCCTGGGCAACATCGGGAGCGCCTTCGCCCGCCGCGTCGCCGCGCTCGAGACCCACGTCATCGCCTGCGATCCCTACGTGGACGACGCGCGCTTCAAGGCCCTCGGAGTGGAGCGCGCCGACCTCGCCACCGTGGCGGCCCGATCCGACTACGTCTCCGTCCACACCCTCCTCAACGGCGAGACTCGCGGCCTCATCGACGAGGCCTTCCTCCGGCGCATGAAGCCCACCGCGTGCCTGATCAACACCTCGCGCGGCCCGGTCGTCGACGAGGCCGCGCTCGCGCGCGCCCTCGAGCAGGGGTGGCTCGCCGGCGCGGCGCTCGACGTGTTCGAGGCGGAGCCGCTCGCCGCCGACAGTCCGCTGCGGCGGCTCGACAACGTCATCTTCACCCCGCACGCGGCCTACTTCTCCTCGCCCGCGGTGGCCCAGGTGCCGCGCCGCTGCGGCGAGGAGGTCGCCCGAGTCCTGACCAAGGAGCGGCCGCTCCACGTGGTGAACCCCGAGGTCTACGCCCCCGGCCATCGCCGCCGCGGGCCCTGAGCGGAGGCGCGCGATGCACCTCGGCATCTTCAGCTACAACGTGGAGTACGGGGCGCGACCGGACGAGCTGGCCCGCGCCGCGGAGGAGCGGGGCTTCGAGTCGTTCTGGGTCGGCGAGCACACCCACATCCCGGCCGCCCGCCAGACCCCGTACCCGGGCGGCGAGCCCCTGCCGAAGCCCTACTACCACATGGCCGATCCGTTCGTGTCGCTCATGGCCGCCGCGGCCGCGACGCGGACGATCAAGCTCGGCACCGGCATCTGCCTGGTGGTGGAGCACGACCCCATCGTGCTGGCCAAGAGCGTGGCCACGCTCGACTGGCTCTCGAACGGCCGCGTGCTGTTCGGCATCGGCGGCGGCTGGAACCGTGAGGAGATGGAGCACCACGGCACGCCGTTCGCCCGCCGCTGGCAGGTGCTCCGCGAGCGGGTGCTGGCCATGAAGGCGCTGTGGACGCAGGAGGAGGCCTCGTTCCACGGCGAGTTCGTCAACTTCGACCGCGCGATCTCGTTCCCCAAGCCGGTGCAGCGGCCCCACCCGCCGATCCTCTTCGGGGGCGCCACCGCCCAGGGCCGCGCCCGCGTGGTCGAGTACTGCGACGGGTGGATCCCCATCGACGTGCTGCTCGACGATCTCCCCGCCGCGATCGCCGATCTCCGCCGCCGGGCCGACGCGGCGGGCCGGGGAGCCGACGCGCTCTCCGTCTCCGTCTTTGCCTTCCAGCCGCCCAAGCCGGACGCGCTGGCGCGCCTGCGCGACATGGGCGTCGAGCGCGTCACGATGGTGGCCCCGCGGCGCCTGGCCGACGCCCTGCCCTTCCTCGATCGGATGGCGCGCCTCACGCCCTAGACCGTGCACACGCTGGCGTTCCTCGATCCGGGCCACTTCCACGCCGCGCTCACGCTCGGCGAGCGCCATCCGCGCGTGAGGGACGAGCTGGTCGTCCACGCGCCGAAGGGGCCCGAGCTCGACGACTTCCTCGCGCTGGTCGACGCGTTCAACCACCGACCCGAGCGCCCCACCGGCTGGCGCGTGACGGTCCACGCCGGCGACCGACCGCTGGAGCGCCTGGTGGCCGAGCGGCCGGGCGACGTGGTGGTGCTCGCCGGGCGGAACGACCGCAAGCTGGCGACGATCCGGACGCTGCACGACGGGGGCTTCCACGTGCTGGCCGACAAGCCCTGGATGACGGGCCCGGAGGGCCTCGACGATCTCCGCCACGTCCTGGAGGCGGGCCCGCTCGCCGTCGAGATGATGACCGGGCGGCACGACATCACCGCGCGGCTGGCCGAGCGGCTGGTGCGGGAGGCCCCGGTCTTCGGGGGCTTCGTGGACGCGGGAGCCGGCGAGCCCGGCATCGAGATCACGAGCGTCCATCACCTCGAGAAGACGGTCGACGGGCGGCCGCTCCGGCGCCCGCCCTGGCACTTCGACGTGCGCGTCCAGGGCGACGGCATCGCCGACATCCCCACCCACATGGTGGATCAGGCCCAGCGCCTCGTCCGGGCGGCCGTGGCGGACCCGGCCGACGCCGATCCGCGGCTCGAGCTGCTCGCCGCGCGCACCTGGAGCACCCCGGTGCCGCGGGCCCTGTTCGCGCGCGTGACCGGCCTCCCCGAGTTCCCCCCCGAGCTCGCCCCGGTGGTCTCCGGGTCGGAGCTCGCCTACCGCGGCAACGCCGCGCTCGCGTTCCGCGCCGGGCCGGTCCGGGTCGCGCTCGACACCCGCTGGGACCTGTCGGCTCCGCCCGGCGGGGGCGACACCCACCGATCGGTGCTCCGCGGGACCCGGAGCCTGGTCCGCGTCGAGCAAGGCCCCGCCACCGGCTTCCGTCGCCGCCTCTCGATCGAGCCACGCGGCGAGCCCGACCGCGTGGAGGCCGCGCTCACGCGCGCGCTCGCCGCGTGGCAGGGCCCGTATCCCGGTCTCTCCGTCGCCGCCGCGGCCGCGGGCTGGGAGATTCGGGTGCCGCCGGCCCTCGACGCCGGTCACGAGCGGCACTTCCCGCTGGTCCTGGCCGAGTTCCTCGCGCTGGTCGACGACGGCCGCCGGCCCGCGCGCGAGGCCGCCGACACCCTCGCCAAGTACACCCTCCTCGCGCAGGCCGCGGCCGCCGCGAGGCCGCGCGACGGGGCCGCCCGGCCGTGACCATCGACGTGGACCGCGTCGCGCGATACTGGGGGCGCGAGCACCTCACGGAGGCGATCCTCGCCGCGCTGACCGCCCGCGGCCTGCGCCTCGACGCGCTCACGGTGGACGCGCTCGCGCCGGTGGATCAGTTCCACGGCGGGGGCAAGCCGGTCACGGTGCGCCTCGCGAGGCTCGCCGCGGTGCAGCCCGGGACCCGCGTCCTCGACGTGGGCGGCGGCTTCGGGGGGCCCGCCCGCACGCTCGCGGTGGAGTTCGGCTGCCACGTCACCGGGATCGATCTGACCGAGTCCTACGTGCGCGCCGCGACGGCGCTGACCGAGCGCCTGGGCCTCGCCGACCGCGTCAGTCACCAGGTGGGCAACGCGCTGGCCCTGCCCTTCCCCGACGGCGAGTTCGACATGGTGTGGACCCAGAACAGCGGCATGAACATCGCGGACAAGGAGGGCCTCTACGCGGGTTTCCATCGCGTCCTGCGCCCGGGCGGCCGGCTCGCGCTCCAGGAGCCGATGGCGGGGCCGGTGCAGCCGGTGATCTACCCGGTGATGTGGGCCCGCGACGCCTCCACGAGCTTTCTCCGCACGCCCGACGCGATGCGCGCGGTGATCGAGGCCGCCGGCTTCCGGTCTCTCGCGTGGGAGGACATGACCGCCGAGACCGCGGGGCCCGCCACCGGGGCCGCGATGCCGGCCCACAGCATCGCGCGCCTGGTGATGGGCGACGCGATCGACGCGATCGTGGCGGCCGGCCATCGCAACCGGGACGAGGGCCGCATCGTGTCGATCCAGGCGATCTTCGACCGGCCGTGACCGCCCTCGACAACGCGCGGCCCGCTGGCTAGGATACCGACCCATGAGCGACGCCCTGACCGGCCAGACCGTGGAGCTGCTGCAGCAGATGATCCGCAACCAGTGCGTGAACGACGGCACCGTGCAGTCCGGGCAGGAGGTGCGTACCAGCAATCTGCTGCGCACCTACCTCGAGGGCGGCGGACTCGACGTCGAGGTCTACGAGCCGGTCGCGGCCCCGGGCCGCACGAGCCTGGTCGCCCGCATCGAGGGCCGCGACCCGGACGCGCCCACCCTGTGCCTGATGGGCCACACCGACGTGGTCCCGGTGAACCCGAAGACCTGGACGCGCGATCCCTTCGGCGGCGAGCTCGTCGACGGCGAGGTCTGGGGCCGCGGGGCGCTCGACATGCTCAACATCACCGCCTCCCAGGCGGTCGCGCTCAAGACCCTGGCGCGGCGCGGGTGGCGGCCGCGGGGCACGCTCGTCTACCTGGCCTGCGCGGACGAGGAGGCGGGCGGCACGCTCGGGGCCGGGCACGTGTGCGCGCAGCACTGGGACGCGCTCGAGGCCGACTACTGCCTCACCGAGAACGGCGGCACGGTCAGCGCGGGTCCGCACGGACACGGGCTCAACGTCACCGTCCACGTCGGCGAGAAGGGCGTGGCGTGGCGCCGGCTGCGGGTGAAGGGCACGCCGGGCCATGGCTCGATGCCCCACCGCGCGGACAACGCGCTCGTCAAGGCCGCGCACGTGGTGAGTCGCCTGGCCGACTACCGGCCGTCGCCCTACGTGGACGAGCTCTGGCGCGGGTTCGTCGCCACCCTCAACCTCGACCCCGCGGTGAAGGCCGCGCTCGTCGACCCGGCCCGCGTCGACGAGGCCATCGACGGGCTCGCGCCCGGCATGGCGAAGTACGCGTGGTCCGCCACCCATACCACCTTCTCGCCGAACGTGTGCGGGGGCGGCGTCAAGACGAACGTGATCCCCGACGTGGTCAACGTCGAGGTCGACATCCGCACCGTCCCGGGCGACAGCGAGGACGAGGTGCGGCGCCATCTCGACAAGGCGGTGGGCGGTGACCTGATGGAAGACGTGGAGATCGAGAAGCTCTTCTCCAAGCCGGCTTCCGCGTCGCCGATCGGCACCCCGCTCTGGGACGTGCTCGGGCGCGTGGTGGGCGCGCACTACCCCGGCGCGCGCCTGCTGCCGCGCATGATCGTGGGCTTCACCGACGCGCCCTACTTCCGGGAGAAGGGCGCGATCGCCTACGGCTTCGGGCTGTTCTCCCGGGCTCTCACCGCCGAGGCCATGGCCGGCCGGTTCCACGGCAACGACGAGCGCATCGACGTGGAGTCGCTCGCGCTCACCACCCAGGCCTGGCTCGAGGTGTGCGAGCAGTTCCTCGGGTGATCCCGCTCACCGGCTACACCGACCGCCTGTCCGCCGCGCCCGGCGAGCGCATCGCGTTCAAGATCTCCAGCGCCGCGGCCGGACCGTACCGCGCGAGCCTCGCGCGTGTGGTGCACGCCGACCCGAACCCGGCCGGGCCGGGCGCGAAGATGGTGGACCTGGCATCGCGCTTCTCGATCGAGCGGCCCTCCCGGATCCAGCCGCTCGCCCAGGGCTCCTACGCCCGGGTCGACGCGGGGGCCGCCCTGCCCACCACCGGTCCTCTCACCGTGGTCGCGCTCATGTGGCCCACCCTCGCGGCGGCCGGCGAGCAGTGCGTGATGTCGCGCTGGGACGAGGGCGGCCGCGCCGGCTGGGCGCTCTCCCTCGGGCCGGGCGGGGTGACCGCCCGCGTCGGTGTGCCCGGCGCCGCACCGGTCACCGTCTCCACCGGGCGCGCGCCCGCGCTCCGGGCGTGGCACCGGATCTGGATGGTGATCGACCCGGCCGCGGGGATCGTGCGCGTCGGCCAGATCCCGCTCGTCGGCGGCGAGCGGCTCGAGGCGCGCGCGCCGCTGCCGCCCGCGGCGCAACCCGGGACGCCTGCGCCGCTACTGCTCGGCGCCCGCCTGGCCGGGGAAGCCCGCGAGCACTACAACGGCAAGCTCGAGGACCCGCTCCTGCTCGCCGCCGCCGCGGCCGCGCCGGAGGCGGTGACGCTCGATCCCCTCCTCCCGCCCGCGGGCCTCCTCGCCGGCTGGGACCTCTCGCGCGGCATCGACCGGCTCGACATCGTCGACGTGGGGCCGCATCGGCTGGGCGGCCGACTCGTCAACCTGCCCACCCGCGCGGTGACCGGCGCGCGCTGGACCGGCGGCGAGATGTGCTGGCGGCACGCCCCGCGGGAGTACGCGGCCATCCACTTCCACGACGACGACGTCCAGGACGCGGGCTGGGCCACCGACTTCGACTTCACGGTGCCGGACGACCTGCCGAGCGGCGCCTACGTCATGCGCCTCGCCGCCGAGGGCCACGCCGACGAGGTGCCGTTCTACGTGCGGCCGCCCCGCGGCCGGCCCGGCGCGGACGTGCTCTTCATCGCCTCGACCTACACCTACCAGGCCTACGCGAACCACGCGCGCGGCTCGACCGACGCGGCCTATCGCGCGCGGGTCGCCGCGTGGGGCGCCTACCCGCACAACCCGGACGACCATCCGGACTACGGTCGCTCCACCTACAACCGCCACCGCGACGGCAGCGGCATCTGCTACTCCTCCCGCCTCCGCCCGGTGCTGACCTTCCGGCCGCGCTACCTCACCTTCCTCGACGCGCGGGGCTCGGGCCTGCGCCACTACCCGGCCGACACCCACCTGCTCGACTGGCTCGAGGCGCAGGGCATCGCCTACGACGTGGTCACCGACGAGGACGTCGAGGCCGAGGGCGCGGCCCTCCTCGCCCCCTACGCGGCCGTGCTCACCAGCTCGCACCCCGAGTACCACACCGCGCGCACGCTCGACGCCCACGCGGGCTACCTCGCGGGCGGCGGCCGCCTGGCCTACCTGGGCGGTAACGGCTTCTACTGGCGCATCGCCACGAGCCCCGCGGTGCCGGGCGTGATCGAGGTGCGCCGCGCCGAGGGCGGCATCCGCGCCTGGGAGGCCCAGCCCGGGGAGTACTACCACGCGCTCGACGGCCAGTACGGCGGGCTCTGGCGGCGCAATGGGCGGCCGCCGCAGCGGCTGGTGGCGGTCGGCTTCTCGGGCCAGGGGCTCTTCGAGGGCTCGCACTATCGCCGTCAGCCCGGCGCCGACGATCCGCGCGCGGCCTTCGTCATGGCCGGGGTCAAGGATACGGTGATCGGCGACTTCGGCCTCTCGGGGGGCGGCGCGGCCGGCTTCGAGCTCGACCGGGCGGACTCCGCGCTCGGCACGCCGGCCGGCGCGGTGGTGGTGGCCAGCTCCGAGGGCCACGGGCCGAGCTACGTGGTGGTGCCGGAGGAGCTGCTCTCCCACCTCGCCACGGTCAGCGGCGAGAAGCCGGCCCGGCTCCTGCGCGCCGACATGACCTACGCGGAGCTCCCGGGCGGCGGCGCGGTCTTCGCGGTCGGGTCCATCACCTTCTGCGGCAGCCTGTCCCACGACCACTACGACAACAACGTCTCGCGGATCCTGCGCAACGTGCTGGACCGCTTCCGGAGGCCGTCATGACCACGGTGGAGACCGCGCTGGGCCCGGTGGCGACCTCCGAGCTGGGTCCCACCCTGATGCACGAGCACATCGTGACCCGCTCGCCCGGCGTCCAGGAGAACTGGCCGCATCTCTGGGATCGTCCGGGCATCCTCGCGCTCGCGGCGCAGAAGATGGCCGACCTCCACGCCCGGGGCATCCGGGCCATCGTCGATCTCACCACCGTCGATCTCGGGCGGGACCTCGACCTGGTCGTCCAGGTGGCCAGGCGCTCCCGGGTGCACGTGATCGTGGCCACCGGGGTCTGGTGGATGCCGCAGCGCTACTTCAGCGGCCACGGCGTCGACGAGGTCGCCGCGCTCTTCATCCGCGATATCCAGCAGGGCATCGGCACGAGCGGGGTCAAGGCCGCCATCATCAAGTGCGCCACCGACACCGCCGGGGTGACGCCGGTCATCGAGAACATCCTGCGCGCCTCGGCGCGCGCCCAGAAGGCCACCGGGGTGCCAATCTCCACCCACACCTGGGCCGCGGGGCGGACCGGGGAGGCGCAGCAGGCGATCTTCGCCCAGGAGGGCGTCGACCTGCGCCGCGTGATCATCGGTCACAGCGGCGACAGCGACGACCTGGGCTACCTGCGCGGCCTCATGGAGCGCGGGAGCACGATCGGGATGGACCGCTTCGGGCTCGAGCACTTCCTGCCCACCGCCAAGCGGGTCGAGGTCATCGCCCGGCTGTGCGCCGAGGGCTACGCCCCGCGCATGGTCCTCTCCCACGACGCCAACTGCTGGAGCGACATGCTCTCCGAGGACGCCAAGCGGCGCACGCGCCCGCTCTGGCACTACAATCACATCCCGGACGACATCCTGCCCGCGCTGCGAAAGGCCGGCGTCGACGACGACCAGATCGAGCAGATGATGGTGCGCAACCCGCGGGCGATCTTCGAGGCGCGCGCCGGGGTCCCCGCGTGACGCCGGTCGTCCTCGGCGGCGGCGCCTATCGCTACGAGGTCCACGACGCGTGGGCGAAGGTGCCGCCCGGCCGCGAGTTCAACGCCGACGTGGCCGC
>DATJIR010000198.1:0-7860 GCA_035493135.1 Verrucomicrobiia bacterium
CGAGCCGGCCTTGCCCACCTGCACGAAGACCTCGAAGGGCTCGCCGCCCCCGTTGTCGTTGACGGTGATGAACGCGGTGCCGATCGGCGTCTCCATCCGGTAGGTGGCCCCGGTGAGGCTGTGCGGGCGCGGCTTCACGCCGCGCGCGGCGGTGTCGACCGCGTGGCCGTCGCGCCGCAGGCCCACGTTCAGCACCTGGCCGCCCTTGGAGCCGTCGCGGAACACGGTGATGCCGAGGCAGCCCAGGTCCCACGCCATGCGGTAGGCGGCGGCCACGTCCTCCTCGGTCGCGCGCTCCGGAAGGTTGATCGTCTTCGAGACCCCGTTGTCGGTGTGCTTCTGGAACGCGGCCTGGTGGCGCACGTGCCAGATCGCGTCGATCTCGTGCGCGGTCTTGAAGATCCCGCGGGCGGCCTCGGGCACCCCCGGCACCTCCCGCAGCGACCCGCGCCGCGCCACCTCGGCCATCAGCGACTCGGAGTGGAAGCCGTGGCGACGGGCCAGGCGCTCGAACGTCTCGCTGAAAAACGGCAGCACCCGCTCCCCGTCCGGCCCCTTCACCCGGTGCTCGAACGCCAGCGCGAACACCGGCTCGATCCCGGACGAGCAGCCCGCGATCATCGAGATGGTCCCGGTGGGCGCGATGGTGGTCACGGTGGCGTTGCGTAGCGGCCGGCCGTGCCGGTAGATCGAGCGGGCCCAGTGCGGGAAGGGCCCGCGCTCCTCGGCCAGGCGCGCGGACTGGTCGTGCCCTCGGTCGTTGACGAAGGCCATGAGCCGCTCGGCCAGCTCGAGGGCCTCCTCGCTGTCGTAGGGAATCCCGAGCGTGAAGAGCAGGTCGGACCAGCCCATGATGCCGAGGCCGACGCGCCGGTTGGCCTTCACCATCTCGTCGACCTGCGGCAGCGGATACGGGTTCACCTCGATGACGTCGTCGAGGAAGCGCCCGGCGAGGCGCACCACCCGCTCGAGCTCGCTCCAGTCGATCTCCCACTGGCCCGCGCGCTCGACCGCGAACTTGGCCACGTTGATCGAGCCCAGGTTGCACGCGTCGTTCGGCAAGAGTGGTTGCTCGCCGCATTGGTGAACGACGAGGCCGTTGGCGATCATGGAATGGCTCTGGGGCTCGGTTAGGTCGTAGACCGGGCGCGGGCCGGCCGGCTCCACCGCGGCCACCACGTCGCTCCACTTCTGGACGTACGAGCCGGCGTAGCGCACCGGCTCGAGGCGTCGCTGCTTGTCGTTGAGGAAGCCGATCTCGCGCAGGAAGCGTGATCGGGAGCGGCCGAAGACCCCCAACTCGAAGAGCACGCCGTCGGACCCGTACGAGCGCAGCCTCCCATCCTTGGCCCGGTACCCGAAGAGACCCCGGCGGGCGAGACGCGACCGGTCCATCACGCTGCTCTTGATCCCGAGATTCAGGAGCAGGAGCTGCACGCCGCGCAGCAGTTCGCGGCTCTTGGACGTGAGCGCGATCCAGGAGCTGTTGGCCTTGGGGTTCTCCCGCACCGTGCCGTCCGCCGAGAAGAGCCCCTGGAGGAAGCCGACCACCGCTGGGCGGGGGGCCCTGAAGAGCGTCTCGGGCACGGTCTTGCGCCCGGCCTTGATCGGCCGCACTCCGAGAGCCTCGAAGAACGCGGCGAAGAGCTTCCCGGAGTACATGAGGTGGCGGACGCCGCGGGCGCGCGACCACACCTTCGAAGGACGACCGTGCCAGCCGTCCATCACTGAGGCGATGCGCTCGAGCGCGGCGGTGTCCTCCGAGCCGAACACGAAGCCGACCCGCGGATAGCGGCCGGCGGCTGCCCGGAGCCACCCGTCGCCCACGAGCCAGCCGAGCACGAGGCCAAGATCGGCGCTCCAGCGTGTCGGCAGCGGGTGGCGGTATCGGCGACCGTTGCGCCCGGTGAACTCGGCCGCCGTCTCGACCTGGAGGGCGTCGTCATCGGCGAAGGCGCCGGGGTCGCTCTGGATCCACACCCGGTCGACCGCCACGTGGAGCCCGCCGGCCGGGACCCAGCCGCGGTCGGTCATCAGCCGGTGGTCGGGCGTGCACGTGAGCTCGTAGCCGGCCGCGGTCCGGACCGTGACCGTCTCGCGCTCACCCGAGCAGAAGGCCTGGCTGATGGGCAAGCATCCCTCGCCGTAGGCCGAGAGCGGCACGTCGTGCGTGCCCTCCCACACCATGAGGCGCGAAGGGAGCAGGCGCGGGTCCACCTTCACCCCGACGCCACCGGCCGCGAAGCGGGCGGCGACCCGCTCCATCCGGTAGAGGCCCCGATCGGTGGAGACGAGCGCGTCACCCGCGATGCATGGGTTGGTGGCCTCGATCAGCCCCAGGTCCGGCGTGGGGTTGGCCGGGCTCCGATTGATGCGGTCGATGAAGACCATCCCGGGATCGCCGGTGCGCCACGCGGCGCGCACGATGCGTCCGAAGACCTCGCGCGCCCGCAGCCGCCCGGTGACCTGCCCGGTGCGCGGGTTGATGAGGTCGTACTCGCCGTCGGCCGCGAGCGCCTCCATGAACGCGTCGGTCGCGGCCACCGAGATGTTGAAGTTGGTGATCCCGCCGTCGAGCTTGCACCCGATGAACTCGAGCACGTCGGGGTGGTCGACGCGCAGGATCCCCATGTTCGCCCCGCGGCGCGTGCCACCCTGCTTCACCGCCTCGGTGGCCGCGTTGAACACGCGCAGGAACGACACCGGGCCGGACGCCCGGCCGCCCGTCGAGTGCACCACGTCGTCCTTGGGGCGCAGGCGCGAGAACGCGAAGCCGGTGCCGCCGCCCGACTGCTGGATGATGGCCGCCGCCTTCACCGACTCGAAGATCTCCTCCATCGAGTCGCCCACCGGCAGGACGTAGCAGGCCGAGTACTGGAGCGCGTTGTCCTTGCCCGCGTTCATGAGCGTGGGGGAGTTGGGCAGGAAGTAGCCGTCCACCATCATGTCGTAGAAGGCGGCCGCCACCTCCGCGACCGCGGCCGCGCTGCGGCCGAAGCGAGTCTCCGCGGAGGCGATGGCCAGGGCCACCCGCCAGCACATCTCCTCGGGGGTCTCGCGCACCTGTCCCTGCTCCCGGGCCAGGTACCGCTCCCGGAGGACGCGCAGGGCGGGCTCGGACCAGCGGCCCACCTTGGGTGGTCGCGTCATGGACGGCATGGCTTCTCGCTTACCCCTCCCCTGGTATCCGGTGGCGGAACGCCTCCCGCGCATGGGGTACCCACCGGACTATCTCACAAACTTGACTACAGTCCAAAGGTCCTTACAATTGGGCGGAATTGACTTCTCCACGCGGATTCTCGCCATGCGCCTCCCCAGCCGGCCAGGACCCGGAGGAGGGCTTCCCGAACCCGCCGCTGCTCCCGGCTTCGGTCCAGATGGCGGTCGGCCCCATCCCCTGCGAATACTCGGCTCGAGCCGACGTCTCTAGATGGGCTTCGCTTGTCCCCACGCTTCACGTGATGCTCGAGGAGCGCCTCCCGCGCCGGGTCCGGGCCGCGGCGGGCGAGCCCGTGCTGCAGGGAGATCCGGCATGATGCGGGAGCGACTCACTCTGTCCCTGGCGCTGGTCCTGACCCTGGGGCTGCTGCCGTCCGCGGCCCCGGCCCAGACGCCACCGCCGACGACACCCCTGCCGCCGGCCGCGCCTCCGCCCGCGGTGATGCCGACCCCGCCGTCGATGCCGCCGCGCGAGCCGCTGCCCCCGCCCCCCGGCATCCGACCGTTCGCCACCCCCCAGGAGCTGGTGGGGCGCGAGCTCGGTCTCGAGGAGGCGGTCAACATCGGCCTCGAGAACGCTCCGCTGATCGTGGCCCGCATCGGCGACTACGTCGCGGCCCAGCAGCGGGTCAACCAGGCGCTGGCCCCGCTCCTCCCGCAGCTCACCGGCTCGGGCAGCTACGGCCGCCTGCGCGGGATCAGCACGATCAGCGGGGACGGGTCGACCAGCGACTTCGGGTCGGCGAGCATCACCGCCTCGCAGCTCCTGTTCGACTTCGGACGGACGTGGGCCGCCAAGGACGCGGCGAAGTCCAACGCGGCCGCGTTCAAGGAAGTGCTCGAGTCCCAGAAGCTCGACATCTCTCAGCTCGTGAAGACGCAGTACTTCACGCTGCTCCTCTCCAAGCGGCTCGTGCAGGTCAACCTGGCCGCGCTCGATCGGGCCGAGGTCAACCTGCGAAGCGCCCAGGGCTTCTTCCAGGTCGGCACCCAGCCCAAGAGCTTCGTCACGCGCGCCGAGGTCGACGTGGCCAACGCGCGGGTCAACGTCATCCGGGCCCAGAACGCGGTGAACCTCGCGCGGGTGGCCCTCAACGCGGCGATGGGCATCGCGGTCAACGCGCCGACCGAGGTCAAGGACCTGCTCTCCTACGCCCAGTTCCCGATCAACCGCGACGACCTGATCGGCGAAGCGCTCCGGAACCGCCCGGAGTACCGGCAGGTCAAGGCGCAGGCCGACGCCGCCGACGCCACCGTGCGCCAGACTTTCCGCGACTTCTTCCCCAATCTCTTCGGCAGCGGCACCTACGGGGTGGCCGGCGTCACCGGGTCCCCCGCGTCCGGCTCCTCGTCGACCAACGGCTTCATCGACTCGGGCAACCAGTGGAACGTGGGCCTGACGCTGAGCTGGTCGATCTTCGACGGCGGCGGCAAGATCGCCCGCTACAAGGAAGCCAAGGCGAACCTGGAGGCCGCGAAGGCGCGGGTGCGCGACACCGAGCTGCAGGTCTGGCAGAACGTGGAGCAGTCCTATCTCAACCTCGGGGAGGCCGAGGAGCGGATCGGAGCCGCCCAGAAGGCGGTGGAGTCCGCGGAGGAGAACTACCAGCTGGCCCGGGGGCGCTTCGACGCGGGCGTGGCCAACATCATCGAGCTCACCGACGCGCAGCTGGCCCTCACCCAGGCCCAGTCCGACCAGGCGCAGGCCCTCTCCGACTACCGGATCGCCATCGCGCGGCTGGAGCGCGCGCTCGGCCGGCGTTAGGAATACCGCCCGCCGACCCCGCGTCTCATCATCATGAAGCGCCGTCTTCTCTGGATCGGCCTGATCGTGGTGATCGCGGGCGCGATCACCGGCGGCTACCTGTACACCCAGGGCATCGGGGCCCGGCCCGCCTTCCGGACCGTCGCGGTCTCGCGAGGGCCGCTCACCGCCGCGGTATCGGCCACCGGCACCCTCAACGCGGTGATCACGGTGCAGGTCGGCTCCCAGGTGTCGGGGCAGGTCAAGGAGCTCTTCGCGGACTTCAACTCCCTGGTCAAGAAGAACCAGGTCATCGCCCGCATCGATCCCGACACCTTCGAGGCCAAGGTCAACCAGACCAAGGCCCAGGTGGACGCGGCCCGGGCCTCGGTGCTGAACCAGCAGGCCGCGGTGGAGAAGACCCGGGCCGACCTCGAGAACGCCCGCGCCGCGCTGGCGGCCGCCCGCGCCCAGACCGCCAAGTCGCAGGTCACGGTCGTCGACTCCAACCGCACGCTCGGCCGCAATCGCGACCTGCGCCAGCGCGGGCTCATCGCCCAAGCCGACGAGGACACCGCCCAGGCCACCTACGACTCCGCGGTGGCCCAGCTCGAGGCCTCCCGGGCCCAGGAGCGCGCGCAGGGGTCGGCGGTGACCGCGGCAGAGGCACAGCTGCGCGTGGCCGAGGCGATGCTCAAGAACGCGGTCGCGCAGGTGGCCCAGAACGAGGCGGCCCAGCGGCAGGCGCAGGTCGACCTGGACCACACGTTCATCCGCGCGCCGGTGGACGGCGTCGTGGTCGGCCGCACGGTGGACGTCGGCCAGACGGTGGCGGCGAGCCTCCAGGCTCCGACCCTGTTCACGATCGCCCAGGACCTGCGCAACATGCAGGTCGACACGAACGTGGACGAGGCGGACGTGGGGCGGGTCAAGGTGGGCCAGGCCACCACCTTCACGGTGGACTCCTTCCCGGGCCGCACCTTCTCCGGCGAGGTCGTGCAGATCCGGAAGGCGCCCTTGGTCGTGCAGAACGTCGTCACCTACGACGTGGTGGTGAGCGCCAAGAACCCGGAGCAGCGGCTCCTGCCCGGCATGACCGCGAACGTGCGCATCGTCATCGACCAGAAGGAGGGCGTGCTGCAGGTGCCCAACGCCGCGCTTCGCTTCCGGCCGGCCGGCGTCGAGGCCACCGAGCGCGAGCGGCCCGCGCGGGCCGGGGGCGGGCCGGGCGGCGGCGGACGCGGCGGCGGGGGCCCGGCCGGGCGGGTGTGGATCGTCGGCCCCGACGGCAAGCCGGCCGCGCTGGCGCTGCAGCTCGGCATCGGCGACGGCACCTACACCGAGGTGGTTCGCGGCGAGATCAAGGAGGGGCAGATGGTGATCGTCGGCGTCGCGCTGCCGGGCGACCGGCCGTCACCGACCGGCGCGGCCCCGCGCCTGAGGCTCTGACGTGGCCCTGGCCCTCATCGAGACGGTGGACCTGGTCAAGGACTATCACCTGGGCTCGCGCCGCATCCACGCCCTCCGCGGAGTCTCGGTGACCATCGAGCCGGGTGAATTCGTCGCGGTGATGGGACCGTCGGGCTCGGGCAAGTCGACCTTCATGAACCTGCTCGGCTGCCTCGACACTCCGAGCGCGGGGCTCTACCGACTGGACGGGCTCGACGTCTCGCGCATGGGCCGCGATGCGCTCGCCCGCGTCCGGAACGAGAAGATCGGCTTCGTCTTCCAGACCTTCAACCTGCTGCCGCGCACCACCGCCCTCGAGAACGTGGAGCTGCCGCTGCTCTACAGCGCGGCCCTGCCCCGGGACCGCCAGGGGCGCGCGCGGGCCAAGCTCGCCGCGGTCGGGCTCTCCGAGCGGGAGCACCACCACCCGGCGCAGCTCTCGGGCGGCCAGCAGCAGCGCGTCGCGATCGCGCGGGCCCTGATCAACGACCCGGTGCTGATCCTGGCCGACGAGCCCACCGGGGCCCTCGACTCGCGGACGAGCGTGGAGATCATGGCTCTGTTCCAGGACCTCAATCGCGAGGGCATCACGGTCGTGGTGGTGACCCACGAGCCGGACATCGCGCGCTACGCCGGCCGCATCCTCAGCTTCCGCGACGGCCACCTCACCCGCGACGAGCCGGTGGGCGAGCGGCTGGTCGCCCGCGAGCTGCTCGCCACCCTGCCCACCGGAGACGCCTCCGACGAGGAAGACGTGGAGACCGAGGTGTCGCCGACGTGAACGTCCTGGCCAGCGCCCGCATCGCGGTGAGGGCCCTGCGCGTCAACAAGATGCGCAGCGCGCTCACCATGCTCGGCATCGTGATCGGCGTGGGCGCGGTCATCACCATGGTGGCGGTGGGCGCGGGCGCGCAGGCCCGCGTGGCCGAGCAGATCCAGAGCCTCGGGGCCAACATCATCGTGATCTGGCCCGGGACCGTGAACGTCTCTGGGGTGCGGCTCGGCGCCGGCGCCCAGGCGACCCTCTCGGAGGACGACGCGTGGGCCGTCCAGCGCGACATCCCGCTCGTCGAGGTGGTGGCCCCGTACGTGCGCGGCAACGCGCAGGTGGTCTACTCGAACCTCAACTGGTGGACCGGCATCCTCGGGGTCACCCCCGAGTACTTCCCGGCGCGCGACTGGGAGGTCGTCGAGGGCCGGCCCCTCACCCAGGAGGAGGTCGACGGCGCATCCAAGGTGGCCCTGATCGGGCAGACGGTGTCCCGGAACCTCTTCGGCGACGAGGACCCGCTGGGCCAGGTCATCCGCATCAAGAAGGTGCCGTTCACGATCATCGGGGTGATGGACCGCAAGGGCCAGACGACGTGGGGCCAGGACCAGGACGACCAGATCCTGATTCCGATCAGCACCGCCAAGACGAAGGTGCTCGGCGGCAACCAGGCCAAGGG
>DATJIR010000199.1:0-5834 GCA_035493135.1 Verrucomicrobiia bacterium
TGGTACGCACGATCTCCATCGGGTAGACGTCGCGCAGCGCGGGCGTGGTGAGCACCGCGGGGAACCAGAGGCAGAGCACCGCCCCGAAGGCGAGCGCGCCCAGCACCGCCGAGAGCACGCCGGTCACCCAGCCCAGCACCCCGATCCGGCTCGCCATCCTCTCTCGATCCTAGCCCGCCGGTCCGCCCGCCACCAAGCGGCCTGGGATGCTATGGTTCTCGGGCGATGACCACCTTGCTCATGCTCCCGCCCCAGTCCGAGACCACCCGCCAGTGGGCCGCCCGGGTGGCCGCCGCCCTGCCCGAGCTACGGGTGGTGGTCGCGGAGGACCTTGCCCAGGCGACCCGTGAGATCGGCGACGCCGAGGCCGCCTTCGGCACCATCTCGCCCGCACTCCTGGGCCAGGCCCGCCGCCTCCGGTGGCTGCAGGCGCCCCAAGCCGCGCCGCCGGCCGGCTACTACTTCGGCGACCTGGTCGCGCACCCGGTCGTGGTCACCAACTTCCGCGAGATCTACAACGACCACATCGGCGCCCACATCATGGCCTTTGTCCTCGCGTTCGCGCGCGGCCTGCACCACTACGTGCCGCTCCAGCTCCGGCGCGAGTGGAAGCCGGCCCCAGTCGACACCGGAGTCGTCCACCTCCCCGAGGCCACCGCGCTGATCGTGGGTGTGGGAGGCATCGGGACCGAGACCGCGCGGCTCGCGGAGGCCTTCGGCATGCGGGTGATCGGCGTCGACGCCCGCCGCCGCGACGCCCCGCCCGGCGTTCTGAAGCTCGAGGGGCCCGAGGCGCTCGACGCGCTCCTGGCCGAGGCCGACTTCGTGATCCTCACCGTGCCGCACACCCCGGAGACGGAGGGCTTCATGCACCGCGCGCGCTTCCAGCGCATGAAGCGCGGCGCGTTCTTCATCAACATCGGGCGCGGGATGACCACGCGCCTCGACGACTTGATGGCCTCGCTCCGCGCCGGCGAGATCGCGGGCGCCGCCCTCGACGTCTTCGAGCAGGAGCCCCTGCCCGCGGATCACCCGCTCTGGACCACGCCCAACGTGCTGATCACCCCACACACCGCGGGCTACGGCCCCTACCTCGACGACCGCCGTGGCGCGATCCTCCTCGACAACTGCCGCCGCTTCCTCGCCGGGCAACCCCTCCGCAACCAGGTCGACAAAGCCCACTGGTTCTAGCGCGCTCGCCCCAGCTGTCTCGAGGTGCTGGACACGGGATACGCAGAGACGGTCGTCGAGTCGCCGGACCTGTCGTTCAGATCTTCAAGGGTGCCTCGCGCGCAGGACCGGAAGCCGCGAGCCTAAGGCGCGACGACGGCCGGCGCGGGCTGCGCGCTGCGCCGGACCTGGACGACGGTCCCGATGGTGCAGAGCATCAGCACGCCGACCGCGAGGAACAGCGCGCGTGGGTCGCCGTGGTCGAGGATCCAGCCGAAGGCGAGCGGCACGAAGCAGGAGCCCAGGTCGAGGCCCGAGTAGACGAAGCCGAACACGCGGCCGGAGGCGCCCGGCGGCGTGGCCGCGCGCACGAGCATGTCCCGGGACGGTCCGGTGACGCCCTGGCAGACGCCGGCCACCGCCAGGACCACCGGCAGCAGCGAGAGCGCCACGCTTCCGGTGGCGAGCACCATCATCAGGGCCGCCGTCCCGATCAGGCCGCTCACCGCGATCACGTCGTGCCGCTGGGTGCGATCGGCGAGGAAGCCGCCGGCCAGGATCCCGGCGGCGCTCCCGAGCAGGAACGCGGTGAGCGCCGCGGTGGCCAGCGCCATCGGCGTCTCGTACACCCGCATGAGCCCGGTCACCCCGAAGGTCTGCACGCCGATCAGCGCGGTCGCGATCAGCGCGAAGTACGCGAAGGCGGCGAGGATCGGTGCGGTGAACAGCAGGCGCACGTCCGTCGCCCCCTTGCCCCGCGCGCCGCCTCGCGCGGTCGCCAGGGCGCCGCCCTGGGTGGCCAGCACCGCCACCATCGCCAGCCCGATCCCGCCCACCGTCACCACGGCGGAGCGCCAGCCGAAGCTCGCGGTGAGGGCGAAGACGACGGTCGGCGCCACCGCCCAGCCCAGGTTGCCCGAGATCGCGTGCACGCTGTAGCCGCGCCCGATCCGCCGCGGGTGGACCAGGGCGTTCAGGATCGAGTAGTCGGCCGGATGGAACACGCTGTTGCCGAGGCCGGCCAGCAGCGCCACCGGCAGCAGCATCCAGTACGAGGGCGCCAGCCCGGCCAGGGCGATCGACCCGGCGAAGAGGGCCATCCCTCCCATCAGCACCCGGTGGGCGCCGAACCGGTCGACCAGGAAGCCGGAGAGGGTCTGGCCGATACCGGAGGCTGCGAAGAACACGCTCATCGTGAGCCCGAGCGCCACGTAGGTCACCCCGAACACCGTCTTCAGCAGCGGGAAGAGCGGGGGCAGCACGAGCTGGAAGAAGTGGCTGAAGAAGTGCGCCACGCCGATGACCCCGATGACGCGGACGTCGCTGCGGAGGACGGATCGGACGGTCGAGTCGGACACGGGAGCCTAGTCTACACCACGCGGTCCCGGCGCCCTGGGGCCCGCGGGAGCCCGGGCACTTCTGCTATGATCGGGACCTCAGGAAAGGAGGCGTCCACGCCATGGAGACCACGTACTCGCTCGATCAGTTCCTCGCCGACACCCGCGCCACCATCAAGACCAAGGGCATCCCGGCGGGGCTCGCCGAGATCCGGGACCACCTGGAGAAGCTCCTCCACAATCCGGAGCTCCTCAAGAAGCACCTGGGCGACCCGGTGCCCCACGTCGAGCGGGCGACCATCGGCCACGATCCGGAGACCGACGTGCACGTGCTCGTGCACGGCCGGGCCAAGGGCGCCAAGTCCTCGGTACACGACCACGGACCGTGCTGGGTGGTCTACGGCAACTACCAGAACCCGACCCGCATGCGGCGCTGGCGCCGCCTCGACGACGGCACCCGCCCCGGCCACGCCGAGCTCACGCTCCAGCGCGAGTTCATGAACGAGCCGGGGCACGCGGCGGCCTTCGCGGTCGGCGACATCCATTCGATCGAGTTCGGCGACGACACCTTCTTCATCCGCGTCACCGGCGGAGACGTCGAGACCAAGGAGACCCACCGCTTCGACGTGGAGAAGAAGACGGTGGAGGTCGCCAACCGCGCCCTCGGGCAGCGCTAGCCGCTAGCCCTTCCCCCAGTAGGCGCGGGCCGCCGGGAACACCGTCTGGCAGCGGGTAGGCTCGGTCGGCCCGTCCAGCACGTCGGCCACCCCGCGCCAGATCGCGTAGTGCGGCGTGTTGCGATGGGCCTCCAGCGCGGCCTGGTCCTTGTAGACCTCGTAGAAGTAGTAGACGCTCGGGTCCTTCTCGTCCTGCAGGACGTTGAAGCGGAGGCAGCCCGGCTCGTCCCGCTCGGAGCCCAGCGCGTCCGCCTCGATGGCCTTCAGGAACTTCTCCCGCATCTCCGGCTTGATCCGCACCTTCACCCACATCGCGAGCATGGTCGCCTCCGTCGCTTGAAGTCACTGCTCCGTGGCCGACAGTACCACGTGAGCGGCGCGGCCCGCGGCTTGCCTTCCCCCGGGCCGTCGTCGTAGCATTTCCGCGGAGGAGCCCGACCTCATGGATCCGGCCTCGATCAGCGCGCTCACCTTCGACGTCTTCGGCACCGTGGTGGACTGGCGGAGCAGCATCATCCGCGAGGGCCAGGCCTTCGGAAGCCCCCGCAAGCTCTCGGTGGACTGGGCGAAGTTCGCCGACGCCTGGCGCGGGCTCTACCAGCCCGCGATGGAGGAGGTCCGCAGCGGGCGCCGGCCCTGGGTGCGGCTCGACGACCTCCATCGCGAGAGCCTGGTCCGCCTGCTCCGCGACTTCGGGGTCGCGGGCCTCTCGCCCGCCGAGATCGACGACCTCAACCGGGCCTGGCACCGGCTCGACCCGTGGCCCGACGCGGTGGCGGGCCTGACCCGCCTCAAGCGCCGGTACATCCTGGCCACGCTCTCCAACGGTAACATCGCCTTGATGGTGAACATGGCCAAGCGGGCCGGCCTGCCGTGGGACACCATCCTGGGCGCGGAGGTCGCGCGCGCCTACAAGCCCACGCCCGACGCCTACCTGCGCTCGGCCGAGGCGCTCGGCCTCCGGCCCGAGCAGTGCCTGATGGTCGCGGCCCACCCCCACGACCTCGCGGCGGCCGCCCGCTGCGGGCTGCGGACCGCCTACGTGCCGCGCCCGCTCGAGCACGGCCCCGACCGCTCGGCCGACGAGCCCGACACCGCGCAGCCGTTCGACGTGGTGGCCGGCGATTTCGTGGAGCTGGCCGAGCGGCTCGAATGCTGAGCCGCCTCTTCGACCTCGGCGGCAAGGTCGCCCTGGTCACCGGCGGCAGCCGCGGGCTCGGGCGCGCGATGGTGCTCGCCTTCGCGGAGGCCGGCGCGGACGTGGTCATCGCCAGCCGCAAGCTCGCCTCCTGCGAGGCAACCGCCGAGGAGGTCCGCACCGCGACCGGCCGCCGCGCGCTGCCGGTGGCCTGCCACGTGGGCCACTGGGGCCAGGTCGAGGCCCTCGCCGACCGCGCCTACGCCGAGTTCGGGCGGGTGGACGTGCTGGTGAACAACGCGGGCATGTCCCCGCTCTACGATCGCATCGAGAACGTGACCGAGGATCTCTGGGACAAGGTCCTCGACGTCAACCTGAAGGGCCCGTTCCGCCTCACCGCCCTGGTGGGCTCGCGGATGGGGGCGGGCGCGGGCGGCTCCATCATCATGGTGTCGAGCACCGCGGCGGTGCGGCCCACCGCCAACGTCATCCCCTACGCGGCGGCCAAGGCCGCGGTCAACGCGATGACCGAGGGCTTCGCGCGCGCGTTCGGCCCCACGGTGCGGGTGAACTGCATCATGCCCGGCCCCTTCCTCACCGACATCTCGAAGGCGTGGGATCTCGAGGCCTTCCGCGTGCGCGCCAGGCAGAGCATGGCGCTCGGCCGCGGAGGCGAGCCCGAGGAGATCGTCGGCGCCGCGCTCTACTTCGCCTCCGCCGCCTCGAGCTTCACCACCGGTGCGGTGCTCGGGATCCACGGAGGCGCGGCCTGACCACCCCCTCCCCGCGCGCGTCGGCCCGGGTGGACCCGCCCGCGCCGACGTCGTCCATTCCCGACCCGCCCGCGGAGATCGCGCCGGTCCGGGCCGGCGAGAGCCTCGACTGGGCCGCACTCGAGGCGTGGCTGCGGCCGCGGCTCGGCGAGGCGCTGCCCGAGGCGCTCGGCCCGATCGAGGTGCTGCAGTTCCCCAACGGCTCCGCCAACCTCACCTATCTCCTCCGCGTCGGTGCCACCGAGCTCGTGCTGCGCCGGCCCCCGTTCGGCGAGATCGCGCCCGGCGCGCACGACATGAAGCGCGAGTTCCGGGTGCTCTCCCGGCTCTGGCGCCACTTCGACCGGGCCCCGCGCGGCTACCTCTTCTGCGACGACCGCACCGTGCTGGGCGCCGACTTCTTCGTCATGGAGCGGCGCCGGGGCGAGGTGATCCGCGACAGCATGCCCCCGGCCCTCCGCGCGCATCCGGACGTCGGCCGCCGCGTCGCGTTCGCCCTCGTCGAGGCGATGGCCGAGCTGCATGCCCTCGATCCGGCCGCGTGCGGGCTCGCCGACCTGGGGCGCCCCGACGGCTTCGTGGATCGCCAGCTCGACGGCTGGGCCAAGCGCTGGGCGCTCGCCCGGCCCGAGGGCGCCGACTCCACCATGGAGCGCATCCACGAGCGGCTCGCGCGCGGCAAGCCCGCGCCCGGCCGGGCCTCGATCGTCCACAACGACCTCAAGCTCGACAACTGCCA
>DATJIR010000200.1:0-2775 GCA_035493135.1 Verrucomicrobiia bacterium
TGCTCGAGCCGCTCGCCGCGGCCGCGGCCGGCCTGGCCGCGCGGCTGGGCCGCGTCACGGTGGAGGTGCGGGGCCGGGGCGCGGCGGGCGGGGCGGTGGGGGCGGGCGTGGTCTGGCACGCCGACGGCCTCATCCTGACCAACGCGCACGTGGCCTCGGGCGACGTGACGGTGGTGCTCGCCGACGGCGGCGCGCGGCGCGCGCGGCTCGTGGCGCGCGACGTGCGGCGCGATCTCGCCGCGCTGGTGGTGGACGCGACCGATCTGCCCGCGGCCCGGATCGGCGACTCGGGCGCGCTCCGGGTCGGCGAGCTGGTGCTCGCGGTCGGCAACCCGCTCGGGCTGGTGCGCGCCCTCTCGGCCGGCCTGGTGCACGCGGTCGGGCCGCGCGCGATCCACGCCGATCTGCGCCTGGCCCCCGGCAACTCCGGGGGCCCGCTCGCCGACGCGCAGGGCCACGTGGTGGGGCTCAACGCGATGATCGTGGGCGGGCTCGCGGTGGCGGTGCCGAGCCGCGAGGCGCGGCAGTTCGTGCGGGAGCAGCTGCGGGGCTGAGCCCGTGACCACCGTGCTGGTGGCGGCGGCGCGCGCATCCGCGCGGGCCCGGCTCGAGGCGGTGGTGGCCGGGTCGCGCGCGCTCCGCCTCGTGTCGGGGCCGCCGGAGGTCCCGCTCGCGCGGCGGCTGCAGGTCCTGCGCCCCGACGTGGTGCTGATCGACCTCGACGGCGGGAGACTCGACACCGCGCTGGCCGGGCTGCCCGAGCCGGCGACGGCCGCGCTCGTGGTACTGGCGGACGCGCCGCGTCGCGTGCGCGCCGACCTCGCGGTGGAGCGGGGCCTGGTGCGCGCGGTGCTGCCGCGCGACGCCACCTCGGGCGAGATCCTGGCCGCGGTCGACGCGGTGGTCGCGGGCCTGGTGGTGCTGCATCCGGATGTGCTGGCCAACACCCGGCGCGAGGCGCAGCCCGCGCGGGGCGCCGCCGATCCCGCCCAGCCGCTCACCGCACGGGAGATCGAGGTGCTCGGCATGCTGGCCGAGGGGCTCGGCAACAAGACGATCGCGTCGCGCCTCGGCATCTCGACGCACACCGCGAAGTTCCACGTGGCGTCGATCCTGGCCAAGCTCGGCGCGGGCAGCCGCACCGAGGCGGTGACGATCGGGATGCGCCGCGGCCTCGTGGTGATCTGAGCGGCCCATCTGCTTCGTTGGCGCTCGCGGCTGCACGCTCACCGTTCGGAGCGTACGCCTCGCGCGCAGCCGGCGGGCCGCCTCGCGGCTGGACCTTTTTGAGCAGCCTGCCGCGCGATGGCCCACTCGAACAGCGCGCGGCCGAGGCCGCGGGAGCGCTCGCGCGCGTTCACCCGCACGGCCTCGATCTGCGCGCGTCCGGCCCAGTGGATCGTCGGCGAGCAGGTGGACGATCACGGGCACGTCCTCGGCCCGCGCGCGACGGAAGGCCGGCGGCGCGTCAGGCATCCGGCACCTCGATCGCCATCTCGCGGACGACGCAGCCGGTGCCGCCGACGCGCACGTGCCAGGCCCCGTCGCGTCGAGCAGCACCCCGGCCGGATTGCCCAGCCCGGGTCGCGCGGAGAGCGCGTCGACGTGGAGGACGCGGGCGGTGGTCAACCCCGGCAGCCCGCGGGCTTGTGCACCCGCGTGGTCGAGGCGGGGAACTTCGCCAGCTTGTCGGCGGGGCGCCGCGGGCGGGGCACGAGCTCGCCGCCGCAGTTGGGGCAGCGACCGCGGAGCACGGTCTCCGCGCAGGCGCGACAGAACGTGCACTCGAACGAGCACACGCGCGCCTGGTCCGAGTCCGGCGGCAGGTCGCGGTCACAGCACTCGCAGCCCGGTCGTAGCTCGAGCATGAAGGGCCTCCCTCCTCGTTGGGCAACAAGGTATCATCTGGACCTCGAGGAGGAGACCATGGCCAAGAGCGTGGTGACGGCGGAGCGATTCGCCAAGGGGATGACGTTCGATCAGTACGTGACGTACGCGGGCAGCGCCGAGAATCTCGCGCGCGAGGCCTTCGGCAGCTACTACCCGGACGGCGGGGCGCTCGGGATCGCGCGCAAGGACAACAGCGCGGTGCTCCGCGAGCGCTACGCGCGGACCCGGCTCGCCGACTACCAGGTCGCGGCCATCAAGTGGCTCGCGGCCCAGCCCGGCGGCCCGGCCAACATCCTGGTCATCTCCGAGGACTGGTCCTCGGACTGCCGGCGCGACGTGCCCGCGATGGCCCGTCTGGCCGAGGCGGGCGGGCTCGCCCTGCGCATCTTCAACCGCGACGGCCAGAAGATCCTCGGCAAGCGCCGGCCCGACCCGGCGGCCTACCCGGACGGCAACCACGACCTCATGCTCGAGTTCCTGAACGCCAAGGATGGCGGGGAGTGGGCCTCGGTGCCGGTGGTGGCGGTCTATACCAAGGACTTCCAGGAGCTGTGCCGGTACATCGAGTACCCCGCGATCTACCACAAGGACTGCGTCCGCGGTCACCAGCAGGCGGCGCGCGCGGGGGAGAGCCCGGAGCAGGCGCGGGACCGCGGCATGAAGGAGTTCGCCGCGATGCAGGCCTCGCCCTTCTTCGACCTGTGGGCGAGCGCGGGCGTCGACGAGATCCTGAGCGCGATCTACGAGAAGCGGGTGCTGGGCGGCTAGCGGGGCTCCATCAGCTCGAGGCGATTGCCGAACGGGTCGTCGACGTAGACGCGGAGATAGCCCTCGAGCGGCTCGTCGTCGACGACCGCGTGGCCCGCGGCGCGGAGGCGCTCGATC
>DATJIR010000201.1:0-2270 GCA_035493135.1 Verrucomicrobiia bacterium
CTTGATGTGCTGCCAGATGCGGTCCTTGAGCGCGCCGAACCGCTCGGTCCCGGTCATCGCGAAGCTGCGCGGGCGGGGCAGATCCACCGCGACGTCGTCGACCACGCGCCCGGGGCGGGCGCTCAGCACCACCACCCGGTCCGCGAGGTAGACCGCCTCGTTCAGGCTGTGGGTCACGAAGAGCACCGTCTTGCGGGTCTCCGACCAGATGCGCAGCAGCTCGTCGCCCAGCACCATGCGGGTTTGCTCGTCGAGCGAGGCGAACGGCTCGTCCATGAGCAACACCGCCGGGTTCTGCACGAGGCCCCGGGCGATCGCCACACGCTGCTTCATGCCGCCCGAGAGCTGATGAGGGAGGCGGTCCTCGAAGCCGGCGAGGCCGGTCAGCTCGAGCATGCGCCGGGCCGCGAGGAGCCGCTCCGCCTTCGCCACCCGCCGAAGCTTGAGCGGGAAGGCGACGTTGTCGACCGCGGAGAGCCAGGGTAGGAGGTTGGCCTCCTGGAAGATCATGCCGACCTTGCGCGGCATCGGGGCGGTGATCGGCTCGCCGTCGCAGAGCACGGTGCCGCTCGAGGGCAGCCGCAGCCCGGCGACCAGCGAGAGCAGGGTGGACTTGCCGCAGCCGCTCGGACCCACCACCGCCACGAACTGGCCGTCCGGTATCTCGAGGCTGATCGAGTCGAGCGCGACCACCCCGGCTCCGTCCGCGCCGAAGCGCTGGGAGACCCCCCGGATCTCGACGAGGGTACGGGTCACGTGCGCTGCCGCCACGCGCCGAGCCGGCTCTCGACCGCGCGCAGCCCCTCGTTGACCGCCACCGCGGCGGCGGCCACGATCACCAGCGCGGCGTAGAGCTGCGGCATCTGGAGGTTCTCGCCCCACGCCGCGATGCGGTAGCCGATGCCGTCGCGCGCCCCGTAGATCTCGCACAGGAGCACCGCGGTGATGTTGAAGACCATGGCGAGGCGCGCCGACTCGAGCAGGATCGGGGCCATCGCGGGGAGGTAGATCTCGCGGATGATCTGCCCGCGGCTCGCCCCGTAGACCCGGCTCACCGTGATCAGCTCGCGCGGCACCGACTGCACCGCCGCGATGCCGCCGGTGATCAGCACGAAGATAGTGGTGAACACGCCGAAGGCGATCTTCTGCGGGATGCTCACCCCGAAGACGAGGATGAACACGGGCAGGAAGATGGACTTGGGCACGCCGAAGAGGAAGTTGACCAGTGGCCGGAAGAGCGAGCCCAGGATCGGCACCTCGGCCAGGAGGAAGCCCAGGAGCAGGCCGACCGGCAGCGCCACCAGGAACGCAGCGAGCACCTCCCAGGCGGTCACCCCCAGGCTGGCCCGGACCTCGGGCCGCCCGGCCAGCCGGATCAGCGATTCGACGACCGTGCTCGGGGCGGGCGCGAGGCTCGCGTCGAGCCGGCCCGCGCGGACCAGCGCCTCCCAGAGCGCGAAGAGGCCCAGGACGACGGCGGCGACGATCAGGCGCTCGTGCCGCCGCATCGCCCCGGCCTCCTAGGGCTTGGTGGGCGTGATCGGCATGTTCATGAAGACCTCGGCGGCCGGCGCCATGTCCTTCACCCCGCTCGCGGCGGCCAGCTCCATCGCCTTCTCCACCGAGGCCAGCGTGATCTTGCCGTCGCGGGACAGACGCAGGAAGGTCTTCTCGTACTCCATCTTGGCGATCTCCATCGGCAGCTCGTTGTTGGCCGCGATGGTCTTGATCGCGTAGTCCGGGTTGTTGCGCAGGTACTCGAGCGCCCCGTAGAGGGCGTTCAGGCCCTTCTGGATGAAGGGGCGCCGCTCGGTGAGGTTCTTCTCGGTGGCGGCCCAGCCCCCGATCAGGTTCGGCGGCATCGCGGTGGCGAAGTCCATCAGCACGCGCACCTTGCCCTCCGAGACGACCTGGTAGCTGAGCGGGGAGTAGATGACCGCGGCGGCCAGGTTGTCGTTGAGCAAATTCGGCACGAGCCCGCCGCCGCCCACCCCTATTCGCTGGAAGGTCACGCGGGCCTCGCTCTGCGCCCAGAGGGCGAGGGTGTCGGTGCCGGAGCCGGCGGAGGTGATGCCCACCTTCTTGCCGTCGAGGTCCTTGGCCGACTTGATCGGCGAGGCGGTTCGCACCCCGAGGATCCAGCCCGACCACTCGTCGCCGTTGCCGCCCACGATCTTCGTCAACACACCGCGCTTCCGGGAGGTCGCCACCAGCGGCACCGCCACCGGCCCCAGGTCGGCCGAGTTCGCCGCGATCGCCTCGAAGGTCTC
>DATJIR010000202.1:0-10930 GCA_035493135.1 Verrucomicrobiia bacterium
CAGCGCGACCAGCCATCGCGAGGTACGACCGCCGGGCGCCAGCACCGCGGCGGCGGCTCCGATCCCGTATCCGAGGAGCATGAACGAGAACGCGAGGATCATCGGCGGCCGATCGCGGTGAGGATGCCCTGCAGGATCGCCACCGGCTCGGGCGGGCACCCGTCGACGAAGGCGTCGACCGGGATGATCTCGTCCACACTGCCGGCCACCGCGTAGCTACCCTTGAAGACCCCACAGGTCCGGGCGCAGTCTCCCACCGCCACCACCAGCTTCGGCGCGGGGGTCGCCTCGTAGGTCTTCACCAGGGGCACCGCCATGTTGCGCGTCACCGGCCCGGTGACCAGGAGCAGGTCGGCGTGCCGGGGCGAGGCCACGAAGTGCACGCCGAAGCGCTCGCTGTCGTACACCGGGCTCGTGAGTCCGACGATCTCGAGCTCGCAGCCGTTGCAGGAGCCCGCGTCCACTTCCCGGATCGCGAGCGCGCGCCCGAACAGGCGCCGGGCCCGGGCATCGACCTCGTGCAGGAGGCGAACGACCTCGTCGCCGCCCGGGGGCAGGGGCTCGGTGGCGAGGCCGACCTGGAGAATCTTGGAGAAGAGTCGCACGTCAGCGCCGGCGGGCTTCGCGGCGCAGCTCCTTGAGCATGGTCTGCGTGCCGATGAGGTGGTTGTCGAAGATGCGGCGGGTGACGTCGAGCAGATCCCGGACGGAGGCGTCGCGGACGGTATAGCGCACGCCGGTGCCCTCCTTGCGAGCCTCGACGATGTTCTTGGCCCTCAGCACCGCGAGCTGCTGGGACACGGTGGGCTGATCGAGACCGAGGGCCTCCTGGAGCTCGTGCACGCTCCGGCCGCCTCGGACGAGGATCTCGAGGATCCGGATGCGGATCGGGTGGGCGAGAGCCTTGAAGAACTCCGCCTTGAAGATCTGCAGCTGCCCGCCGCCTCCGGTCTTCTTCATGCAAATTACCTTATATATGCATATATAGGATCCTGTCAATAAGACGGCGGAGGCGGGAAAACGGCCGGGGACCGGGCGTCGAGCCGGGCGGCTCGGTCAGGCGCCGAGGCGGGCGATCACCGCGTCGGCGAACTCGGCGGTGCCGAGCGTGCCGCCGAGATCGCGGGTCTTGCCGCCCTCGGCCAGGGCGTGGTTGTAGCCGTCCTTGATCCGCTGCGCGGCCATCGCGCACGCCGGGTCGTCGCGCGTCTCGGCCAGGTGGTTGAGCAGCATGACCGCGGACATCAGCAGCGCCAGTGGGTTGGCGACCCCGCGGCCCGCGATGTCGGGCGCGGAGCCGTGCACCGCTTCGAAGACCGCGCCCGCGTCGCCGATGTTCGCCCCCGGCACCACCCCGAGGCCGCCCACCAGACCCGCGCACAGGTCGCTCAGCACGTCGCCGTAGAGGTTCTCGAGCAGCAGCATGTCGAAGCGGGTGGGATCCTGCACCAGCCCCATGCAGCCCGCGTCGATGATCATCTCCTGGTAGGCGATCGGGGAGAACTCCTGGTCGTGCACCGCGCGGGCGCAGCGGATGAACATCCCGTCGGTGAGCTTCATGATGTTGGCCTTGTGGAAGACGGTCACCTTCTTGCGCGCGCGGTGCTGCGCGTAGTGGAAGGCCCACCGCGCGATGCGGGTGCAGGCCTTCTCGGTGGCGACCTTGGTGGTGGTCACCACCCCGGGGGCCAGGGAGGCCTCGATGCCGGAGTAGAGCCCCTCGGTGTTCTCCCGGATGATGACGAGGTCCACGTCCCGGTAGCGGGTGGGCACCCCGTCGAGGCTGCGGACCGGCCGCACCGCGGCGTAGAGGTCGAGCTCCTTGCGGAGCCGCACGTTGATGGAGACGAAGCCCTCGCCGATCGGGGTGGTGCACGGCCCCTTCAGCGCGACCCCGAGCCGGGCGATCGCGTCCAGGGTCTCGCGCGGCAGCACGTCCTGGCCCCGCTCGAGCGCGGCCAGGCCCGCGCGGCACTCCACCCAGTCGATCGGGGCCGCCACCGCGTCGAGGATGCGGCGGACCGCCGCGGTCACCTCGGGGCCGATGCCGTCGCCGGGAATGAGCACGGCCTGATGCTTGGCCATGCGTCATTATCCTCCCGGGGGATTAAATCTTCACCGGGACGAACTCGGTCGTGTAGTGCTGATCGAGGGGCAGGCGCTGCTTGAGGAGCCCCAGCTCCAGCAGGGTGTCCTGCATGACCTTCATCGCCTCCAGGTCCATGCGCCCGTCCACCGACAGGAGCGGCTTCACCAGATCGTAGGCCCGCCGGGTGGCCGTCTCCGGCCAGCCGATACCCTTGGCCGCGATCCGGATCGACTCGTCCGCGTTGTCCCGGAAGAACTTGTGGCCCTGGAAGATGCCCCGCAGCGTCCGCTGCAGGGTGTCCTTCTTGGTCTTCAGCAGGTCGTCGGTGGCGTAGGCGATCAGGCTGATCCACCTGGGCGTGACCTCGTCCAGCCGCATCAGGATGCGCCCCACGCCCTGGGCCTCGAGCACCGAGCCCGCATCGCCGAAGATGCAGGCCTGCGTCTCGCCGCGCCGGAGCGCGGCCGCCTGCGCGTCGAGGCCGCCCACCCCCACGATCTTGATGTCCTTCTCCGGCTCCCAGCCCATCTTCTTGGCCAGCATGCGCGCGAACACCCAGGTGGTGGACCCGACCACCGTGACCCCGATCGAGCCGCCCTTGAGGTCCTCCACCTTCTTGATCGCGGGGCCGACCGTGAGGGTGAAGTGGTTCTTCTCGAGGATGGTGGCCACCGCCCGGATGCCCGTGCCGCGCTCGCGGAACACCAGGGGATCGGTGGCCCCGGTGAGGCCGATGTCGGCCGCGCCCGACAGCACGCCCTTGAGCAGGTCCGGCCCGCCCTTGAACGGGATCATCTCCGCGTCGAGGTCGTTCTGCTTGAAGAAGCCCTTCTCGATGGCGATCATCGTCGGGGCGTTGATCCCGAGGTCGCCCAGCACCACGCAGCCCACCTTCACGGGCGTGGCCGCGTCCGCCCGCCCCGGTCTCCAGGCACCCACCGTCGCCACCGCGGTGCCGCCCGCCACCGTCCGGAGGAAGCTCCGCCGTGTCGTCGTCATCGACCCGCCTCCTGTGTCAGCGCCAGCGGGAAAGCCGCCGGCTGAGATGCTCGAGAGACAGTACCACGACGATGGACACGACCGAGACCACCGCGGTGGCCGCGAAGAGATCCGAGGCCCGGAACGCCATCGCCATGCGCTGCATGAGGTAGCCCATGCCGCGGGTGCCCGCGAACATCTCGGCGAGCAGCACGCCCAGCATCGCGAAGACGACGCCCACCCGCATGCCGGCCACCACCGAGGGCAGCACCGCCGGGAGCAGCACCTTCCGGCTCACCTGGCTCCGCGTGGCCCCCATCGACACCGCCGCGGTCACCAGGGTCGGATCCACGTCGCGGGTCCCGGCGGCCACCATGAGGAGGATCGGGAACACCGCGAAGAGCGTGGCGGTCAGCACCGCGGTGGTGGCGCCGAGCCCGCAGATCAGCACGATCCAGGGCAGCACCAGGATCTTCGGCACGCCGTAGGCGGCGACCACGTAGGGCATCGCCACCGCGTGGGCGAGGCGCCGCGAGCCGATCGCGAGGCCGCCCGCCACCCCGAGCCCCACCGCCAGCGCGTAGCCGGCCATGGCCTTCAGCAGCGTGTCGCCGAGCCGGGGCAGCGCCTCGCGCAGCGTCGGGCCGAGCGCGCCCGCCACCGCGGCCGGCGTGGGGACGAAGAGCGGGTCCGCGAGCCCGACGCGCACCGCCACCTCCCAGGCCAGCACCACCGCGGCGAGCGACGCGGCCTGGCAGCCGAGGACGCCTAGCCGGCCCATCGCTTCACCCGGGCCTCCACCAGCGCCCCCGCGAGATCGAGCGCGAGCACACCGGCGGCGGCCAGCACCGCGAGCACCGCGTACTCGCGCGTCATCATGAGCCCGTAGGCGTAGTTGATCACGTAGCCCACCCCGGCCCGGGAGCCCAGGATCTCGCCCACCAGCACGCCCACCACCGAGAGGGCGAGGCCCGCCCGCAGGCCGCCCACCATGGTCGAGGCCATCGCCGGCAGCATGACCTTGTGGAACACGGTCCACCGCCGCGCCCCCATGGAGCGCGCCACCGTCACCAGGGTCTCCGGCACCTGGCGGATCCCGGCCAGCACCGAGACCACGATCGGGAAGACTCCGAGCAGCACCCCGAAGGCGATCTTCGACGCGGGCCCGAGGCCGAAGAACAGCATGAGCGACGGGTACCACACCACGCTCGGCACCGCGTAGAGCGCGGCCAGCAGCGGCTCGTAGACGCGTCCCAGCGTCCCGCGCAGCCCGAGCAGGAAGCCCAGCCAGAGCCCGGCCGCCACCGCGAGGAGATAGGCGGCGCCGATTTCCCGCAAAGTCAGCCACACGTGCTCCGAGAGCGGCGGCAGCTCCGGCACCCGCCACATCCCGAGCAGCGCCGCGGGCAGGGTCGACGGCCGTATGTAGAAGAGGGGGTTCAGCGGGGCGGCCACCGCCTCCCAGAGCAGGAGCGCGGCCGCCGCGATCGCCAGGCGCCAGGCCCAGACCTTCACGGCCGGCCGCCCATCGCCTTGAGCGACTCCTCCCTCACCTGCTCCCAGAGCTTGGCGCGCAGCTCGGTGACCTCGGGCGCGTTGAGGTCGCGCGGGAACGGCAGCGCCACGTCGATGACGTCCTTGACGCGCCCGGGCCGCGCGGTCATCACCACGATGCGATCGGACAGCGCGATCGCCTCCTGCAGGCTGTGGGTGACGAAGACCACCGTCTTGCGGGTCCGGCGGCGGATCCCCACCAGCCACTCGCCCATGAGCAGGCGCGTCTGCTCGTCGAGCGCGCCGAAGGGCTCGTCCATCAGCAAGATCGGGGTGTCGAGCGCGAGCGCGCGCGCGATGGCCACCCGCTGGCGCATGCCTCCCGACAGCTCGCGCGGGTACTTGCTCTCGAAGCCGCTCAGGCCCATCGGCCCGAGGAGACCGCGGGCGATCTCACGGCGGCGGGCCGCGGGCATCCCGCGCAGCTCGAGGCCGAAGGTCACGTTGTCGAGCGCGGTGCGCCAGGGGAAGAGGCCGCCGTCCTGGAACACGAGCGCGACCTTCTCCGGGCTGGGGCCGGCGCACACCGCGCCGTCGAGCAGCACGCGCCCGCGGTCGGGGGCCACGAGCCCGCCGATCATGCCCAGCACGGTGGACTTGCCGCAGCCGCTCGGCCCCAGCAGCGAGACGAACTCCTCGCGCCGCACCGTGAGGCTCACCGAATCGACGGCCTGGATCGGTCCGCTGGTGGTCTCGTAGCGCTTGCCGATCGCGTCGAGCACGATCGGCGCGGCCGCGGCCGTCGCGACCCCGTCGGGCATGGGCGCATTATGCTACAGTGCGACGGAAAAGGAGGGGCCCATCCATGCCGGACGCCGTGCATCTTGGCAGTGGCAAGGTCCGCGAGCTCTACGCCCTCGACGACGAGCGGCTCCTGCTCGTGGCCTCCGACCGCATCTCCACCTTCGACGTGGTCCTGCCGACCGCGATCCCGGACAAGGGCCGGGTCCTGACCGGCCTCGCCGCGTTCTGGTTCGCGCGCACCCGCTCGATCTGCGCCAATCACCTGCTGGCCCTGCGCCCGGACGGCCGCTCCACCGAGTGCCGCCGCCTCGAGATGCTGCCGATCGAGTGCGTGGTGCGCGGCTACCTCTCCGGCTCGGGGTGGAAGGACTACGGCAAGACCGGGCAGGTCTGCGGCCACCGGCTGCCCGCCGGCCTGCGCGAGTCGGACCGGCTGCCGGAGCCGATCTTCACCCCGGCCACCAAGGCCCAGTCCGGCCACGACGAGAACATCTCGCGGGAGCAGGGCGCCGCGATCGTCGGGGCCGAGCGCTTCGCGCTGGCCGAGCGGCTCTCCATCGCGCTCTACCGGTTCGCGGCCGCCTACGCGCTCGAGCGCGGCATCATCATCGCGGACACCAAGTTCGAGTTCGGCGTCGACCGGGATGGCCGGCTGGTGCTGGGCGACGAGGCGCTGACCCCCGACTCCTCGCGCTTCTGGCCGGCCGACCAGTACGCGCCGGGCGGGCCGCAGCCGTCCTTCGACAAGCAGTACGTGCGGGACTTCTGCGAGAAGATCGGCTGGGCCAAGACCTACCCGGGCCCCGAGCTACCCGAGGACGTGGTCACCGGCACCCGCCGGCGCTACATCGAGGCCTTCGAGCACCTCACCGCGCTCCGCTTCGACGACTACCTCGCCAATCCCTCCATAGTCCTGACCTGACGCCGCCCCTCTCCCTCTCCCCTCCGGGGAGAGGTCAGGGTGAGCGGGCGCTCTAGGGCTGCGGCGCGACAGGGTGAGCACGTGACGCGTGCGGGTGAAAGCCCGGCGCGTCCGGAGGCGGCGAGGGGCGCCTCAGCGCCCACGCCAGGGCGATCCCTCCGACGCCGATGAGGAGCCCGTCTACCACGCGGACATTCGGCGGGAGCAGCGGGCACCAGGCGGCGAGCCCGATCGCGTAGACGATGCCGGCCCACCTGGGGAGCGCGCGGCTCCGGGCGACGGCGACGGCCAGCACGATGGCCCCGACGGCGAGCAGGAGGAGCCCCAGCAGCATCACCAGGGTGGCGCCGCCGATGTAGATCAGGCTCACCGCCGGCGCGATCGACACGTTGCCCGCGAGATAGATCCGTCCGATCGCGGGCAGCGCGTAGAGCTCCACCCCGAGCGTCGGCAGGATGAGCGCCACCCCCAGGCCGCAGAGCAGCGTCGCCAGTCGCGCGCGGGCCTCGACCCCCGCGGCGGCAAGGCGAGCGTGCAGCGCCGGCAGCGCGCAGAGCAGCAACACGAAGCCGATCAAGGCCAGGTAGTGGGCGAACCGCCACAAGCCGGAGATGACCGCCGGGGCCGCCGCGTCCATGGTCTCCATGGGGTGCGTCGGATCGAAGAAGAAGAACGGTCTGAACTGCGGGAACAGCGCGAGGGCAAGACTCGATAGGCCGAGGGTCACGGCCGCTCCACGCATGGCCGACCTTACCGCCCTCCCCGCCCCACGTACCCGCGCTCCCGGTCCCGCGCCCGCAGCTCCTTCGCCCGCTTCCCGGCCGGCCCGTAGCCGCCCCCGCCCGGCGTGCTCACCAGCACGCGATCTCCGCGCTCGAGCACGTGCTGCCGGCGGTGGTCGACCTTCTTGCCGTTGATCCGCACGTCGCCGAGCCCGCCCGCGCCGCCGCCGGCCAGCCCCGGCGCCGGGAAGCGCGTGCGCTCGGCCATGAAGCTCATCACGATGGGGCGCGGCGATTCGCTCTCGATCAGCATGTCCTGGCCGAGGCCGCCGCGGAAGCGCCCACGCCCGCCCGAGCCCGCGCGCATGCGCTTGTAGTGGAAGAAGAGCGGGCTGTTGCGCTCGGCCACCTCCACCGGGGTGCTCGAGATGTTGCTGGGCCACGAGAGCACGTGCTCGCCGTCCTTGCCCGCGGTCGCGCCCATGCCTCCGTTGAAGAACAGCACCGTGGTGTAGGGCCGCCCGTCGTCGCGCGTGCCCGACTGCGCCACCGCCCAGAGCGGCGAGCCCGCCGCCGCGGCCACGCGGTCCGGGATCACCTGGTGCAGCGCGCCCAGGATCAAGATCGGCACGTAGTGGCCGGTCTGTGCGCGGCTCACCACCGCGGCCGGGAACGTCGGGTTGAGCAGGCAGCCCTCGGGCGCCTCCACCGTCACCGGCCGGTACATGCCCTCGTTGTTCGGCAGCGCGGGCAGGAGCGCGCAGCGCACCGCGTACGCGGTCATGGCGTACGTGTAGGCCATCACGCAGTTGATCGCGCGCGGCTGGGCGGGCGAGGTGCCGGTGAAGTCGGCCTCGATGCGGTCGCCGGACACGGTGAGGGCGACCCGGAAGCGGTACGGCGCCTCGAAACCGTCGGTGTCGATGCCGTAGCGGTAGGTGCCGTCGGGCACCGCGCGGATCGCCTCGCGCATGGCGCGCTCCGAGCGGCCGAAGAGCTCGTCGGCGAGCCCCTCGAGCGAGTCGAGCTCGTACTCCTCCATCAGCCGGCGCACCCGGGTCTCCATCAGCTCGTTGGCGCTCACCTGGGCCCAGATGTCGCCGGTGGTCTGGTCCGGGGTGCGCACGTTCGCCCGCAGGAGCGCGATCAGGGTGTCGTCCACGCGCCCCTCGCGGATCAGGTGCGTGAGCGGGATGTGGAAACCCTCCTCGAACAGCTCGCGGGCCTCGATGGCCCGGATCCGCCCGCCGATGTCCGGCATGTGGGCCGTGGTCGACGAGAAGGCGACCAGTCGCGGTCGGCCGCCCTCGGTCAGGAAGATCGGCTTCACCAGGCACACGTCGCTCATGTGCCCAGTGCCCTGCCACGGATCGTTGGTGATCAGCACGTCGCCCGGCCGCATGCGCTCCGGGCCCAGCTCGCGCAGGAAGTGCCGGACCGTGGCGGGCAGCGTCCCGATGAACGACGGGATCGAGCCCGAGTTCTGGGCCAGGGCCAGGCCGCGCGCGTCGGTGAGCACGCAGGCGAAGTCGTTGGCCTCGTTGGAGAGCGTGGAGAAGGAGGTGCGCACGATCGCCTTGGCCGCCTCGTCCACCACCGAGATGAGGCGGGTCCACAGCACCTCGAGCGTGATGGCGTCGAACTGCGTCGTCATGCCCGCCCCCTCGTCATCCCCGCCCCCTCACTCTGCCCTCTCCCCCTCCGGGGCGAGGGTGACGACGATGTTGCCGCTCGCGGCCACCTCTGCGCTCGCCCCCGGCCCGATCACGAGCGTGGATCCCTCCTCCTCCACCACCGCCGGCCCGCTCAGCCGGTCGCCGATTCCGAGGCGGTAGCGGTCGTAGACCGCGGTCTCCACCCACCCGTCGGCGCCGGGGAAGTACGCCCGCCGCGTGCCCTTGAGCGCGGCGCGCGCGCCATGGCCCGGGCGCCCCTCGAGCACGACGTCGCTGCCCGAGACCGGCGCGCGAACCGCCACCCGGATGTTGATGAACTCGACGGGCACGCCGGGCGGGGTCAGGGCGAACTTCTCGCGGTACGCGGTCTCGAAGGCGGCGCGCAGGGCCGCGCGCCCGGGCTCGTGGTCCTCGTAGGGCCCGGCCGGCAGCGGCACCACCAGGTCGAAGCCCTGGCCCATGAAGCGCCCGTCGGCCAGCCGCGTCACCGTCGCCGACTCGAGCTTCAGCCCGGTCTCCGCCATCACCGCGCGCGCCTCCTGCTCGAGCCGCGCGAAGCCGGCCTCGAGCTCGGCGATGCTCCCGCGATCGAGACGGATGCCCACGGTGGCCCCGCGGTCCACGCGCGCCGGCGCCACCAGCAAGCCGAGGGCCGAGGCCACGCCCGCCGACGGCGGGCAGATCACGCGGCCGATACCGAGCTTGCGGGCCACCGAGTAGGCGTGCACCGGCCCCGCGCCGCCGGTGCAGAGCAGCGCGTAGTCGCGGGGGTCGCGCCCGCGCTCCGCGATGTGCACGCGCGCCGCGCCGGCCATGCTCTCGTTGACGATGTCGTGGATGCCCCACGCGACCTTGGTGGACTCGAGGTCGAGGCGCCGCGCCACGTCCTCGATCGCGCCGATCGCGGCCGCCATGTCCACCGCGACCTCCCCGCCCGCGAAGTAGTCCGGGTTGAGGTAGCCGAGCAGGAAGTCGGCGTCGGTCACGGTGGGCTCTCGTCCGCCCAGGCCGTAGGAGGCCGGCCCCGGGTGCGAGCCGGCGCTGCGCGGGCCCACCTTGAGGAGCCCGATCTCGTCCACCGCCGCGATGCTGCCGCCGCCCGCGCCGATCTCGATCAGCTCGATGGTCGAGATGCGGATGGGCAGCCCGCTGCCCTCGATGAACCGCCGCTGGCGCGCGGCCTCGAAGGAGTACGCGGTCAGCGGCTCGCCGCCGTCCACCAGCGACAGCTTGGCGGTGGTGCCGCCCATGTCGAAGGCGAGCACGCGCCCGTCGCCGTCGGCCTGGCCGAAGAACGCGGCCGCGATGGCGCCCGCGGCCGGGCCGGACTCGAGCATCTGCACCGGCACCCGCTGAGCCTCGGCCACGTGGGTGAGGCCGCCGCTCGAGAGCATCAGCAGCAGCGGGGCCGGGATGCCGAGCGCGGCGACGCGCTCCGCCATCAGGGCCAGGTACTTCTGGGCGAGCGGCTTGATGTAGGCGTTCGCCACCGTGGTCGACGCCCGCTCGTACTCGCGGATCTCGGGGGCCACCTCGTGCGAGGTCGTCACCGCGACGCCGGGATGCCGCCGCGCGATCAGCCGCGCCGCCTCGCGCTCGTGGCGCGGGTTGGCGTAGGCGTGCAGGAACACCACCGCGATGGCGCCCGCGCCGGCGCGGGCCAGCGCGGCCGCGCGCGCGGCGACCGCGCGGGTGTCGAGCCGCCGCGCGATGCGCCCGTCCGCCTTCGTGCGCTCGGGCACCTCGAGGCGCAGGTGACGCGGCACCAGCGGCTCGGGCTTGGCGATCGCCAGGTCGTACAGCTCGTACTTCCGCTCGCGCCCGATCTCGAGCGTGTCCGCGAAGCCCGCGGTGGTGATCAGTCCGGTGACCGCGCCCTTGCGCTCGATCAGCGCGTTGGTGAAGAGGGTGGTGGCGTGGACGACCCGGGAGAACGCGGCCGGGTCGACCCGCGCCTGGTCGAGCAGGCCGACCACGCCGGAGGCGACCGCGCGCGCCGGGTCGTCGTGGGTGGTGAGGACCTTGCGGCCCCATCGCGCGCCGGTGTCGTGGTCGTAGACCACGAGATCGGTGAAGGTCCCGCCGATGTCGATGCCGAGCGAGTACTGGGCCACCGCGGACGCCCTCAGCGCGCCTTGAGCTTGAGGTCCTCCGCGGGCGCCGAGTAGGAGAAGCCGGGAATGAGCCCGGCTCCGCCTTCCGCCACGCGCGGGCCGACGCCCCAGATGAACGCGAGCTCGTAGAT
>DATJIR010000203.1:0-7139 GCA_035493135.1 Verrucomicrobiia bacterium
TCTCGGCCTCCACCACGACGACGAGGTCGCTCGGGGTGGCGGTCCCGGCTTCCTCGGTCAGCAGCCCGGCCTTCGCCAGCAGGTCGCGATTGGCGGGCGTGCCCATGACGACCGCCGCCTCGCGCACGCCCGGCCGCGCGCGCAGCGCGCGGGCCAGCATGAGCAGCGCCACCGAGTCGTGGTAGGCGCCGCGCTTGACGAGGGTGGCCTGGGCCATGGGTCAGGCGGCCAGCGCGTCCCAGGCCAGGCGCATCCCGCCGAGCGTGTCCGCGCCCGAGGTCGCGCCTAGCGCGGCGAGCCGCGCGGCCGCCCGCGCCGACTCCGGAACCGACCGGGCACGCAGCACCGCGAGCACCGGCTCCGAGAAGCGCCCGGCCAGGGCGTGGAGGACGAACTCGCGGCCGATCGCGGTCGTGCGGGCTCTCGCGGCCTCCGCGATCGCGCCGGCGGTGGCCGGTGCGCGCGTGAGCGGCGCGGGATCCACCGCGTGCAGCACCGCGAGCGCTCCGACCAGGCAGTCGTCGCCGGCCGGGGTCAGTCCCTCGCCGAGCCCCAGCAGCGCCCAGGCTCCCGCGATCAGCCGGGCGGTGTCGCGCCGACCGATGCCGTCGGCCAGCGCCGCGCGGGCGCCGACTCCCCCGGGCGAGTCGAGCCCCCGCGCGTGGCCTCCGGGTCGCGCGGGAGGGGGAAGCGCCGGGTTCCTCGCGGCCGCGCAATCGACCCGGGTGGCGCGCTCCCACGACAGCACGAGCCCCGGCGCGCGCAGGCGACGGATCTCGACGACCACCGGCATGCCCGGCCGGAGGGCGCGCAGGACCTCGGGGTCGTCGACGGCGGCGGCGAAGGGCGCGAGCAGCGGGCCCGGCGGGTGCAGGGCGAGGAGGCTCCCGTCGCTCCACTCCCCGTCGCTCCACTCCCCGTCGCTCCACTCGATGTTCACCGCCCGCGCAAAGACGGAGTGCACCCGGCCGCGCAGGCCGCTCACCGCCTCGAGGCGGCGGGCGAGCTGCGCGCCCACGCGGACGAGCCGGCTCCCGAGATCGGTCATCGGCGCCCGCTTCCGAGGTAGGCCCGCACCACGCCGGGGTTGACCCGGATCTCCGCGGCGGGGCCGGCGAGGGTGACGCGCCCGCGCTCGAGCACGTACGCGCGGTCGGCCAGAGCCAGGGCCTGGGCCGCCATCTGCTCCACGAGCAGGATGCTCACCCCGTCGTCGCGCAGCCGCGCGATCACCGCGAAGATCTCGCGCACCAGGATCGGGGCCAGGCCGAGTGACGGCTCGTCAAGGAGGAGGAAGCGCGGGCGCGCCATCAGGCCGCGGGCGACCGCGAGCATCTGCTGCTGGCCGCCCGACAGCCCCCCCGCCGGCCGGTCGAGTCGCTCGCGGAGGGCCGGGAAGTGGCCGAGCGCTCGCTCGAGGTCGCCGGCGGTCGCCCCGTGCTGCCGCGCGAGCGCTCCCAGCAGCAGGTTGTCGCGCACGGTCTGATCGCCGAAGATGCCCCGGCCCTCCGGGACCAGCGCCACCCCGCGGCGGGCGACCTCCCACGACGGCCGCCCGCCGATCGGCTGGCCCGCGACCGTGATCCGGCCCGACGCCGGGCGCAGCACGCCGGCCACCGTCTTGAGCAGCGTGGTCTTGCCCGCTCCGTTGGCGCCGATCACGGTGACGATCTCGCCCGCCCGCACCTCGAGCGAGACGCCGTGCAGCACCGCGGCGGCGCCGTAGGCGACCGAGAGATCGGAGACGCCGAGCGCGCTCACGCCGGCGCGCCCAGGTAGGCTTCGATGACGGCCGGGTTCTCGCGCACCGCCCCCGGGCTGCCGTCGGCGATGACCCGCCCGTAGTCGAGCACGCTGACCCGGTCCGAGACCGCCATCACGAGCTCCATGTGGTGCTCCACCAGCACGATGGCCGGGCCGCCCTGCTCGCGCAGCGCGGTGAGCCGCCGGTCGAGCTCCTCGATCTCGGCGGGAGAGAGGCCGGCCGCCGGCTCGTCCAGCAGCAGGAGGCGGGGCCGGGTGGCCAGGGCGCGGGCGATCTCGAGCCAGCGCCGGAGCCCGGCGGGCAGCGCGGTCGCCGGCTCGAGCGCCCGCGACCCGAGCCCCAGCGCCTCGAGCAGGGCGAGGGCGCCGCCGCGCATCTCGCGCTCGCGGCGGCGCGCGCCCGGCATTCCAAGCAGCGCCCCGGCGAGGCCGCCCAGCCGCGCGCCGGCCACGCCCACCATGACGTTCTCGACCACGGAGAGATCGTCGAACGCCTGCGCGGTCTGGAACGTGCGCGCGACGCCCAGGCGCGCCACCACGTAGGGTGGCCGCCCGGCGATGGCTTCGCCCGCGAAGCGGATCTCTCCCGCGCCCGGCCGGTAGTAGCCGGTGATCAGGTTGAGCAGGGTGGTCTTGCCGGCCCCGTTGGGGCCGATGACCGCAGTGATGCCGTGAGACGGGACCGTGAGCGTCACGTCCGCGAGCGCGACCACGCCGCCGAAGGAGACGCCGAGCCGCTCCACCCCGAGGAGGGGAGCGGACCCAAGCGCGGCCGGTGGAGCGGTCGAGCGCGGGTCCGCTGCCGCCTGCGGCCCGGGCCCCGCGCCGGCGCCGGCCGCGGGCCGACGAGGGCGCGCGCGCGGCGCCAGCGCGCCCACCACGCCTGCGGGCAGCGCGTAGATCGAGACGAGCAGGAGAGAGCCGTAGAGGATCAGCCGGTAGTCGGCCAGGCCGGTGAGGAGCTCGGGCAGCAGGGTGAGCGCCACCGAGCCGGCGAGCGGGCCGGCCAGGCGCCCGAGGCCGCCAAAGAGAAGGGCGAGCAGGAAGACGATCGAGGTCTGCAGCGTGAAGCTGTCGGGCGAGATGTAGCCGTTGAGGAGCGCGAAGAGCCCGCCCGCGAGGCCCGCGAAGGCCGCAGAGATCGTGAAAGCGACGATCCGGAGGAAGTAGGCCGAGAGCCCGAGCGACTCCGCCGCGACCTCGCTGCTCTTCACCGCCAGCAGCGCGCGGCCCCAGGCGGAGGCCCGCAGGTTCGCGGTGAGCCAGAGCGCGAGGGCGGCGGCCGCCGCGATGAGCCAGTAGGTCCGGGCCACCGGGAGCTTGGGAATGTCGAAGATGCCGCCGGGGCCTCCGGTCACCGACACCCACTCCACCAGCACGTGCTCGACGATGATGCCGAACGCGATCGTGACCATGGCCAGGTAAGGCCCCGACACCCGCAGGGCCGCGGCCGCCACCGCGGCGCCGACCAGGGCCGCGACCAGCACGCCGGCCGCGGCCGCCGCCCAGAGGGGCCAGCCGAGCCGCGTCGCGGCGAGCGCGGCGCCGTAGGCCCCGAGGGCATAGAAACCCGCGTGCCCGAGCGAGATCTGGCCGGTGAAGCCCGCGAGCACGTTGAGGCCGGCGGTGACGATGGTGAGGAGCCCGATGCTGCACGCCAGGTAGAGGTAGTAGGTGTTGCCGGTGAGCGCGGGCAGCGCGAGCGCGGCCGCCGCCACCGCGGCCCAGCCGAGGCGCGCCACTAGACCCGCCTCGCGGGCGGCTCGCCCAGGAGGCCCCAGGGCCGCACCACCAGCACCGCGATCACCAGCGCGAAGCCCACGATCTCCCGTGCCCCGTTCGACACGTAGCCGGCCACGAACGCCTCGAGGACGCCGTAGCCGAGCCCGGCCAGCACGATGCCGGGAGCGGAGCCGAGGCCGCCGATGATCGCCACCGCGAAGGCCTTGAGCCCGATGATGGTGCCCATGGTCGGCGCCACGTTGAGCAGCGGGGCCAGCAGCACCCCGGCCACGCCGGCCAGCAACGCGGAGAGCGCGTAGGCCGCCATCACCGCGCGCGGCACGTTGACGCCCATGAGGCCGGCGGCCTCCGCGTTCCACGCCACCGCCTTGAGCTGCCGGCCGTACGGCGTCCGGTGGTAGAAGAGCTGCACGGCGGCCATCAGCGCCAGCCCCACCACCGGGATCAGCAGTTCTTGCGGGTAGAAGCCGGCGCCCCCCAGGAGGATCGGCCGCTGGGTGAGCGCGGAGGGGAAGGCGCGCGCGTCCTTGCCGAAGAGGAGCTGGGCCACGTTCTCCGCGATGATGCCGCAGGCGATCGTGGAGAGGAGCCACGCGGGGGAGGCGGAGCGAAAGAACGGCCGCACTGCCACCCGCTCGATCAGCGCGCCGAAGGCGGCCAGGGCCAGGAGGGTCACGACGAGGCCCGCGAGGAGCGGCCAGCCGACCGCCACCACCAGGGTCCAGGCGACGACCGCGCCCACCATCACCGCGTGGCCCTGCGAGAAGTTCATGGTGCGGCTGGTCGCCCAGGTGATGTGGTATCCCAGGGCGACCAGCCCGTACATGCTGCCGAGGGCCAGCCCCGTGACCAGGAGCTGTACGAGCACTCGGGCTACTTGGCGGCCAGCGGAACGATCTTGCCCGCGCGCCACACCACCATGATGTAGTCGGCGTCGTTCAGCGCGTCGTGCTGCGCGGCGGTGAACGGGTGGCGATAGGTCTTGATCAGGCCCTTGTACTCGGCCTTGAGGCTCTCGAGCGCGTCGCGGACCTTGGACCCGTCGGTGGAGCCGGCCTGGTCGATGGCGAGCGCGACTAGGTGGAGGCCGTCATAGGCGTTCGCGGTGCCGACCGGTGCGATCACGTCCTCGGGTCCCTTCACGCCGTATTTCTCCTTCAGGACCTTCAGCACGTGCTCGCCGCGCTCGTTCTGCTTGCCGAAGAACGAGTAGGTCTGCAGGAACGCCACCCCGTCCGACAGCTCACCGGTCAGCTCCGGGAAGCGCCCGCCCGAGATGCCCCAGTGCGAGACCATCGGGATCTCCCAGCCGATCTTGGCGCGCGACTTCACGACCTGCGCGCCCTCGGGCGCGTTGGCGACCAGCACCACGTGGTCGGCCCCCGCGCTCTTGAGCCGCAGCAGCTGCGGGCTCATGTCGGGATCGCCCCAGTTGAACTTCTCCACCCCGACCGCCTTGAGCCCCTTCTCGCCGAGCCACTTGGTGAGGCCCGTCTCGTTGGACTGGCCCCAGCTCGTGTTCTCGAGCAGGAGCCCGGGCTTGCCCTTCCGGAGCACGTCGGTGGCGTAGCGGGTGAGGAACTTGTCGGCGTCGTCGTCGTTGGCCGAGACGCGGAAGACGTAGTTGGGACTCTGGCCGTTGCGGGTGATGTTGGTGCCGGCCGCCCACGCGCCCATGTAGGGCGTCTTGAGCTCGTGCCACACCGCCACCTGGGCGAGCGCCACCGGGGTGTGGAGGCCACCGAACACCGCGGCGACCTTCTCGCGCTCCACCAGCTCGCGCGCGATGGTCACGCCCTTGGCGGGCTGGCCCTCGTCGTCGCGGACCACCAACTGCAATGGGCGGCCACTCAGCACCCCGCCTTTGGCGTTGATCTCCGCGATGGCGATCTCGAGGCCGCGCTTGATGGCCTCGCCGGAGGCGGCCGAGCCGCCCGAGACCGCGGCGGTGAGCCCGATCTTGACCGGCTCCTTAGACTGGGCCCCCGCGCCGAACGCGGAGAGGAAGAGGAGAGACAGGCTGAGCAGAAGACGGGCACTGCGTCGCATGGAATCCTCCTGTGGCAACAAGGTGATCGCGGTGCCACGACACCGTCGGCGCGACAGCGCTACGTGTGTATCACAGAGCGCGCGGAGTCGCCACCGGGCTTTTCTGGGGGCGGTCGTGCTGGGCGGGGTGGTGATGCTGCCGGGACTTCTCTTCATCTGCGGGGGCCATTTCGGGGCCCCCGCAGCTGAACAAGAAGCGGATCCGCTGGTTTCGCCTCGCGGGACGCCGCGACCGTCTCGGCGCGACCAGACCTACTTCGGCGCCGAGATCCCGTATGCCTTGAGCTTGCGGTAGAGGTGGCTGCGCTCGATGCCGAGGCTCTCGGCGGTGCGGGTCATGTTCCACTCGTTGGCCCGCAGCTCGCTCAGGATGAACGCGCGCTCGAAGGCCTCGCGCGCCTCCTTGAGCGTGCGCTCGCGCTGGGCGTCGTCGGCCGGCGGCTCCGCGACGCGGGGGCGGAGCGGCGGGGGAAGGTCCTCCGGCCCGATGACGTCGCGCGGGCTCATGATGACGAGCCGCTCCACCATGTTGCGCAGCTCGCGCACGTTGCCCGGCCAATCGTAGGAGAGAAAGTAGGCGAGCGCCTCGACCGAGACCGTCTTGGGCCGCTTGCCGTTCTCGGCCGAGAACATGGTCACGAAGTGGGCGACCAGCAGCGGGAGGTCCTCCTTCCGCTGGCGCAGCGGCGGCACCTCGATCGGGATGACGTTCAGGCGATAGTAGAGATCTTCCCGGAAGGCCCCCGCCGCGATGCGCTCGGGCAGGTTCTGGTTGGAGGCGGCGAGGACCCGGACGTCGACCCGGATGGTGTCCTTGCCGCCCACCCGCTCGAAGGCCTGCTCCTCGAGGGCGCGCAGCACCTTGGCCTGGGTCTTGAGGCTCATGTCGCCGATCTCGTCCAGGAAGAGCGTGCCCTGGTCGGCGAGCTCGAACTTGCCGCGCCGCCGCGCCACCGCCCCGGTGAAGGCGCCGCGCTCGTGCCCGAACAGCTCGGACTCGATCAGCTCCTCGGGGATCGCGGCGCAGTTGACCTCCACGAAGGGCCCGTCGCGGCGCGCGGACAGCGTGTGGATGGCGCGGGCCACCAGCTCCTTGCCGGAGCCGTTCTCGCCCTGGATGAGCACGCGGCCGCTCGAGGGCGCCGCGATCGCGATCTGCTGGCGCAGGTGCTCGATGAGCGCGCTCCGGCCCACGATCTCCTGGCCGCGCTCGAGCTGCGCCCGCAGGTTGCGGTTCTCCCGCTCGAGCCGGGTGTGGTCGAGGGCCCGGCTGGCGATGAGCAGCGTCTTCTCGAGGGAGAGCGGCTTCTCGATGAAGTCGTAGGCGCCGAGCTTGGTGGCCTTGACCGCGGTCTCGATGGTGCCGTGGCCCGAGATCATGACCACCGCGGTCTCCGGGCGCACCCGCTTCATCTCGGCCAGGGTGTCGAGCCCGTCGATGCCGGGCATCCAGATGTCGAGGAAGATGACGTCGGGCGTCTCCTCCTGCAGCCGGGCGATCGCCTCCTCGCCCGAGCCCACCGCGGTAACTCGATATCCTTCGTCTTCAAGAACACCCCTTAAAGTCGTGCGGATGGCCCGCT
>DATJIR010000204.1:0-13050 GCA_035493135.1 Verrucomicrobiia bacterium
CCTCGCCGCGTTCTCGGGCGCCTTCCTGCTGGGCGGGGCCGGCTACGTCGAGCTCGGGCGCCTGATCGGGGCCGGCGCGCTCGGCAGCAGCTACTACGGCCTGGCGATCCTGGCCGCGGTTCAGGTGGCCCGGGGCCTCGGCGGCGTGCTGCTGCGCAGCCGGGTCTTCGCGCTGCTGGCCTCGGTGCAGCAGCACCGCGCGGTGATCGAGCGGCGCACCGTGCGGGTGCTGCGCTGGGCCGGCGTGCTCGCCTGGGTCGCGGCGACCCTCGACGCGCTCACCCTCCTCTCGCCGAGCGTGGCCTGGACCCGGGCCGCCCTCGCCGCGCAGTGGGGCTGGGGCGCGATCCGCATCTCGCTCGGCGACGTGGTGGTGTTCGCTCTCACGATCTGGCTCGCCTTCGTGGTCGCGGCCGCCCTCCGCCTCGTGCTGGCCGAGGACGTGTTCCCGCGGGTCCGCATGGCCCGGGGGGTGCCGCTCGCGCTGTCGGCGGTGATCCAGTACGCGGTCATCTTCGGAGGCTTCACCCTCGCGCTCGCCGCGCTCGGGATGGATCTCACCAAGCTCACGATCCTGGCCAGCGCGTTCGGAGTCGGCGCCGGGCTCGGGCTGCAGACAGTGGTGAACAACTTCGCCTCCGGGCTCATCCTGCTCTTCGAGCGCCCGATCCACCTGGGCGACGTGGTGCAGGTCGCGGGCGTGGGGGGCGAGGTCCGTCACATCGGCGTGCGCGCGACCCTGGTGCGGACCGCGGACGGCGCGGAGGTGTTCGTGCCCAACTCGCTCCTGATCGCGCAGTCGGTCACCAACTGGACCTACTCGGACCTCCGGCGCCGGATCGTCCTGCCGGTCCGGGTGGCCTACGGGGCGGTGCCCCAGCGCGTGACCGAGCTGCTGGCCGCGATCGGGTCCCGGCACCCCCAGGTCATCGCGGAGCCCGCGGCCGCCGCGGTGTTCATGGGCTTCGGGGAGAACTCGCTCGACTTCGAGCTGCGGGCGTGGACCGATCGCTTCGGCGACGCGGAGACGATCCAGAGCCAGCTGGCCGACGCGGTCTACGCCGGGCTCAACGAGGCCCGGATCGAGCTGCCGGTGCCCCGCCGCGACGTGCGGCTGCGGACGGTCCCGGCCACCGAGCCCGGAAAGGACTGAGGCCCATGGCGCTCTCGCCCCTCGCCGGTCACCCCGCGCCGCCCGCCATGCTGGTGGACCCGGCCCGCCTCGAGCGCGAGTACTACGCGCGCCGGCCCGATCTCGACGACCCGACCCAGCTCGTCGCCTTCGGCACCAGCGGCCACCGCGGCTCGCCGCTGCGCGGCTCCTTCACCGAAGCCCACATCCTGGCCATCACCCAGGCCATCTGCGACTACCGGCGCGAGCAGGGGATCGACGGGCCGCTCTACATGGGCAAGGACACCCACGCGGTGTCGCGGCCCGCCGAGCGGACCGCGCTCGAGGTGCTGGCCGCCAACTCGGTCGAGACGATCGTGCAGCGCGACGACGGCGTGACGCCGACCCCGGTCATCTCCCACGCGATCCTCGTCTACAACCATGGCCGCGCCGCGCACCAGGCCGACGGCATCGTGGTGACGCCCTCGCACAACCCGCCGGAGGACGGCGGCTTCAAGTACAACCCGCCCAACGGCGGGCCGGCCGACACCCACGTGACCGGCTGGGTCGAGCGCCGGGCCAACCAGCTCCTGCGCGACGGGCTCGCCGGGGTGAAGCGGCTGACCCTCGCGGATGCGGCCAAGGCGCCGACCATCCACGCGGAGGACCTCGTGACGCCCTACGTGCGCGATCTCCGGAACGTGGTGGACCTCGACGTGGTGCGGGCGGCCGGGCTGCGGATCGCGGTGGACCCGCTGGGCGGCGCGTCCCGGCCCTACTGGGAGCCGATCAACACCCTCTACGGCCTCGACATCACGGTGGTCAATCCGATCATCGACCCCACGTTCGCGTTCATGACGGTCGATCACGACGGCAAGATCCGCATGGACTGCTCGAGCCCCTACGCGATGGCGCGGCTCGTCGGGCTGCGGGACCGGTATCGCCTGGCCTTCGGCAACGATCCGGACGCGGACCGGCACGGCATCGTCACGCCCGCCGCGGGGCTGCTGAACCCCAACCACTACCTGGCCGTCGCCGTCGACTACCTGCTGACCCATCGCCCCCAGTGGTCGCCCGGGGCCGCGGTGGGCAAGACCCTCGTCTCCAGCGCCCTGATCGACCGGGTGACCGCCGCGCGCGGGCGCCGGCTCTTCGAGGCGCCGGTCGGGCTCAAGTGGTTCGTGCCGGGCCTGCTGGACGGCTCCCTGTGCTTCGGCGGCGAGGAGAGCGCGGGGGCGACCTTCCCGCGCCTGGACGGCCGCGTGTGGACCACCGACAAGGACGGCCTGATCCTGAACCTGCTGGCCGCCGAGATCACCGCGCGCACCGGGCGGGACCCCGGCGAGCACTACCAGGCCCTGACCGCCCAGCTCGGCACACCGTGGTACACGCGCATCGACGCGCCGGCCACCGCGGCCGAGAAGGCGCGGCTCGGCAAGCTGTCCCCCGAATCGGTGAAGGAGTCGCGGCTGGCCGGCGAGCCGATCACCGACAAGCTCACACGCGCCCCCGGCAACGGCGCGCCGATCGGGGGACTCAAGGTGGTGGCCGCGAGCGGCTGGTTCGCGGCCCGGCCGTCCGGCACCGAGGACATCTACAAGATCTACGCCGAGAGCTTCCGGGATAAGGCCCACCTGGACGCCATCGTCGGCGAGGCGCAGGCGATCGTCGGCAACGCCCTGCGCGCGCCCGCCTAGGGCCGAGAGAGGACACCATGGAGACCCGTGACCTGTTCCTGGAGCAGCACGCCGCGATGCACATGGCCGCGGTCGGGGGCAACAAGATGTCGGCGGCCGAGCGGACCTTCGCCGGACTCACCGACGAGCAGATGCGCGTGCGCCCGCGCGAGGACCTCAACTCCCTCGCGTGGCTCATGTGGCACATCGCCCGCGCCGAGGACATCCTGGTCGGCCAGGTGGTGGCCGGCGGCGCTCAGCTCTGGGACGAGGGCTGGAGGAAGCGGCTCGGGGTGACCCGTCCCGATTTCGGCATCGGCATGACGAGCCCGGAGGTGAGCGACCTCACGCGGCAGATCGACGTGGGCGCGCTCCGCGACTACCGTGACGCGGTGGGGCGCCGCACGCGCGAGATCATCTCGGGCTTCAAGCCCGAGGACTGGGACGGGGCGGTGAAGGCCGACGCGGTCGAGCGGGCCGCCGCCGCCGGCGCCTTCGGCGCGCGGACCGAGGCGCTGTCCAAGGGGTTCCCGGGCCGTCCGCGCAGCGCGGTGCTGAGCGGCATCGCGCTCTTCCACGCGGCCGGCCACATGGGCGAGGGGGTGACCGTCCGGGCCGCGGGTGGCTTCGGCACCGGGATCTGACCGCCCGGGCCTAGCGGCCCGCGCGGGGCGGGTGCGCGCGGACGGCCGCCTCGTCCACCTCGGTGCCCCAGCCGGGGCCGGTGGGCAGGCGCAGGTGGCCGTCCGCGATGTCGGGCTTCACGGTCACCAGGTCGTCCTGCCACGGCACCATGTCGGGGTCGATCTCCATGATGCGCAGGTTGGGGACCACCGCGGAGAAGTGGGCGTTCATCATGGTGGCGAGGTGGCCGTAGAAGTTGTGCGGGGCCACGTTGACCTCGTAGGTATCGGCCATCGCCGCGATCTTGAGCGACTCGGCGACCCCGTTCCACGGGGTGTCGATGATCGCCACGTCCACCGCCTGCTGCTCGAAGAACGGCCGGTAGTCCCGCCGGCCGAAGAGGCACTCGCACGAGGCGACCGGAATCGTGGTGCGGCTGCGCACGTAGGCGAGCGCCTTCGCGTCGCGCGTGTCCATCTCGACCCAGAAGAGATCGAAGGGCTCCATCGCCCGGGCGACCCTGAGGAACCCCTCCGTCTTGTAGTTGAAGTTGAGGTCGACCAGGATGTCCATGGCGGGGCCGGCGCCCTGCCGGAACGCGGCGAGCTGGGCCGCGATGGCGTCGAGCACATGACGGTCGGCGTTCAGCTCCGGGAAGCCCTCGCCGCGCGCGAAGCCGGGTACGTGAGCGCGCGGCCGGTCGCCCAGCAGCAGCACGTTGGTCTTGAGCGCGGTGTAGCCCTTCGCGGTCACCTCGCGGCCGACCGCCACGACGTCGTCGAGGGTGCGCACCGGCGGCAGCCCCATCTCGCGGGCCCGGCTCACCCGGTAGGTCGCGCAGTGCGACCAGTAGAGGCGGATGCGCTCGCGCACCGGGCCGCCGAGGAGCCGGTAGACCGGGATCCCGAGCGCGCGCGCGTTGAGGTCGAGCAGCGCGTTCTCGATCGCTCCGATCGCCTGCTGGATCACCCCGCCGGCGGCCTGCCGGCGCAGCGCGTACATCAGGGCGACGTGGGCCTCCCAGGGGCGGGGATCCTTGCCCACCAGGGCCGGAGCGAGCTCCGCGATGACCGCCGAGACGCCCGGCCCGCCGAAGGACTCGTTGTACTCGCTCCAGCCCACGATCCCCTCGTCGGTGCTGATCTTGAGGAAATCGAGGGTGCGCCAGCCCGCGTCGGCGTGCCGCGACTCGATCTGGGTGATCTTCATGCGAGGCGCGCCCACTCGCTGCCGCTCGAGTTCATCGCCAGCACGGTCACCGACGACGCGAGTACGCCACCCATCCGGATCGAGCGAAGGATCCCGGTCATGGAGCGACCTCCCGGCGCGCTGACCGCGCCCCGCGGCTAGTAGCGCCCGTGGCTAGTAGCGCCGGTGGCTAGTAGCGATAGTGGTCGGGCTTGTACGGGCCGGTCTTCGCTACGCCGATGTAGCGCGCCTGGGTGTCGGTCAGCTCGGTGAGCTGCGCGTTCAGCTTCTTGAGCTGCAGGCGCGCCACCTTCTCGTCGAGGTGCTTGGGGAGCACGTAGACCCCGACCGGGTACTTGTCGGGATTGGTGAAGAGCTCGATCTGAGCGATGACCTGGTTGGCGAACGACGAGCTCATCACGTAGCTCGGGTGCCCGGTGCCGCAGCCCAGGTTGACGAGCCGCCCCTCGGCGAGCAGGATGATGCGCTTGCCGTCCGGGAAGATGATGTGGTCGACCTGCGGCTTGATGTTCTCCCACTTGTACTGGCGCAGCGAGGCAATGTCGATCTCGCTGTCAAAGTGGCCGATGTTGCACACGATCGCGTTGTTCTTCATCCGCTTCATGTGGTCGTGGCCGATCACGTGAAAGTTGCCGGTCGCGGTCACGAAGATGTCGGCCTGGTCGGCCGCCTCCTCCATGGTGACGACGCGGTAGCCCTCCATCGCGGCCTGGAGCGCGCAGATGGGGTCGATCTCGGTGATCCACACCTGGGCCGACAGGGCGCGGAGCGCCTGGGCCGAGCCCTTGCCCACGTCGCCGTAGCCGCACACCACCGCGACCTTGCCCGCCACCATCACGTCGGTGGCCCGCTTGATCCCGTCGACGAGCGACTCCCGGCAGCCGTAGAGGTTGTCGAACTTGCTCTTGGTGACCGAGTCGTTGACGTTGATGGCGGGAAACTTGAGGCGCCCCTCCTTGGCCATCTGGTAGAGACGCTTGACCCCGGTGGTGGTCTCCTCGCTCACGCCGCGGATCTTGCCGAGGCGGGTGGAGTACCAGGTGGGGTCCTTGGCGAGCCTGGCCCGGATCGCGTCGAAGAGGGCGGTCTCCTCCTCGTTGGTCGGGCGCGCCACGGCCGAGGCGTCCTTCTCCGCGACCGCACCCAGGTGCAGGAGCAGGGTCGCGTCGCCCCCGTCGTCGAGGATCATGTTGGCGTGGCCACCCTGGGGCCACTCGAAGATTCGGTGGGTGTAGTCCCAGTACTCGTCGAGCGACTCGCCCTTTCGCGCGAACACCGCGGTGCCCGCGGCCGCGATGGCTGCCGCGGCGTGGTCCTGGGTCGAGAAGATGTTGCAGGAGGCCCACCGCACGTCGGCCCCGAGGGCCTGGAGGGTCTCGATGAGGACCGCGGTCTGGATGGTCATGTGCAGCGACCCGGCGACGCGGGCGCCCTTCAGGGGTTGCTGGCGCGCGAACTCCTCGCGGATCGCCATGAGCCCCGGCATCTCGGTCTCGGCGATCTGGATTTCCTTGCGGCCCCAGTCGGCGAGGCCCAGATCGGTGACGACGTGGTCTTGCGGGTGGGTCGACTTGGTGCTGGCGCTCATCTCGCGCCCTCCTTTAGGTTCAGGGAGTTTGCGAGCGCCGTTGTCTCTAGCCGGCCGGGCGGCCGGCCGCTCCGAGCCTGGCGGGAACGCTCCCGTCGCAACGCTCCTCGGAGCCGGTGACGAGCGACAGTATACATGATGTGATTGAACCAAGGTCCAACTGGGCAGGCCCAGCGAGGTTGCTAGAGTCCCAAGTGCCTTCCACCGGGCGTTCGTCAACGCGATCGGCAAGTCAGGAGGCCCAGAAAATGAGGCATTTGTGGTGGCTCATCCCATTCATGGCAGTCCTGGCGATGGTCCGCCTCTGGTGGGCAGGACTCGGGGATGTCCCGGCTCTGGTCACTCTAGTCTGTGGACTCGCGGGACTCGTCTATCTCGCCATGCGCAATCGGGGGCCAATGCCGCCTCGACGGGCCGAGGAACGAGACACGCGCGACGTCCAGCGAGACATACCTCCACCGCCGGGCTGATCGCCGCGCCGCCGGGTCGCGCGAACCTTGTCGGCCCACGGGCGAAACTCCGCCGCCGGGCCGCCAGCCGTGATACAAGGGCAGCCGAGGAGGAACCCCATGCTCACCGCGGCGGACTTCATCCGGGCCAACCTCAAGCGGCTCCACGCCGGCCTCGACAAGGTGATGGCCGAGCTCACGCCGGACCAGCTCCACGCCGTCCCCGGCGGGCATCCGAAGGCCAACACCATCGGGTGGGGCGTGTGGCACTACACGCGCACCGAGGACAACATCGTGCGCTGGGTGATCCAGGAGCGGAGGCCGCCCATCTGGGTCGAGGCCGGCTACGGGGAGAAGCTCGGCCTGCCGCCCGCCGCGCAAGGCACCGGCATGTCCTCTACGGAGGCGCAGGCGCTCCGGATCAAGGACGTGGTCCTCTTCCAGGAGTACATGGGGAAGGTGTGGGCCGGTACCGACGAGCTGATCGCGGGTGCGTCGCCGGAGCTGCTCGACAAGATCATCACCGTGAAGCCGCTCGGGGACATGTCGGTGGTCCAGTGCCTGGGGCAGGTGGGCCTCACCCACGGCATGACCCACCTGGGCGAGATCGAGCTGGCCCGCACGCTGATCGGCGCCTGATCCTCCGCCGATGCGCTTTGGCTGGCTGACCCTGTCACACTCGCCGTCGCCCGACGGTGATCGCGCGGCGATCGAGGAGCAGCTCGAGCAGGCCTGCGCCGCGGAGATTCTCGGCTTCGACTCGGTGTGGCTCACCGAGCACAACTTCACCGGCGAGGCGGTCTACTGCGATCCCATCCCGTTCGCGAGCGCGCTCGCCGCGCGGACCTCGCGGGTGCGCATCGGCTTCGCGGTGATCCAGCTCGCCCTGCGGCACCCGATCCGCCTGGCGGTGCAGCTGGCGCTCCTCGACAACCTGAGCCGGGGGCGGCTCGACGTGGGGGTCGGCCGCGGCACGCTCTACAACGAGTACGAGTTCGTGGGCTACGGGCTCCGCAGCGACGACAGCCGCGAGCGGAGCGCGGAGGCGCTCGAGATGCTGACCCGGGCCTGGACCGAGGAGCCGTTCGCCTTCCGGGGGAAGTTCTTCCAGGCGAGCTTCCCCGCGCTCCGGCCCCGCGCGTACCAGCGCCCCCACCCGCCGATCTGGCGGAGCGTGGTGACGCCCGCGTCGTTCGAGGAGTGCGGTCGCCAGGGGGTGCCGATCCTCACCTCGCGGATCCCGCTCGGGGCGATCCCGGAGCGCCTGCGGCTCTACGAGGAGGGCCTGGTGGCCGGCGGGCACCCGGGCCCGATGCGCGAGCGCCTGCGGCGCGACGTGGCGGTGTGGCGCCACGTCTACGTCGCGCCCAGCCAAGCCCAGGCCGAGGACGAGCTGGCCGGCACGCTCGCGCACACCCGACGGCACATGCTGGAGGCGCGCGAGGCCTATAACCCGCAGGACTACCGGGTGGATCCGGCGGTGGTGAATCCCTTCAACGATCCGCGGGTGTCGGAGGAGGACGCGGTGCGGTTCTCGCTCGCCACCGGGGCGCTCTACGGCACGCCGGCGCGCGTCGCCGAGCAGGTCGCGGAGCTGCGCGACGCGGGGGTTCAGCACGTGCTGGCCCAGATGAGCTTCGGGTATCTGGGGCACGCGCGCATCATGGACTCGATGCGTCGGTTCGGCCTCGAGGTGATGCCCGCGTTCCGGTAGGGCCGCCCGGTCCGGCGTCTCTTCTCATTTGGATCTCACCGTCTTCTCATCGGGGGGTGGTATCCGGAGGGCATGAGATCTCCTCGCGGGCCCTTCGCCCTCCTCCCCCTGGTCGCGCTGGCCGGGATGGCGCTCGCCGGGAGCAGCCGGCCCGGCGCGGCCGAGTCCTACCAGGCCATCGCCCTCTATGCCGAGGCGATGTCCATCATCCACGACCGGTACGTGGACGAGCTGCCGTGGACGAAGCTGGTGGAGGACAGCATTCGCGGGGCGGTCCAGGGCCTGGACTCGGACAGCACGGTCGTCGCCGCGACCGCCACCCGTCCGGCTACGACCGCCGCGGGCGACGTCGGGCTCGCCCTGACCCGGCGCAACGGGGGCCTCAGCGTGGTCGCGACCCGGGACGGGATGCCGGCCCACGCGGCGGGTCTCCAGACCGGTGACCGCATTCTCACGCTCGACGGCGAGCCGGTCCGGGACATGGCGCCCGACGCGGCCGGCGAGCGCCTCCGTGGCCAGCCCGGCAGCACGGTCACGCTCACGGTCATCCGGAGCGGATGGGCCGAGCCCAGGCCCTTCACCCTGACCCGGGCCACGTCGCCCCGGCTGGACATGAGCGAGCGGGCGTTGGGGAACGGCATCTTGTACGTGCGGCTCCCACGCCTCGACGACGCGACCGCGGGCGCGCTCGCGCACGTGCTCCAGGCCACGCCCGCGGAGCAGGCCACCGGGCTCGTGCTCGACCTCCGGGACATCCTGGGCGGGCGGATCGAGGCGGTCCCGGCGATCGCTTCCCTGTTCCTCGACCCGGGATGCCTCGTGGCTCGCGTCGAGAGTCGCCCCGCGGGCGGCCCCCGAACCCTCACGACCACCGCCGGGGCGATCCGGTGGACTCGGCCGCTGGCCATCCTGGTGAGCCGGGGCACCGCGTCGGCGGCCGAGGTGCTCGCGGGGGCGATGCAGGACAGCCGGCGCGCCGTCATCGTGGGCGCTCCCACGTTCGGCGACGCCACGACCCAGGCCGCCATCCCGCTCGCGGACGGCTCCACGCTCGCGCTCACCACGGCCCGGTACCTGACGCCCGAGCGGCACCCGATCACCGGGCACGGCATCGCGCCCGACGTGGTCGCGAGCGCGGCGGGCCCCGGCGCGGACTCCGAGCTGGAGCTGGCCTTCGAGGTCGTGAAGGCGGCGAGCATTCTCGAGCGCAACTCGGCCGGCGGGACCGAGCCCGCCCCCATTCAGGCCGTGCTCGGCCGGTGCGAGGCGCCCGGCACCTGAGCCGGGAAGACCCGCCGGCGGCGCGGTGGTACCATGCCGCCACCATGGCCCTGGTCCGCCCCCGGCATCGCCTCAGCGTCCGGCAAGCTTCCATCGCGCGCGGGTCCACCCGACCTCCGTCGACGAGATCGATCGGCGGGCCATCGAATCCCTTCTCACGAGTCTAGGAGCACCCCCATGCGAATCGCGAACGACGTGACCGCTCTCGTCGGCAACACGCCCCTGGTCCGGATCCGGCGCCTCACCGAGGGCGCACCCGCGCAGGTGGTCGCCAAGCTCGAGTTCTACAGCCCGGCCCACAGCGTCAAGGACCGGATCGGGGTGTCGATGATCGACGCGGCCGAGAAGGCCGGCCGCATCAAGCCCGACACCATCATCCTCGAGCCGACCAGCGGCAACACCGGCATCGGACTGGCGTTCGTCTGCGCGGCCCGCGGATACAAGCTCGTGCTGCTGATGCCCGACAGCATGAGCCGGGAGCGGCGGATGCTCCTGCGCGCCTACGGGGCGGACCTGATCCTGACTCCGGCCGCCGAGGGGATGCCCGGCGCGATCAAGCGCGCCGAGGAGATGGCCGCGGGCGATTCGCGTTACTTCATCCCGCAGCAGTTCGAGAACCCGGCGAACCCCGAGATCCATCGGCGCACCACCGCCGAGGAGATCTGGCGCGACACCGACGGCCAGGCCGACATCCTGGTGGCCGGCATCGGCACCGGGGGCACCATCACCGGGGTGGGCGAGGTGCTGAAGGCGCGCAAGCCTTCGTTCCGCTGCGTGGCCGTCGAGCCCGACGCCTCCCCGGTCCTCTCGGGCGGCGTCAAGGGACCCCATCCCATCCAGGGCATCGGGGCGGGCTTCGTGCCGGGGGTCCTCAACACCAAGATCTACGACGAGATCATCCGGGTGAAGAACGACGACGCCTTCGCCTTCGCGCGCCGGGCCGCACGTGAGGAGGGCCTCCTGGTGGGCATCTCCTCGGGCGCCGCGCTCTGGGCCGCGGTCGAGGTGGCGCGCCGGCCGGCGAGCGCGGGCAAGATGATCGTGGTGATCATCCCGTCCTTCGGCGAGCGCTACCTCACCACCCCGCTCTACGCGGATCTGGCCGACTAGCCGGGGCCGCCCGGGTCGGGGCGGAGGTACTTGGCGAACCACTCGAGCAGGATCCGGAAGCGCTCGAGACGGTGGCGCGGCTTGCCGGAGCGCGTCAGCTCGTGGTTCTCGCCGGGGAAGCGGACGAAGACGACCTCGCGCCGGAGGGTCTTGAGCGCGACGAAGAGCTGCTCGGCCTGCTCGATCGGGCAGCGCAGGTCGTCCTCGGAGTGCAGGATCAGGAGCGGGGTCGTGATGTCCTTGGCGTAGGTGAGCGGCGACCGCTCGAGGTACTTCGCGGTGTCCTCCCAGGGCAGGACCCCGCCCAGCTCCACCTGGTTGAAGACGAATCCGATATCGCTGGTGCCGAACATGCTGGTCTGCACGTTGACCGCGCGCTCCGAGCACGCGGCCCGGAATCGCTTGGAGTGCCCCACGATCCAGCTCGTCATGAACCCGCCGTAGCTGCCGCCGAGCAGGCCCAGGCGCTCGGGGTCGATCCAGTCGAAGCGGCCCAGCGCCGCGTCGAGGGCGGCCTGCACGTCGGCCGCGTCGCCGCCGCCCCAGTCGCCGACGACCGCGGAGGTGAAGGCCTCGCCGTAGCCCTGGCTGCCGCGGGGATTGGCGTACAGCACCCCGTAGCCGGCGCCGGCCTGGACCTGGAACTCGTCGAAGAACGGATAGCCGTACTGGGCGTGCGGGCCGCCGTGGACGTTGAGCAGTAGGGGATAGCGGCGGCCCGGCTCGAAGCCGTGGGGCTTCATGATCCAGGCGTCCACCGTGAAGCCGGCGCGCTCGACGCGGAACCGCTCCGGCCGGGCGAGCGCGACCTCGCGGGTGAACGCGCAGTTGAGATCGGTGAGCCGTCGCTCGCCGCCGCCGTCGGCCCCGCACACGAACACCTCGGCGGGCGCGGCGGGCTCGCTCGCGGTGAACGCGAGGACCGCGCCGTCACGCGAGACCGAGTAGCTGCCGACCACGCGCTCGCCGGCCACCACGGGACTGGCCGGTCCGTCTCCCGGCCCGACCCGGAAGAGGCCGAGCGCGCCCTGGTCCTCCGCGGCGATCGTGAGGGAGCGGCCGTCGGCGCTCCACACCGGCGGGAGGCCGAGGGGCCCGCAGGAGCGGTCGAAGCGCTCGGTGGAGCACCGCGGGGCCCCGCCCGCGGTGGGAACGGTGAAGAGCCGGATGTTGCGGCCAAAGGCGTTGCGGCTCGCGCGGCCCAGGTAGGCGACCGCGTCGCCGGCCGGGGCGAAGGCGGGATGGCCGGCCGGCCCCTGCGTGCCGGTCAGCCGTCGCGGCGCGCCGCCCTCCGCGGGGATCAGCCAGATGTCGGTCGCGTCGTCGTGATCGCGGTCGTCGTGGCGCGCGGAGGCGAAGACGAGGGCGCGGCCATCGGGCGACCAGGCGGGGTCCGCGTGGTCGTAGTCGCCGTCGGTCACCTGGCGCGGCTCGCCGCCGTCGGCGGCCACCGTGAAGATCTGCGGCCGCCGGTCGTAGGTGAAGCCCTCGCCGTTGAACCGGTACTTGAGCGCGGTGATGACGCGCGGGGGGCGCGACTTCCGCTTCTCCTCCTCGGACTCCGGCTCGACCCAGCCGCCCACGCGCGAGACGAAGGCCAGCCGGGTGCCGTCGGGCGACCACTCGGGCGCGCTCACCCCGTGCCGGAGATCGGTCAGGCGCGTCGGCTCGCCGCCGGCCACCGGCATCACGTAGAGCTGGCCCTTCTTCGTGGCCTCGCGCTCGGAGACGAACGCCAGGCGGGCGCCGTCGGGAGACCAGCGCGGAGCGGTGTCGCGTCGCGGTCCGGCGGTGAAGCGTCGGGGCTCGCCGCCGGCGGTGTCCACCAGCCAGATCTGGGAGAGATACTCGTCGCGCTCCTCGGAGAGCGTCGTGAGGACGAAGGCCACGACGCGGCCGTCGGGCGAGACCCGCGCGTCGCTCGCGAAGCGGATGCGGGTGAGGTCGGCGGGCACCATGCCGCGGGACGGGGTCATCGCGGTCGCATCATACCGCGGGCGCCGCGGGACGGGCAGCGGTCTACTGGGCGTCGGTTTCGCAGTCGTTGACGCGGAACAGCAGCCCGTAGGCGCGGATGCCGCAGGTCGGCGCCTCGATCTTCCAGGCCGCGCGCCACCCGACCACCGCGCGATGGGCGTGGGCGGTGACCACCGGGTTCATGCTGAGCAGCCAGCCGACCAGCAACCAGGTCGCGCCGCGGATGAGGAAGGCCATCATCGAGTCGTCCACCTCCTGCCGAACACGGCAAGGGCGATGCCAGCGTGGAGGCTCGTTCTCTCGCATACTTG
>DATJIR010000205.1:0-2074 GCA_035493135.1 Verrucomicrobiia bacterium
CAGCGGACCCAGCACTAGCACGGAGGCCCGCATGGTGGAGACCAGCTCGTAGGGCGCCTCGTTGCTGGTGACCTGGGCCACGTGCACGCGCGTACTGCCGTCGGCGTCGGCCGAGACCACGCCTCCCAGCTGCTCGAGCAGCGAGCGGGTGGTGTCCACGTCGGCGAGTGCGGGCACGTTCTCCAGCACCACCGGCTCCGCGGTGAGCAGCGCCGCGCAGAGGGCGGGCAGCGCCGCGTTCTTGGCCGCGCTCACCGCCACGTCGCCCCGGAGTGGCGCGCCGCCCTGGACCACCAGTTTCGTCGCCATCAGCAGCCCTCCCGTCTCGCCGCCCGAGACGCGCAGCCGGCGAGGGTCGTCGCGGTCTGCTCCCATCGTCCGCCGATGTAGCGCTCGACCCCGTTGAGGTCCCGGCGGGCGCGGATGCCGGAGAACCCCTCGGCCGCCATCAGGGAGGCGAGCGGGCCGGCCTGCTCCTCGCCGATCTCCATCAGGAGCCAGCCCGCCGGCTTCAGCACCACCGGCGCCCCCGCCACGATCCGCCGGATCACGCTCATGCCGTCGGGCCCCCCGTCGAGCGCGGCCCGCGGCTCGTGCCGTGAGACCTCGGGCGGCAACGAGGCGATCACCGCGCTCGGCAGGTAGGGCGGGTTGGCCACCACCAGGTCCAGGCCCGCGGAGATCGAGCCGAGGGGCGCGAACAGGTCACCGGCGAGGAGTCGCACGCGCGCGCCGAGGCCGAGCTCGCGCACGTTGCGCGAGGCCACCGCGAGGGCACCGCCGGAGAGCTCGACCGCCAGCACCTCCGCGGCGGGGCGGGCATGCGCGATCGCACACGCGATGGCCCCGCTGCCGGTACCGAGATCGGCCACCACCGGCTCCGGGCGGTCGGCCAGGACCTCGAGCGCCCACTCGACCAGTCCCTCCGTCTCGGGCCGGGGCACGAGCACGTCGGAGGACACCGCGAGCCGGAGACCGTGGAAGTCCTCCCACCCGAGCAGGTACTGCAACGGCTCGCGCGCGGCCCGTCGCGCGATCTGGCCGAGAAATCGCGTGATGGTCGGGGTCGAGAGGCGACGCGCCGGGTCCAGGTAGAGAGCGAAGCGGTCGACGCCCAGCAGCCCGGCCAGCAGCCACTCGGCTTCGGGCCGCGCGGTCTCGATGCCGGCCGCCTCGAGCGCGGCGGCGCCGCGCGCCAGCAGCGCGGGAACGGTGCGGTCCGCGGCGATCCCGATCACGGCACGCTCTCCGCGAGCTTCTGGCTCACGTCGCGCTCTCGCAGCGCGTCGATCAGCTCGTCGAGATCGCCCTCGAGCACGGTGGGCAGCCGATGCAGGGTGAGGTTGATCCGGTGATCCGTGACCCGCCCCTGCGGGAAGTTGTAGGTGCGGATCCGCTCGCTGCGCTCGCCGGTGCCGACCTGGGTCCGCCGGTCCGCCGCGATCGCGGCGGCCTGCTCCTCCTGCGCCCGCTCGAGCAGCCGGGCCTTGAGCACGCGCAGGGCCTTCGCCCGGTTCTTGATCTGGGAGCGCTCGTCCTGGCAGGTGACGACCAGGCCGGTGGGCAGGTGGGTGAGCCGGACCGCCGAGTCGGTGGTGTTCACGCCCTGGCCCCCGGGACCGGAGGAGCGGTAGACGTCGACCTGGATGTCCTTCTCGTCCACCTTCACGTCCACGTCCTCCGCCTCCGGCAGCACCGCCACCGTCACCGTCGAGGTGTGGATGCGCCCGCTCGACTCGGTGGCGGGCACCCGCTGCACGCGGTGCACCCCGCGCTCGAACTTGAGCCGGCTCCACGCGCCGCGCCCCTGCACCAGGGCCACCACTTCCTTCAGCCCGCCGACCCCGGTGGGATGGCTGTCGATGACCTCCCACTTCCAGCGCTGGCGCTCCGCGTATTTCGTGTACATGCGGAAGAGCTCGGCCGCGAAGAGACCGGCCTCGTCGCCGCCTGCGCCGGCCCGGATCTCGAGGAAGACGTTCTTGTCGTCGTTGGGATCGCGGGGAATCAGCAGCGCGCGGAGATCCTCCTCGAGCGCGCCCTGCCGCGCGGTCAGCTCGTCGACCTCGGCCTG
>DATJIR010000206.1:0-12087 GCA_035493135.1 Verrucomicrobiia bacterium
GGGGGGGGGGGGGGGGGGGGGGTCGCCGAGCCTGGGCGGGGCGTCCTTCAGGGGCAGCGCGAAGCGGAGGGCGACCCCGCCGCCCGCGCGGTTCTCGGCCCAGATGCGTCCGCTGTGTGCCTGGATGATCCCTTGGCAGATGGCCAGGCCGAGCCCGGCACCCCGCACCGACGGCGCGGGGTCGGTCCGGTGGAACTTCTCGAAGATGAGGCGCTCCTCGCCCGGCGGCAGTCCCGGCCCCCGGTCGGCGACCTCGACCATCACCGTGCCACCGATCTCCTCGGCGCTCACCTCGATCGGGGCCCCGGGCGGCGTGTACTTGATCGCGTTGTCGATCAGGTTGATCAGCACCTGCTCGATCAGGACGTCGTCCATGGGGACGAGCGGCAGCTCGGCCGGGATGCGGGTGGTCACCGGCCGCTCCGCGAGCGACTTGCCGAAGCGCCCGAGCGCCGCCCCCACCACCTCCTCGATGGAGTGCCACGCGGTGTGGGGCACGAGCGCGCCCGCCTCGAGCCGGGTCATCTCGAGGAGGTTCTGCACGAGCCGGTTCAGCCGGTCGGCCTCCTCGTGGAGCGCCTCCAGCAGGTCGCGGCGGGTCGCGGCGTCGAGGCGCGCCTCGTTCTCGAGCAGCGTGCTGGCCGCGCCGGTGATCGAGGCCAGCGGCGTGCGCAGGTCGTGGGAGACCGAGCTCAGCAGCGAGTTGCGCAGCCGCTCGGTCTCGGCGCGCACCTGCGCCTGCTCGGCCTCCTCGGCAAGCCGCGCCCGCTCGATGGCGAGCGCGGTCTGGCTGGCGAAGGTCTCGAGCTGGTGGAGCTGTTCGGGCGTCTGGAGGGAACGTGGATCGCTCGGCCGGAGCCCCAGCACGCCGACCGTGCCGCGCGAGCCCAGCAGGGGGACGTAGAGTCCGGTGGCTCCCGGCAGGGTATCAGTGCCCTGCCCGGCCACTTGCCCGTGCTCGTACACCCACTGGCTGACTGCCACCTCGCTCGTGTCCATCGGGAACTCGGCGCCGACCGAGCCGGCGCCGTCCAGGCGCCCGTCGGGGCCGGGGAGCAGGACCGCGACCCGGGTCCGGAACACCTCGGTGATGTGACGGATCGCCGCCGCGAGCAGGCCCTGCACGCCGCGGGTGCTGGCGAGCTCGCGGCTCATGGCGTAGAGCGCGGCCATCCGGCGCTCGCGCTCCCGGGCGGACTCGGCCTGGGCCCGGATCCGGGCGGCGAGGCCGCCGATGACGACGGCCACGATCAGCATCACCGAGAAGGTGATGAAGTACTGGGTGTCCGACACCGCGAACGTGAAGTAGGGCGGCACGAAGAAGAAGTCGAAGGCGCCCACGCTCAGGAGCGAGGCCAGGAGCGACGGCCCGCGCCCGTACCGGGTCGCGACCACGATGACCCCGAGCAGGTAGACCATGATCAGGTTGGAGAAGGCGAAGTACGGGAACATCGCCCACGCGATCCCGGTGCAGATCGCGACCACGCCGAGCGCGTAGCCGTACGGCCGCCACTCCGTCTGGGCCGGCCAGGGCCGCGGGGGAAGCGGCCGCGAGTCGTCCCGGTCGCCGCTGATGACGTAGACGTCGATCTCCCCGCTGCCCTGCACCAGGGTGTCCACGATGGAGCCCATCGCGATCCGCTTCCAGAGCGGCCGCTCCGGCTTGCCCACCACGATCTTGCTGACGTTGCGGGACCGCGCGAAGGCGAGGATCTCGTCGCTCATCCGCTGACCGGTCAGGGTGTGGGTCAGGGCGCCGAGCTGCTCGGCGAGCCGCATCGTCTGGGCCACCCGGTCGCGTGCCTCGGGGGGCAGGCGGACCTGCGACGGCGTCTCCACGTAGGCCACGATCCACTCCGCGCCCAGGCCCTCGGCCATCCGCTTGGCCGCCCGCACCAGGCGGATCGACGACGGGCTGGGTCCGATGCACACGAGCAGGCGCTCCCGCACCGGCCAGGTTTGCCGGATCGCGTGGTCGCGCATGTAGTGGCGCATCTCCGCGTCGACGTGCTGCGCGGTCACCCGGAGGGCGAGCTCGCGCAGGGCGATCAGGTTGCCCTTGCGGAAGAAGTTGTCGATCGCCTCGCGCGCCTGCTCCGGGATGTAGATCTTGCCGTCCCGCAGCCGCTGCAGCAGGTCGTCGGGGGACAGGTCGATCAGCTCGACCTCGTCGGTGTGCTCGAAGATCGAGTCCGGCACCGTCTCCCGCACGACGACCCCGGTGATCTTGGCCACCACGTCGTTCAGGCTCTCGACGTGCTGGACGTTCATGGCCGAGTACACGTTGATCCCGGCGTCGAGCAGCTCCACCACGTCCTGCCAGCGCTTGGCGTGGCGTGAGCCCGGGGCGTTGGTGTGGGCCAGCTCGTCGACCAGGATCAGCGCGGGCCGGCGCACGAGGGCCGCGTCCAGGTCGAGCTCCTCGAGGGTGGTGCCGCGGTACTGGACCGGGCGGCGCGGGAGGATCTCGAGCCCCCCCAGGAGCGATTCGGTCTCGACCCGGCCATGCGTCTCGACCCAGCCGACCACCACGTCGACGCCGTGCGCGCGCTGCTCGCGGGCGGCCTCCAGCATCGCGTAGGTCTTGCCCACCCCCGCGGCGGCGCCGAAGAAGATCTTGAGCTTGCCGCGCGCCTGGCGGGTTTCCGCCTCCTTGACACGGGCGAGGAGCTCGTCGGGATCGGGGCGCCGCTCGGTGTTCATGACTCGTCTCGGGGCCAGCCTACGCCGGACGAACCACGCGGTTCAACATCCCCCGAGTAGACGCTCCCGGCGCATCAAGAAGACGTCAAAGTTTCTCATCATGGGCGTGCATAGCGGCGCTGCTCGCGTCTTGACGCGATCTTGATGCGGCGCAGGCCAGTCTTGAGGCGCCCTTGGCGCGCGGTCCGCTACGTTCCATTCAGGGCGGATCGCAGGGCGAGCGCCCGGGGCGAACGACGAGAAGGAGGGGAGTTCATGGCGGACATCGGGTTCCTCGGGGTGACGGTGGCATTCTTCGGCCTCTCGTGGCTCCTCGTCCGGCTGTGTGACCGCCTGTAGGAGGCGTCCATGCCCATGCTCTACGTCGTCGGCGCGGGGGTCTCCCTGGGACTGCTGGTCTACCTGGTGCTGGCCCTGCTGAAGCCGGAGCTCCTTCAATGACCGCGAACGGGATCTTCCAGATCGTCTGCTACGTGGTGGTGCTGCTCGCCCTGGCGAGGCCGCTCGGGGGCTACATGGCGCGGGTGTACGAAGGTCGCCGGCTCGCTCTGGAGCGCGTCCTCGGCTGGCTCGAGCGCCTGGTCTATCGCGCGGGTGGTATCCGGCCCGGCGAGGAGATGGGCTGGAAGGGCTACACGCTCGCGATGCTCGCATTCAACGTCCTGGGCGTGCTCGCCGTCTATGTCATCCAGCGGGCGCAGGGGATCCTGCCGCTGAATCCGCAGGGCATGGCCGCGGTGTCGGCCGACTCGTCGTTCAACACCGCGGTGAGCTTCGCAACGAACACGAACTGGCAGGGCTACGGCGGCGAGTCCACCATGAGCTACCTGACCCAGACGCTGGCCCTGACGACGCAGAACTTCGTCTCCGCCGCGTCTGGGATGGCGACACTGGTCGCGCTGATCCGCGGCTTCGCGCGCCGCTCGGCCGAGACCATCGGCAACTTCTGGGTCGATCTGACCCGGACGACGCTCTACATCCTGCTGCCCCTGTCCGTGATCCTGGCGCTGGCCCTCGTGTCCCAGGGGGTGGTGCAGACGTTCGGCGCGTATCCGAAGGCGACGGTGGTCCAGCCGAGCGAGTACGACGAGCCGGTGACCGACAAGGACGGCAAGCCCGTCCTCGACGCGAAAGGGCAGCCCACGACCAAGAAGTCCAGGCTCACCGAGCAGGTCATCGCGGTGGGCCCGGCCGCCTCCCAGATCGCCATCAAGCAGCTCGGCACCAATGGCGGGGGCTTTTTCAACGTCAACTCCGCGCACCCGTTCGAGAACTCGACCCCGCTCGCGAACTTCCTGGAGATGCTGTCGATCCTGCTGATCGCGGCGGCCCTCTGCTACACGTTCGGGGTGATGGTCGGGGACACCCGCCAGGGCTGGACGGTGCTCGCGGCCATGACCGTGATCTTCGTGGTGCTCCTCGGCGCGTGCTATGTCGCCGAGCAGCAAGGCGCGGTCTTCGTGAAGCAGGGGGTGGACCACGCCGCGAGCGCGCTCCAGTCGGGCGGCGACATGGAGGGCAAGGAGGTCCGCTTCGGCATCGCCAGCTCGGCCATCTGGGCCACCGCCACCACCTCGGCCTCGAACGGCTCGGTCAACGCGATGCACGACTCCTACACCCCGCTCGGCGGCCTCGTGCCCCTGTGGCTGATCCAGCTCGGCGAGGTCGTCTACGGTGGGGTCGGCTCGGGCCTCTACGGGATGCTCATGTTCGCGATCGTCGCGGTCTTCGTGGCGGGCCTCATGGTCGGCCGCACCCCCGAGTACCTGGGCAAGAAGATCGAGGCCTACGAGATGAAGATGGCCTCGCTGGTCATCCTCATCACGCCGGCGCTCGTCCTCATCGGCACCGCGGTCGGGGTCGTCACCACGGGGGGCAAGGCCGGGTTCGCCAATCCGGGGATCCACGGCTTCAGCGAGGTCCTCTACGCCTTCTCCTCGGCGTCCAACAACAACGGCAGCGCGTTCGCGGGCCTGAGTGCGAACACTCCGTTCTACAACACCGCGCTCGGCCTCTGCATGCTGTTCGGCCGCTACTGGCTCGCGATCCCGGTCCTGGCCGTCGCGGGCTCCCTGGCGCGGAAGAAGACCGTGCCGGCTGGGCCCGGCACCCTGCCGACCGCCACCCCGCTGTTCGTCGGGCTGCTGGTCGGGGTCGTGATCCTGGTCGGTGCCTTGACGTTCGTGCCGGCGCTGGCCCTCGGGCCGATCGTCGAGCACCTTACCTTGATCGCGGCGAAGTAGGGAGTCTCCGACATGGCCACGGCGGCGGTACGGGCCCGCTCGCTCTTCGAGACGGCGATCGTCAAGCAGGCGATCGTCGATTCGTTCCGGAAGCTGACCGTCACGCGGCAGGTCCGTAATCCGGTGATGTTCGTCGTCTACGTGGGCTCCATCCTGACGAGCCTGCTGTGGGTCCAGGCGGTGGTCGGCCGGGGCGAGGCTCCGCCCTGGTTCATCTTCTGGGTGTCGGTGTGGCTCTGGTTCACCGTCCTCTTCGCCAATTTCGCCGAGGCCATGGCGGAGGGGCGCGGCAAGGCGCAGGCCGCGTCGCTCCGGAAGGCGCGCCGCGACCTGCAGGCGAAGCGCCTCACCCGGTCGGGCTCGCGCGATTTCCAGGCGGTCCCCGCCTCCGAGCTGCGCAAGGGCGATCGCGTGCTGGTCGAGGTCGGCGACTTCATCCCCGCGGACGGCACCATCGCGCAGGGCATCGCCTCGGTCAACGAGGCCGCGATCACCGGGGAGAGCGCGCCGGTCATCCGCGAGGCCGGCGGGGACCGCAGCTCGGTGACCGGCGGCACCCAGGTCCTCTCGGACTGGATCATCGTCGAGGTCACCGCCAACCCGGGGGAGGCCTTCCTGGACCGGATGATCGCGCTGGTCGAGGGCGCCAAGCGCCAGAAAACCCCGAATGAAATCGCACTCGACATCCTGCTGGCCGCGCTGACCATCGTCTTCCTGCTGGCCACCGCCACCCTGCTGCCCTATTCCCTCTACAGCGTCGCGGCGGCGGGCCAGGGCACGCCGGTCACGGTCACGGTGCTGGTCGCCCTGCTGGTGTGCCTGATCCCTACCACGATCGGCGCGCTCCTGTCCGCCATCGGTATCGCGGGCATGGACCGCATGATCCAGAAGAACGTCATCGCCATGTCGGGGCGCGCGGTCGAGGCCGCGGGCGACGTGGACGTGCTGCTCCTCGACAAGACGGGCACGATCACGCTCGGCAACCGCCAGGCCACCGCCTTCTTCCCCGCCGCGGGGGTGACCGAGGCGGCGCTGGCCGACGCGGCCCAGCTGGCGTCGCTGGCCGACGAGACCCCCGAGGGCCGCAGCATCGTCGTGCTGGCCAAGGAGAAGTACCAGATCCGCGAGCGGGAGATCGAGAAGCTCGGCGCGACGTTCGTCCCCTTCACGGCCCAGACCCGCATGAGCGGCGTGAACCTCAACGGCCGGCAGGTCCGAAAGGGCGCGTCGGACGCGATCGAGGCGCACGTCAAGGCGCTGGGCGGCACCTATCCTCAGGAGGTGCGGCAGAGCGTGGACACGATCGCCAAGGCGGGCGCCACGCCGCTGGTGGTCTGCGACGGGCCGCGGGTGCTCGGGGCCATCCAGCTGAAGGACATCGTCAAGGGCGGCATCCGCGAGCGCTTCGCCCAGCTCCGGCGCATGGGCATCAAGACCATCATGATCACCGGGGACAACCCCCTGACCGCCGCCGCCATCAGCGCGGAGGCGGGCGTGGACGACTTCCTTGCGCAGGCCACCCCGGAGGCCAAGCTCAAGCTGATCCGTGACGTGCAGGCGCAGGGGCGCCTGGTGGCCATGACCGGTGACGGAACCAACGACGCGCCCGCGCTCGCCCAGGCGGACGTGGCGGTGGCCATGAACACCGGCACCCAGGCGGCGAAGGAAGCCGGCAACATGATCGATCTCGACTCCAACCCCACCAAGCTGCTCGAGGTGGTGGAGACCGGCAAGCAGATGCTCATGACCCGCGGCGCGCTGACCACCTTCAGCATCGCCAACGACGTGGCCAAGTACTTCGCGATCATCCCGGCCGCGTTCGCCAGCACCTATCCTGCACTGTCCGTACTGAACATCATGGGGCTGGCCACCCCCGAGAGCGCGATCCTCTCGGCGGTCATCTTCAACGCGCTGATCATCGTTGCGCTGATCCCGCTCGCGCTGAAGGGCGTGCGCTATCGCTCGATCGGGGCCGCGGCCGTGCTGCGGCGCCACCTGTGGATCTACGGCGTGGGCGGCATCATCATCCCGTTCCCGGGCATCAAGATCGTCGACACGATCCTGGTCGCCCTGAAGCTCGTGTGAGTGGAGGCCCCCATTGATTGCCCATCTGCGACCGGCGCTGACGTCCCTGATCCTGTTCACCCTGATCACCGGGGTCGCCTATCCGCTCGTGGTGACCGGCATAGCCCAAGCGATCTTCCCGTTCCAGGCCAACGGGAGCCTGATCGTGAAGGACGGCAAGGTGGCGGGCTCGGCCCTCATCGGTCAGCCGTTCGACGAGCCGAGGTACTTCTGGGGCCGCCCATCGGCCACGAGCCCGTTCGGCTACAACGCGGCGGCCTCCTCCGGGTCGAACCTGAGCCCGACGAGCCCGGCCCTCGTCAGCGCGGTGCAGGGCCGGGTCGAAGCGCTGCGGGCCGCCGACCCGGGCAACACCGCTCCCGTTCCGGTGGACCTGGTGACCGCCTCGGGGAGCGGGCTCGATCCCCACATCAGCCCGGCGGCCGCGCTCTATCAGGTCTCCCGCGTGGCCCGGGAGCGCAAGCTCTCGCCGGACGCGGTCCGGACCGTCGTCGAGAGGAACACCGAGGGCCGCTTCTGGGGACTCCTCGGCGAGCCCCGCGTGAACGTCCTCGCCCTGAACCTGGCCCTCGACGGTCGGTGAGAGGCCGTGGAGACGATGCGGACCGCGCGGCGACGACCCGAGCGCGTATTGCCATCGAAGCGCCGGAGGGCGACAGTGGCGGCATGGTCACGCTCCTGTGCCCGGTCCGGGGCTGCCGGCGGCCCCTCGCTCGGGACGCGCGGGGACATCGCTGCGCGCGCCGGCACTCGTTCGACGTGGCCCGGAGCGGCTACGTCAATCTCCTGCAGCCCCAGGACCGTCGGTCCGCGCGGCCGGGGGACTCCGTGGCCACGCTGCAGGCGCGTCGGCGACTGGTCGAGCGAGGGGTCGAGACCGCGATCACCGAGGCCATCGCGGGGATGCTCACCCTGGGCGCGGGCGACGCGCTGCTCGACGTCGGCTGCGGGGAGGGACATCACCTCGCGACCATCTCCGCGTGGTTCGCGGGCGAAGGACACGGCCTCGACATCTCGGTGCCCGCGATCGACGTCGCGGCGCGGCTGCATCCGGCGCTCCACTGGGTCGTGGCCAACGCGGACCGCTTCCTCCCCTACGCCGACGCCTCGTTCCAGCTCGTGACCTCGATCACCGCCCGCCGCAATCCGACCGAGTTCCGGCGGGTGCTCGTGGACGGGGGCGCCCTGCTCGTGGTCGTGCCCGCGCCCGACGACCTGATCGAGGTGCGCGAGCTGATCCTGGGCGAGGGCGTGGCCCGTGACCGGATCGACAAGGCGATCGAGACGTTCGCCCCCCTCTTCGTGCTCGATCGGCACGAGCGCATCCGCCACACCGTCCGACTCGACCCCGACTCGGTGCGCGACGTCATGGTCGGGACCTACCGGGCGGGGCGGGCGAGCCGGCAGGCTCGCCTCACGACGGTCCCCGAGCTGGACGTGACGCTGAGCCGCGACGTCCTGCTGTTCCGCCCCGCGCGGCGTCGGCCGACCCGCGGGGCGCGACGCGGACCCGGCTAGCGGGACAGCGGAGGACAAACGCCATGGGTCGAACCGACGACATCGGGGCCTGGGTCATCACGGGAGCGCTGGGCTCCATGGCCCTCGGAATCGTGCTGATCCCGCTCCGGACGACGGTGGCGGCGTCCAACCTCGCCTTCGTCTTCCTTGCCTTCACGATCGTGGTGGCCGAGCTCGGCGGGCGGGGCCCCGCCCTCGTCACCGCGCTGGTGTCGGCGATGAGCCTCAACTTCTTCTTGACCGAGCCCTACCTCACGCTTGCGATCACCAAGACCGACGACGTGGTCGCTTTCTTCGCGCTGGCCGCGTGCGGGCTCATCGCGGCCGCCTTCGGAAGCCGGCGCGAGCGCCTCTCCGAGGTGGCCGGCCGGGCCGACCGGGAGCTGACCAACCTGACCCGGTTCATCGAGCGCGCCCGGAGTGGGCGGGCGCCCGCGGCCCTGCTCCAGGACCTCCGGGCCGACTTCGGCCTGGGCGGTCTCGTCCTCCGCGACGGCCAGGGTCGGATGCTGGCCGCGGCGCCGGAGACCGCGGGGGCGCTGCCGCCGCCCCGGCTCGCCCTCACGACCGACACGCTCTTCGCGCCCTCCGACGGGACGGTGCGCTTCGGGAGCACGGGCATGCGTCTGCCCGAGGGCGGCGGCCGCCTCGCGCTCCAGACCACGCGGGGTCCGCTCACGCTGGATGTCTGGGAGGGCAATGACGAAGGTTTTACCGGCGACGAGAGCCGGACGCTGGCGATCGCCGCGTCGATCCTGGGTCTCGGGATGCGGTAAGGGCTGGCCTTTCGTGGTAGCGTGGGTTTATTGCCATGCCGTCCACGTCGCTACGCGTCTATCTGACGCTCGGTCTCGCGCTGGGGCCGCTCCTGGCCGCGCTCCTCGCCTGGCCAGCGCCCGCGCTCGCGGTGAGCGAGCCCGAGCGGCTCTGGACGGTCGGCGATCGCGCGTTCCAGGACGGGCTCTTCGCCCAGTCGCGGCGCATGCTCGAGCGCCTGGTCGAGCGGTACCCGTCGGACGGCCGGGTGCCCGACGCGACCCTGCTCCTCGGCAAGGCGCGCCTGTCGCAGGGCCAGCCCGAAGCCGCGCTCCAGGCGTTCCGCCAGGCTCAGACCTTCTCCCCCGTTCCCGGCCGCCCCGACGAGGCGCGCTTCTGGGAAGGGGAGACGCTGTTCCGGATGAAGCGGTATCCGGAGGCGCGGGCCATCTACGACCGCATCCTCACCGACAACCCGAATTCGCCCAGCGCGCCCGACGCAGTCTACGGGCTCGCCTGGGTCAATCTCGAGCTCAAGCGTCGCGACCAGGCGGTCACCGAGTTCCGCCGCATCCTCTCGAGCTACCCCGAGCACGCCAACGTCCCGTCCGCCACCTTCTACCTGGCCCGCACGCTCGTGGAGCTGAAGCGGCCCGACGAGGCGATCGGCCTCCTCCGGGGCTTCGTGAGCAAGTATCCCGATCACCGGCTGCTGCCGGAGGCCCGCTACACGCTCGGCCAGGCCCTCGTCGCGGGCGGCCAGACCGATGAAGGGGTGGGCGAGCTGCGCGCCTTCGCCAAGGCCTATCCCAATTCCGACCTGGCCCCCACCGCGCGGCGCAACGTGGTGGACACGCTCGTGCGCCAGGGCAAGAAGGGCGAGCTGGCCGAGGAGTACAAGGCGCTGATCGCGCAGTCGCCCGCGACCGCGGAGGGGCTCTACGACGCGGGGCTGGTCGCGAGCAAGCTCGGCCGCCCGCGCGACGCCGACTCCGCGTGGGCGCGCCTGCGCAAGGACTTCCCCGACCACCCGCTCGCTGGACGCGTCTCGCTCGAGATGGCCCAGACCGCCTTCGGCAAGAACAGCTTCAAGGACGCGGCGACCCTGGCGCGCGCGGCTTCCCGCAGCCCCGAGGATGCGGTGCGCGGCGAGGCGTTCGTGCTGCTGGGCGAGAGCGAGCTCAAGCAGCGGCGTCACGCCGCCGCGGTCGCGGCCTTCAAGTCCGCGTCGGAGGCGCTGGCGCTCGAGCCGGCGCTCCGCTACCGCGCCCTGGCCGGCACCGGGCTCGCCCACGAGGAGCAGCGCCAGTGGTCGCAGGCCGCCAAGTTCTACGACGAGGTGGCGAGCAAGAGCCCCGACAAGACGCTCGCGTCCTGGGCCAAGGAGCGGCTCGCCGCCGTCAACGCCAACCTCAAGAGCGACCAGAGCGGCGCCCGGCCCGCGCCGAAAAAGGGCTCGACCGGCAAGTCGTCGGGCGGGCAGGCGACCAAGTGAGCCGGACGCGCTCCCGGCCCCGGGCGACCTTCATGATGGCCGCCGCGCTGTTGGCGCTCCTGCCCGGCGGGGCCGCGCGCGCCGAGATCGCGCTGATCCTGCCGCCGCCGGACGCGGCCGCGCTCGTGCCGCTCGCCTCGCCTCCGCTCGACAAGCCGCCGGTGCCGCTCCCCGCCGTCCCGCTGCCCCCGCCGCCGGTGGGCATGCCCGAGCTGCCGCCCGCTCCGATGGTCGGCAACCTGGGCGAGCGCCCGGTGGCCCCGCTGGCCCCGCCGCGCTTCCTCGCGTGCAATCCGGTGGGCAGCCTCTTCGGGGTGGCCTCGGAGCTGATCGAGTGCGGGCGGGCCCGCTACCAGCGCGGCGAGCTCGACGAGGCACGCGACGTCCTCGAGCGCGCGGTGCAGTCCGCCACCGAGCGCGGGCAGATCCGCGAGGCCCGCTACTGGCTCGGCGAGACGCTCCTGCGTCTCGGCAAGCCGGCCGACGTCGAGCGCCTCATGCTGCAGGTGCAGCAGGACGACCCGCGCGGCGAGCTCGGGATGTACGCGACCCATCAGCTGGGCTGGGTCTCGCTCGAGCTGGGCAAGCCCGACCGCGCGCTGACCTACTTCGACTCCCTGCTCAAGAGCGGCGCGCCGCCGGCGCTCATTCCGTACGCGCGTCACGGCCGCGGGCTCGCGCTGTACGGGCTCAAGCGCTATCCGGAGGCGCGCGACACGTGGGCCGGCCTGCTCAACCAGAGCGCGCCGCGCGCGGTGGCGTGGGAAGGGACCTTCTGGCTCGGCGACACCCTCGGCCGCCTCGGCGACTACCCGGGCGCGGTCCAGCGGCTGCAGACCTTCGTCTCCGGCGGCCCCCAGGTGCTCATCGACAGCGGGTTGCTGCGCCTCGGCTGGTGGAGCCGCGCGGCGGGCCAGCCGCTCGACGCGGCCAAGTCGTACCGGGGCATGCTCTCGGCGTACCCGCGATCGCGGGAGGCCCCCTGGGCCCGCGCCGGGCTCGTGCAGGCGCTGCTCGATCTCGACGACTACGCCGCCGCGCGCGACGAGGCCAAGAAGCTCGAGCAGGCGGATCGCAACGGCCCGCTCGTGGTGCCGGTGCGGCTCCTGATGAGCCGCTGGGCCACCGAGAAGGCGCGCCTCGACGAGGCACGCGAGATCAACGACGACCTGCTCGCCCGCACCCTGGACCCGGCCACCCGCTCCTACGTGCTCACCATGAGCGCGGAGACGAGCCGGCTGAACCGCCAGATCGACGAGGCGCGCGACCGCTTCGAGCTGGTGCGCA
>DATJIR010000207.1:0-2425 GCA_035493135.1 Verrucomicrobiia bacterium
CATCCGCTCTACACCGACACCACGCTGCCGCTCGCCACCACGAGCGGGGTGCACGCCGCGACCATCGCCGAGTACGCGGTGACGATGCTGCTGGCCCTGGCCCACCGGGTGCCCCGCATGGTCGAGTGGCAGGCCCGGGGAGCCTGGCCCCCCGACGAGCAGCGGTGGCCGCTCTTCGTGCCGTCCGAGGTGCGCGGCGCCACGCTCGGCATCATCGGCTACGGGAGCATCGGCCGCGAGCTGGCCCGGATCGCCAAGGCGGCCTTCGGGATGACCGTGCTCGCGAGCAAGCGCGATCCGGCGCGGCGGGCCGACGACGGCTACTGCCTGCCGGGCACCGGGGACCCGGAGGGTCGCCTGCCCGACGAGTGGCTCGGGCACGCGCAGCTCGACTCGCTGCTGGCCAGGTCGGACGTGGTCGTGCTCTGCGCGCCGCTGACCGCGGAGACCCGCGGGCTGATCGGGGACGCCGCGCTCGGGCGCATGAAGCCCTCCGCCTACTTCATCAACGTGGGACGGGGCGCGAGCGTGGACGAGGCCGCGCTGGCGCGTGCGCTGCGCGACCGGCGGATCGCGGGCGCCGCCGTCGACGTCTTCGCCCAGGAGCCGCCGCCCGCCGGACACCCGCTCTACGGGCTCGACAACGTCATCCTCTCGCCGCACGTCTCCGGGTTCTTGCCGAGCTACGACGAGAAGTGCTCGGTGCTCTTCGCCGAGAACCTGCGCCGGCACCTGGTCGGGGAGCCGCTGCTGAACCTGGTGGACCGGGCTCGGGGCTACTAGGCGCCACCTGGTCGAGCGTGCACTGCCGCGGCGCCTTGTCGGGCCGCCAGCGGAGAAAGCGCGTCGCGTGGCGGAAGCGGTCGCCGGTGAAGTGGTCGTAGCTGACCTCGACGACCAGGCGGGGCTCGAGCGGCTCCCATTCTCCCGAGCGGTCGGTGCTCCAGCGGCTTGGCCCGCCGGGCGCGCGCCCGGTGAAGCCGGGCGCCTTCACGAGCGGGGCGAGCTTCGCCAGGAGCGCCTGACGGTCCGCGGCCGGGAAGCCCGAGGTGAAGCCCACGTGGTGGAGCAGCCCGTCCGGGTCGTAGAGCCCGAGGAGCAGCGAGCCCACCACGCGCGCGCCCGCCGCGTAGCGAAAGCCCCCGACCACGCAGTCGACGGTCCGGCGGCGCTTCACCTTCTGCATGCCGGTCCGCTCGCCGGTCTGGTAGCCGAGATCGAGCCGCTTGGCCACGATGCCGTCGAGTGCGGCCCCCGCCATGTCGAGCCACCCCTGGGCCTGGCGCGCGTCCTCGGTGGCCGGCGACAGGCGGACGTCGTCGCGGCCGGCCAGCGCGCGGGCCGCGAAGGCCTCGAGCCGCCGCCGGCGCTCGCGGAGGGGGCGCCCGACGAGGGACTTGCCGGTCGAGTCGACCAGCAGGTCGAACACGATGAGGACCGCGGGGCGCTCACGCGAGAGCCGCTCGATCCGGCTCGCGGCGGGGTGGATGCGCTGGAGCAGGTCGTCGAACGACAGGCGCCCGTCCACCGGGATCACGATCTCACCGTCGAGGACGAAGGTGCGGGCGGGCAGCGCGCGCAGGTGCTCGACCACCTCCGGGAAGTAGCGCGCCAGAGGCTGACCGCTCTTCGACTGCAGCTCGATCCGGTCGCCGTCGCGGAAGGCCAGGCAGCGGAAGCCGTCCCACTTGGGCTCGTACTGCCAGCCCGGGCCGGTGGGGATCTCGTCCACGAGCCGCGCTTCCATCGGGGCGTACGGAGAGGCGAGCGGCAGGCTCACAGCAGGCCCTCGAGCCGGAAGCGGCCGGTCCGGGCCAGCAGTGGCTTCCACAGGTCGCCGTGCTTCTTCACGCGCGCGGCCATGTTGTCCAGGCGGAAGTCGTCGATCCGGAAGCCGCGCTCCACCTCGCGCCAGGTGACCGGGGCCGACACCGGCGCCCGGGGGCGCGGGCGCACCGAGTACACCGAGGCGAGCGTGCGCCCCCACGCGTTCTGGTTGTAGTCGACCAGGACCCGGCCGACCGGACGCTTGGCGATCCGGTACTCGGCGGTGATCAGCTTCGGCCGCGCCACCGCCAGGGCCTGCGCGATGGCCTGGGCCACGCCCCAGACCTGCTTCTGCGTGGGCCCGCGGACGATCGGGACGTAGACGTGGATGCCGCGCGAGCCGGTCGACTTGGGGTAGCTCGGCATCTTCAAGCCGTCGAGCGCCTCCCGCACCACCAGCGCGGCCTGCCGCACTTCCTCGAAGCCCGCGCCCTTGACCGGGTCGAGATCGAAGTGGAGGTAGTCCGGGCGGTCGGTGTCGTCGCACCGCGCGTACCACTGGTTCAGGTCGATGCAGCCCAGGTTGACCACCCACAGGAGCGCCGCCACGTCCTGGATCATGGGGAAGTCGATCACGCTCTTCGACGCGTGCTCGATC
>DATJIR010000208.1:0-13599 GCA_035493135.1 Verrucomicrobiia bacterium
TTTTGTAGATTGATGGTGTTGAGCACGTCGGCGGGGGCCAGGCCCTTGGCCTGCAGCATCCGGGTGTTGAGATCGACCATGACCTGGCGCTGCTTGCCGCCGAAGGGCCACGGAATCGCGACCCCCGGGATCGTCACGAGCTGCGGGCGCAGGAAGTTGACCCCCACGTCGAAGAGCTGCTGCTCGGCGAGCCCCTCGCCGGAGAGCGCGAGCTGGAGGATCGGCACGCTCGACGCGCTGAAGTTGATGATCAGCGGCGGCCCGATGCCGGGCGGGTACTGGCGGAGCACGGTCTGCGAGATCGCGGTGATCTGGGCGTTGGCGGTGTCCAGGCGCGCGTTCGGCTGGAGGTACACCTTGATGATGGCCTGCCCGTTGACGGTGGTGGACTCGATGCGCTGGATGTTGTCCACCGTGGTGGTGAGCACCCGCTCGTAGGACGTGGTGATTCGCCCCTCGAGCTCCTCGGTGTTGAGCCCGCTGTACTGCCAGGCCACCGCGATGACCGGGATGTTGATGGCGGGAAAGATGTCGGTGGGGGTGCGGGCGATCACCACCGGACTCACGATCAGGATCAGCAGGGCGAGCACCACGAAGGTGTACGGCCGATCCAGCGCGATCCGGACGATCCACACGGAAGGCGCGCCTCAGCCGGTGACGGCGCGGCGCCCGGCCTCGCGCAGGAGCCGCCGGTCGGCCTCCGGGCTCGCGGCGGGCGGCAGGCGCAGGACCAGATCCTGGGTGTGGGTCGGGACGACCTTGCCCTCGGGCCAGTGCGTGCCCCACGGATCCAGGCCGGCCTGCACCGCGCGGATGCCGTCGCGCACGATCCGCCGCAGCATGATCACCCCGCGGTCCGTCGAGGCGAGGTGCTCGAGGGCGTGGACCGCGATCGTCCGCTGGCTCGACTGGGCGTCGTAGTCGGCCGGGCAGCGCTGCCGCTCCTCGTAGGGTCGATCGCCCGACTGGCCGAAGCCGGGACGGGCGACCTGCTCGGGCGTGAAACCCCACGTCGGGTCCACCTGGGCCAGCTCGAAGTTGGTGGTGCGCGTCTCGTCGTTGGGCACCGCCCAGCGGATGATCACCGGGCGGCTCGCGGCCTTGGGCGCGGAAGCCTCCTCGATCTCGCGCGTGAACTGGTGCACGTTGGGCGGCATGTAGTCGCACACGCGCACCCAGGCCAGATCGCCCATGCGACGGGTCGCGATGTAGACCATGCCCGCCTCGGTGCCGAGCCAGTCGAGCTCGGGCACGACGCCGAAGGCGGCGGTGAACTGGTAGCCGCTCGACAGCGCGTGCAGGAACGCGGTGTGCACCGGGTCCATGCTGTTGTCCTTCACCTGCAGCCAGTGGCACGGCAGCGTGAACTCGGCCGCCGGCATCAGGGTGTGCCCCGGCACGTCGAAGGAATCGTAGAGTGGAAACGCGGGCCGTCGATCGGGCGGGCCCAGGTACGCGAACACGAGGCCGCAGAACTCGTGGGTCGGATAGGCGCCCTGCCACACGCGCTCGCAGAGCCGGCTGCCCGCGGGCTCGCCCGGCGTCTCCAGGCACCGCCCGTCGACGTCGAAGACCCAGCCGTGGTAGCAGCAGCGCAGCCCGCGCTCGAGCGGGATGCCGAACTCGAGCGAGGTCCCGCGGTGCGCGCAGTGCAGATGCAGGACGCCGGTGCGCGCGCTCCGGTCGCGGAAGACCACCAGGTCCTCGCCGAGGATGCGCACGCGGCGCGGTGGCCCGTCGAGATCGCGCGCGAACGCGACCGGCTGCCAGAATCGCCGGAGATATTCGCCGCCCGCGGTGCCGGGACCGACCGGCGTGAGCTCGGGATCGGGCGCCGGGGCGACGCGACGAGCGTACCCGTCGTATGCACTACCGGACGCTCGCGCCGAGGCCATTGGTGCGCCTCAGCATGGGGCCAGGTTGCCGTCGCGTCAAGTCGCCTCCCGGGTCCTCCGGGCGGCAGCTAGTGCGCAGAAAGTGCGGAGCGCGCAAATCTCCCAGGGTGGGTGGTGGGGTACCCAGAGAGGGGGATCAGGTGGCTCTGTCATCCTAAAAACATCAATATAAACAGTTAGTTATCTGTGGAATGGCCCTTGCTATCCATGCGGCCTATGGCAAAGACAAACGGTAGCTCAACGCGGACCTTTCTGACCGGGATCGCAGTGCTCCTCGGCGGCTGCCTGGCCCTCGCCGGGTCGGCCCAGGCCGAGGTCGAGACCACCCCGATCGTCGTTGCCCTGGATCACGCCAGCCTCCAGATCGAAGGCCCAACCCCGGCGGCCTGGTCGATGGACCAGCCCCGGTACTCCGCCAAGTACTCCGACGCCGCCTGGGCGGACGTCTTCGGCGAGCCGGCCGAGACCCCGATCGTCCAGCCGGCCAGCTTCACCCCGACCCCGAGCGAGATGCGGACCCCGGTGCTCGCGATGCTCCCTCCGGCGAAGCCGCTGGCCGCGTATCGCGTGCACGTCAACGAGCACGTCCGCTTCTTCCTCGATCGCTTCCAGACCGGCTATCGGCGGGCCATCGTGGAGGGCTGGCTCGCCCGTTCCGGACGCTATCTGCCGATGATCCTCGACGTCTTCCGCCAGAAGGGCCTGCCCGACGACCTGGTATTCACGGTGATGATCGAGAGCGGCTTCAACCCGGTGGCGGTCTCCCAGGCCGGGGCCAAGGGCCTCTGGCAGTTCATGGCGCCGACCGCACGCCTGTACGGCCTGCGGGTGGACGGCTGGCTCGACGAGCGCCTCGACCCCGAGAAGTCCACGGTGGCCGCGGCCAACTACCTGCGCGACCTCTACGCCCAGTTCGGCTCGTGGGACCTGGCCCAGGCGGCCTACAACACGGGCGACGGGAAGATCCAGCAGGCGATCGACCGCACCGGATCGCGCGACTTCTGGAAGCTTCACAAGAGCCCGCTTCTGCCCGACGAGACCAAGAACTTCGTGCCCGCCATTCACGCCGCGACGCTCATCGGCCGCCAGCCCGAGCGCTACGGCTTCAGCGTCGTGCCCGAGGACCCCATCCGCTATGAGCAGGTCACGGTGCCCAAGGGCAGCCGGCTCGTGCGGCTCGCCGCGCTGTCCGGCGTGTCGATGCAGGACCTGGAGTCCCTGAACCCGGAGCTCCGGCAGAAGCAGACTCCCCCCGACGCGCCCTACGAGCTGAAGGTCCCGCTCGGCGCCACCGCGACGGTGCAGGCGGCGGTGGAGTTCGAGACCTCGGCCGCCCGCAAGATCGTGGCGGCGCCACGCGCGGGCCTTCACGTGGTCCAGGCCGGCGACACGGTGTGGCGCATCGCCAAGCGCTACGGCATCTCGGCCAAGCAGCTGGTGGCGTGGAACGGTCTCGACCGCCCGGACCGCATCTTCCCCGGCGAGCGACTGCGGGTCAGCGCCCTCTCCAGCTCGTCCTAGCTCGCGCGGCCGCCCGGTCGTCCGGGATCCACCCGGTTGACCGGGCGGCGCCGTCGTGGACAATAGCGGCCCGGAGGTCATCATGGGCCGACTCGACGGCAAGGTCATCGTGGTCACCGGCGCGAGCCGCGGCATCGGCGCCGACATCGCCCGGCTCTTCGCCGCCGAGGGCGGCCGCGTGGTCTGCGCGGCCCGCACCGTCCAGGAAGGCCAGCATCCCCTCGCCGGCTCGCTCGAGAGCACGGTAGCGGCCATCCGCGAGGCCGGCGGCGACGCCCACGCGGTGGGCGCCAACATCGCCGAGCCCGCCGAGTGCGAGCGCCTGATCCGCGAGGCGCGCCAGCGCTACGGCCCGATCGACGTGCTGGTCAACAACGCCGCGCTCACCTATTACATCCCGGTGAAGGACTACCCGGTCGGCAAGTGGCTCCGCTCGTGGGCGGTGAACTTCCAGGCTCCGTTCGTCCTGAGCCAGCTGGTGCTCGCCGACATGGTCCCGCGCCGGAGCGGGGCGATCGTGAACATCTCCTCCGGCTCCGCCATCGGCCCCGGGCGGGGCCCCTACCCGGATCCGGCGGTGGGCGCGCGCGGCGGCACGTGCTACGGAGCGGAGAAGGCCGCGCTCGAGCGGTTCACCCAGGGGCTCGCGTCCGAGGTCTACCAGTACGGGGTCTCGGTCACCTCCCTCGCCCCCTCGCAGGTCGTGCCCACCCCGGGCACGGTGTATCACCGCCTCGTCAGCGGCCTCGACGATCCGCGCGGCGAGCCCCCGATCCTGATCGCGCGCGCCGCGCTCCTGCTCGCCACCGAGCCGGTCGAGCGCGTCAGCGGGCGGGTGACCTACAGCCAGCAGATCCTCCGCGAGTTCGGCTGGATCGAGGCCGCGCGCGGGCGCGGCGTCGACTCCCGCGGCAGCGGCTACTCGGAGATCTAGCGGGACGGTCCGCTGGTGCCCTCCGACGCCCGCCCGCGACGTGTGGTCACGGTCGGCGCAACCGGGGCCGGCAAGTCCACCCTGGCCCGGCGGCTCGCCGGGCAGCTCGGCGCCGACTTCGTCGAGCTGGACGCGATCTTCTGGGGGCCGAGCTGGACCCCGGTCGCGCCCGACGTCTTCCGCGCGCGGGTCGCCGCCGTGACCGCGAGTCCCGCGTGGGTGGTGGCCGGCAACTACGGCGCGGTCCGCGACCTCCTGTGGCCGCGCGCGGACACCATCGTCTGGCTCGACTATCCGCTTCCGCTGGTCCTGCGCCGGCTGACCGCCCGGACCCTCCGGCGCGCACTCACCCGGGAGGTCCTGTGGAACGGCAACCGCGAGCGCCTCTGGGAGCACGCGATGCTCTGGTCGGATCGCTCACTCTTCAACTGGCTCTTCAAGACCTACTGGGCCTACCGTCGCGACCTGCCGCGCCGCTTCGCCGAGCCGCCCCACGCCCACGCCCGGATCGTCCACCTGCGCTCGCCCCGGGCCGCGGAGGCGTGGCTCGCCGGGGTCACTTGACGACGCAGGTCCCCCGGCGCAAGATGCGCGGGCGGAGGAATCGGGCTCATGCACTTCGGGATCTTTCTCGAGGAGAGGCGCCGTGGGGTCAGCGAGAGCGCCACGCTGCGCGAGACGATCGGGCTGGCGGAGGCGGCCGAGGCCGGGGGCCTCGACGGGATCTGGCTCGGCGAGATCCACTTCAACGGCTCCCGCTCGATCCAGTCGGCCCCCCTCGCCTTCGCCAGCTTCCTGGCCGCGCGCACCCGACGCCTCCGGATCGGGATCGCGGTGCAGGTCCTCCCGCTCGGCAACCCCCTCCGCATCGCGGAGGAGGCGGCCACCGTCGACCAGCTCAGCGAGGGTCGCCTCGATTTCGGCGTCGGCCGCAGCGGCTCGGCCCGCACCTACGATCTGCTGGGCGTGCCCTACGGGGAGAGCCAGGCCCGGTTCCTCGAGTGCCTCACGATCATCCGGGAGGCCTGGAAGGGCCGGCCGTTCAGCTACGAGGGCCAGTTCCACCGCTTCCCCACCGTGACCGTCGCGCCCACGCCCTACCAGGTGCCGCACCCGCCGTTGCGCATGGCCGCCAACTCGCCGGAGACTTTTCCGCAGGTCGCGCGACTCGGGCTGCCGCTGTTCATCGGCCTGCGCGATCTCGACATCCCGCTGCTGCGCGGGCACCTGAAGGCGTACCGCGACGCCTGGCGCGAGTCGCGACAGGTGGGTGAGGCGGACGTCTACCTGCGCATCCCGGTCTACGCGGCGCCGACCGAGCAGGCCGCGCGCGAGGAGCCGCGAGAGGCGATGACCTACTTCTTCGAGCGACACGTGGAGCTGATCCGCTCCGGGCTCGGGCGCGCCGGCGCCGGTCCCGGCGACCGCCGACAGGCCATGGCCGACCGCATCGTCAACATGTCGTACGACGAAATCTTGAAGACGCGGGTCGCGTTCGGCACCGCCCCCGCGCTCCGGGACCGCCTGGGCGAGATCGTGGAGGACCTGGGGCTCGCCGGCATCGTCGCCGAGCTGAACCCCAGCGGCCTCCTCTCCCTCGATCAGATGCGCCGGACCCTCGACATCCTGACCCGCGAGGTGATCCCTACTTTCCGGTGACGAAGGCCTGCACGCGCGTCCACGCGTCGGCCGACGCCTCGGCGAACTCGGTGTACTTGCGGTCGAAGAAGCTGTGCGGCGCCCCCTCGTACACCTTCATGTCGTGCTTGATCCCCGCCTTCCGCAGCGCGGCGTCGAAGGCCTCCACGTCGGCGGGCGGGATGCCCTCGTCGGCGCCCCCGAAGATCGACTGGACCTTGCACTTGTAGCGGGGCACCGCGTCGACCGGCTTGGGGCGATCCGGCCAGCGCTTGAGCCCGGACGGCCAGCCGTAGAAGCCGATCACCCCCGCGTAGTCGAGCCCGCTCGCGGCCTGCAGGTAGGACAGCGCCCCGCCGAAGCAGAAGCCGACCGAGTAGAGCGACTTAACCTGCCCGCCGTCGGGGGTACGAAGGTAGGCCGCGGCAGCGGCAATATCGGCCTGGAGCGTCTCCGGCTTGGTCAGCGGCACCTGGGCCATGAAGTCGAACTTCTCGCTGCGGTCTTCGCTCGGCGCGGTGCGCGCGAAAAAGTCGATCGCCACCGAGTCGACGCCGATCTCGGCGAAACGGTCGGCCAGCTCCTTGTAGTACGGGTGCAGGCCACGCACGTCCGGGATCACCACCATGCCCGCGCCGGTGGGCTTGGCCGCGCGGGCCACGTGGGCCATGACGCGGGTGCCGTCGGCGGAGGTCAGGTGGAAGTCGCGCGAGCCGGCCGCTCCGCCCGCGATCGGGCGAATGGGAGGAAAGGAATCGTCGTCCACGCACATGATCGGGATCTCCTGTTGGAAGGTGTTCGCTACATGTCCAGGCCGCCGTTGACCCCCCAGACCTGGCCGGTGATGTAGCTCGACGCGTCGGCGGCCAGGAAGTGCACGACGCGCGCGACCTCCTCGGGCTTGCCGAGCCGGCCGAGCGGGATCTGGCCGACGATCCGCTCCAGGACCTTGGCCGGGATGTGCTCGAGCATCTCGGTGGCGATGAAGCCGGGGGTCACGGTGTTGACGGTGAGGCCGACCCCGTTCGGATCCGCGAGCCGGCCCGCCTTGGCGAGCAGGAAGGCGGCCTCCCGGGCCAGGGTCTTGGTGAGGCCGAACAGGCCCGACTTCGACGCCGCGTAGTTGGCCTGCCCGATGTTGCCCATCTCGCCGATGACCGACGAGACGTTCACGATGCGCCCGCTCCCCCGCTCCGCCATGTGGCGCAGCGCGGCCTGCGAGAGGAAGAACGCGCCGGACAGGTTGACGTTCAGCACCTTGTGCCAGTCCTCGTCGGAGAGCTTGAGCACGGTCTTGTCGATGGTGATGCCCGCATTGTTCACTAGGATGTCGAGCCGCCCGTGGCTCGTGATCACCTCGTCGATGGTGCGCCGGCAGTCCGCCGCCTCGCCCACGTTGCCCTTGTGGATGCTCACCGCGGTGGAGTAGGCGGCCGCGAAGCTGTCGCGGAACTTGGCCGCCGCGTCGTCGTTGCCCGCGTAGCCGGCGGCGAGGATCGCGCCCTGGCTGGCCAGGCTGCGGCCGATGGCGGCGCCGATGCCGCGGGTGCCACCGGTCACGAAGGCCACCCGACCCTTGAGCTTGTCGCCCGCGCGGCCGGCGGTGTGCTCGTGCTGCGTGACGTCGAGAACGGTGTTCGGTGGGGTCATGGTCAGTCCTCACACGCGCGGCGGGCCCGCACCTGGTGCCCGCGCCGCGCCGACGCGCTGCGTAGTGAACCGCGAAGGGTCGAGATCGGCCGGCACATCCTGGCAAATCCCCACGGCGGAGTCAAACGGGGTACAATCCCCGCTCGTGCGCCTGCCCATCTTCTACGGCTGGGTCGTCGTGGCGGTGGTCTTCGTCACCATGGGCGTGGGGATCAACGCACGCACCGCGTTCTCCCTGCTCTTCCCCCCGATCCTCGACGAGTTCGGCTGGGAGCGGGGGCTCATCGCGGGCGCCTTCTCGTTCGGATTCCTCGTCTCCGCGGTGCTGAGCCCGTCCCTCGGCCGGCTCATGGACCGGCGCGGCCCGCGCGTGGTGATCGAGCTGGGCGTGCTCCTGATCGGGGGCGGCCTGCTGCTGGCCACCCTGGTGAGCCGGCCCTGGCATCTCTACGCCACCCTCGGGGTCATGGTGGGCGGCGGCAGCGTGTGCATCGGCTACACGGGTCAGTCGCTCTTCCTGCCCAACTGGTTCGTGCGCCGCCGCGGCCTCGCGATGAGCCTCGCGTTCTCCGGCGTCGGGGTGGGCTCGGTCATCCTGCTGCCGTGGATGCAGAACCTCATCGGACGCTTCGGGTGGCGCACCGCGTGCTGGGCCATGGGCCTGCTCGTGCTGCTCCTGCTGGTACCGCTCAACCTCCTGCTGCGACGGCGGCCGGAGGACATGGGGCTCGAGCCTGACGGCGATCGCACCGTCGCGGGCGCCGCGGCGGCCCGCCCCTCCAACGTGATCGACACCGCGTGGGCCGCGGTGGACTGGACGCTCGGGCGCGCGGCCCGCACCGCCCGCTTCTGGTGGATCGCGGTCGGCTACTTCATGGGCCTCTTCGCGTGGTACGCGGTGCAGGTGCACCAGACCAAGTACCTGATCGAGATCGGCTTCCGCCCGACCGACGCGGCGTGGGCGCTCGGCATCGTGAGCCTGGCCGGCATCCCGGGCCAGATCGCGCTCGGGTGGCTCTCGGACCGCATCGGACGCGAGTGGGTGTGGACGGTCGGCGCGCTCGGCTTCGCGATCTGCTACGCCGCCCTGCTGCTGCTGGCCGACTCCCCCACCATGACGCTCCTCTACGTGATGGTGGTCGCGCAGGGCATGCTCGGCTACGGGCTCACGTCGGTGGTGGGGGCGATCCCGGCCGAGATCTTCCAGGGCCCGCACTACGGCTCGATCTTCGGCACCCTGATGCTCTCCTCCATCGCGGGCGGCGCGGTGGGCCCGTGGCTCACCGGGGTGCTGCACGACCACACCGGCACCTACGTCCTGGCCTTCCAGATCGCGATCGGCTGCAGCGTGGTCTCCGCGGTGGCGATCTGGCTCGCGGCGCCCCGCAAGGTGCGCGGGGTGGCCGGCCGCCTGCGCGCGCGGGCCTGACGTGTACATCGACGGCTGGCTCTGGGCGTTCACCCGGGGCGTGCGACTCCGGATCGCGGGGGCCACGCTGGCCGGGCTCCTCTCGGTGCTGGTCGGCACCGCGCGGCTGGCGCTGCTCGGGTGGGTGCTGGGGCGCCTGCTCGGCGGCGATTCGCTCGGGCGCCTGGCGTGGCCGGTGGCCGGCGTCGCGGCCCTCGTCGCCCTGCGCGGCGTCCTCGAGTACGGCCGCGCGATGGTGGCCCACCACACCGCGGCCCGCGTCCAGGCGCGGCTGCGCGGGACGCTCTACGCCCAGATCACCGCGCTCGGCCCGGCCCACTTCACCCAGGCGCGCACCGGCGACGTGATCCTCTCGGTCGTCGAGGGCGTGCAGCAGCTCGAGGTCTACTTCGGGCAGTACCTGCCCCAGCTCTTCGTCTCCGCCCTCACCCCACTCCTGATCTTCGCGATCGTGGCCGCGATCGACTTGCCGCTGGCCGGGGTGATCCTGGCCGCCGCGGTGGCCACCTTCCTCCTCCCCGCCTTCTGGCATCGCTGGGACAGCCGCCACAGCCTCGCGCGCTCGCAGGCCTACAAGGCCTACGGCGCCGAGTTCCTCGACGCGATCCAGGGGCTGCGGACGCTGGCCGCCTTCGGCCAGAGCGGGGCGCGCGCGCGCCTGCTCGAGGAGCGCGGCCGCTCGCTCTTCCAGGCCACGATGTGGCTGCTCGGCACCAACACCATGGCCCGCGGCATCAGCGACGTGTGCATCGCGCTCGGCGCCGCGGTGGCCCTCGCCCTCGGCGCCCATCGCGTGCAGGCCGGGAGCATGGAGCTCACCGCCCTGGTGGTGGTGCTGATGCTCGGGGTCGAGATCTTCCGCCCCCTGCGCGAGCTGCGCACCGTGCTCCACCAGGGCATGCTCGGCCTCTCGGCCGCCCAGGGCATCCGCCAGCTGCTCGCCGTGAAGCCCCAGGTCCTGGATATCGGCACGCGCGAATCCACCACGAACAGCACCACCGCGAGCGGCCCGAGCCAGGCGGTGGGGGGGCTCGGGGGAGGAGCGGCGCCGCTCCCCCCCGATCAAGACAATCGCTTCATCGCAGCCCCCCCGATCCAGCCCTCGATCGCGTTCGAGCACGTGACCTTCGCCTACCCGGGCGGCCGCGGGCCGGCGCTGCGCGAGCTGGCGTTCCAGGTGGCCGCGGGCGAGCGGATCGGGGTGGTGGGCGCGAGCGGGGCCGGCAAGTCCACGATCTCGCGCCTGCTGCTGCGCTTCGCGGATCCCACCGCGGGCCGGGTCACGGTGGGCGGGCACGACCTGCGCGAGCTTTCGCTGCACGACCTGCGACGGCTGATCGCGGTGGTGAGCCAGGACACCTACCTCTTCCACGGCACCGTGGAGGACAACCTGCGCATGGGCCGGCCCGACGCGAGCCAGGCCGAGCTCGAGGCGGCCGCGCGGGACGCCAACGTCCACGACACGATCGTGGCGCTCCCGCAGGGCTACCGGACGGTGGTGGGCGAGCGCGGGGTACGCCTCTCCGGCGGCCAGCGCCAGCGCATCGCGATCGCCCGCGCGCTGCTGCGCGACGCGCCGATCCTGATCCTGGACGAGGCCCTGTCCTCGGTCGACGCGGAGAGCGAGGCCGCGATCCAGGAGGCGCTCGATCGCCTGATGCGAGGCCGCACCACCCTCATCTTCGCCCACCGCCTCTCGAGCATCATCGGGGCCGACCGCATCCTGGTGCTGGACGAGGGGCGCGTCGCCGAGAGCGGCACGCACGCGACCCTCATGGCGCGCGACGGCGTCTACCGGCGGCTCATGGCCGGCCAGGCGGGCGGCGGGCGCGGCGGCGGCCTGGGCGACGCCGCATCGGAGGAGGCGGAGAGCGCCGCGGCGACGGCCGGGGATGTCGGCGGGGGAGGCGAGGAGGCGCCCGCGGTCCTGCGGGCGACGGGTCCGGGATGGCGCGAGGTGGGTCGCATCCTCTTCGGGCTGGCGTCGGGCTATCACGGCCGCCTCGTCGTCACGTTCGTGCTGGGCGTGGCCCGCGTGGCCGCCCTGATCGGCGTGGGCCTCCTGAGCGCGCTGGTCGTCCGCGCGGTGAGCCGCGGGGAGCCCACGCGGGCCCTGCTGGCCGCGCTGCTCATCGTGGCGCCCTCCGCGGGCGTGCTCCACTGGCTCGAGTCCTGGCTCGCGCACGACATGGCCTACCGCCTGCTCGCGGACATGCGCATGCGCTTCTTCCGCAAGCTGGTGGCCCTCGGCCCGGCCTACCTGTCGGCGCGGCGCACCGGCGATCTCCTGGGCGTGGCCACCCACGACATCGAGCTGATCGAGTACTTCTTCGCCCACACCATCACCCCGGGCCTGGTCGCGGTGCTCGTGCCCGCGGTGGTGCTGGGCACGCTGGCGGTCTTCGGCTGGGCGATGGCGGCGGCGGTGGTGCCGTTCCTGGCCTACGCGGGGCTGAGCCCGGTGCTGGGCCGCGCGCGCATCGACCGGCTGAGCGCGCGCGCCCGCGAGGCCTCCGGCGAGCTGAACGCGCACGCGGTCGACTCGGCGCAGGGCCTCGCCGAGATCGTGGCGTTCCAGCAGGAGGCGCATCGGGGCGAGGCCCTCGCGGCCCGGGCGACCGCCTACGCGAGGGCGCGCATACCCTTCCTCGCCGACCTCGCGCGCCAGTCCGCGCTGCAGGACGTGGCCACCGGCCTCGGCGGGCTCGCGGTCACGGTCGTGGGCGCGTGGCTGGTGGCCTCGGGCCGGCTCGAGGGCGCGATGCTGCCGCTCCTCACGCTGCTCGCGATGTCCGCGTTCGTGCCGGTGTGGGAGATCGCCCAGGTGGGACGCCAGCTCGCCGACACCCTGGCCGCCACCCGCCGCGTGCACGCGGTGCACGCCGAGCCGGTGCGGATCGCCGACGGGCCAGGGGTCGCGCTGCCGGGACCGCGGCGCGACGACGCGGCGGCCATCGCCCTGCACGACGTCACCTTCACGTATCCCGGGCGCCGGCGGCCCGCGCTGGCCGCGGTGTCGTTCACGGTGCCGGCGGGCGCCACCGTCGCGCTGGTCGGCCCGTCCGGCGCGGGCAAGACCACGATCGCGAGCCTGCTCCTGCGCTTCTGGGATCCGGAGCGGGGCGCGATCACGCTCGGCGGCCACGACCTGCGCGCGTGGGCGCTCGAGGACCTGCGCCGCCACATCGCGCTGGTCGCGCAGGACACGCACCTCTTCAACGACACGCTCGCCGGCAACATCCGCATCGCGCGTCCCGACGCCTCCGGGGCGGAACTGGCCGCCGCGATCGAGCGGGCCGCCCTCGGCCTCCTGGTGGCCGGGCTCCCCGAGGGCCTCGACACGAAGGTGGGCGAGCGGGGGCTGCAGCTCTCCGGCGGCCAGCGCCAGCGCGTGGCCATCGCTCGCGCGTTCCTGCGGGACGCCCCGGTGCTGATCCTGGACGAGGCCACCTCCCACCTGGACGCGGTCAACGAGCAGATCGTGCAGGAGGCGCTCGTGAGCCTGGCCCGCGCCCGCACCACCATCGTGATCGCCCACCGCCTGTCCACGGTGCGGGCCGCCGACCAGATCGTGGTGCTCGACGAGGGACGGGTCATCGAGCAGGGGCGACACGAGGATCTCCTGCGCCGGCGCGGACTTTACGCCCGCCTGGTCTCCCGCCAGGTCGCCGCCGTCGTCGCCTCCTGAGCCCCCTACTTCTGCGGCCGCGGGTCAACGCGCCACCCCGGTGGCTCGTCAGTATGGGCAGAAGGGTGGAACCTACCGGGGGCCCTGGGGGTCCCCGCTGCCGACCCGCCCGCAACGACGGGCAAGGAGGAGGACGCCATGAAGGCACACAGCGCACTCGCCGGCACATTCGCCGGCACGATGGGGGGACTGGCCCTGGTACTGGGCATGACCCTGCCCGCGGCGGCACAGGCGCCGCCCGCCCCTGCGGAGGCCCAGGAGGCCGGGCAGCTCGCCCAGGCCCAGCCCGACGCCCCACGCCCAGGAATGGGCGAGCGCCGGCACGGGCCCATGCACGGCCACGGGAGCTGGCACCGGCACAAGATGCACCGCTTCTCGCTGGCGGGGCTGGCGCTGCGTCATCGCCAGGAGCTGGCCCTGACCCCGGCGCAGGTCGACAGCCTGCGCAAGCTCGGCACGGACGCGCAGCGGGACGCCATCAAGCGGCAGGCCGACCGTCGCCTCGCCGAGCTGGATCTGCGCACGATGATGATGCCGGACCCCGCGGACGCCAACAAGCCACGGGACCTGTCCAAGATCGAGACCAAGGTGCGGGAGATCGAGAAGCTGCACGCGGATGGGCGCGTGGCGCGGATCCGCACCATGGAGCAGAGCCGCCAGGTGCTGACGCCGGAGCAGCGCGACAAGCTACGCGCGCTGCTCACCCAGCGGTGGCAGCATCGCGGGCCGCAGGGCCCGGGAATGCGCGGCATGGCCCCCGAGGACGGGAGCCACGAGCCCGCGGCCGCGGAAGAGAGCCGGCCCAGCGCCGGCTAGCTGGATCGGGCGGCGACCCGGCCCGGAG